>QZKV01000109.1 GCA_003599575.1 Desulfobacteraceae bacterium | reverse complement strand
ACTTGCCTGCCTTGACCAATTGCTTCAGATCGCGATTGGTGGCACAGATGAATTGAACATCCGGGTGAATAAAAAGGCGTCCGCCCAGGCGTTGAAAAGGCGCACCTTCTATGATGCGCAATAATTTGGCCTGCAAGTCCAAAGGCAGTTCGCTGATCTCGTCCAGAAAGAGAATGGCCTTGTCGGCCTGTTCCAAATAACCGCGGTGGCATTGGTCTGCGCCGGTAAAGGCGCCTTTCTCGTGCCCGCAGAAGGCGCTCTCGAACAACCCGGTGCTGATGGCGGCGCAGTTGACGCTGATGATCTTCTTCCGGCAGGTCTGTCCAATATAGCAAGCGATCAACTCCTTGCCGGTGCCGGTCTCACCGGTCACCAACATCGTTCGGGCCTCTTTTGCCGCCTGCTGAATCCGCGCCAGCACGCCCAACACCTTCGGAGAAGCCGATACAAAATGATTCCCATTGACTTTGAACCGGACGGCCTGGTGCAGGCCGAGCAGGAAATGCACGGCGGGTCGCAGCCTTTCTTCAATCCGGTCTGGTGCAACAACGTCGATCAAACGGTCTTTCAGGGCATCCGGCACATCTTGATACGTGCCGATGATGATCAGCGGCTTCGGTAAATCCTTCAGCTCCAGACCCTTCCTGAGAATTCCATCCCGACCATCCAATATGAACAGGCCGGCATTTTTGTCTTTGAGGGCCTCATTCAGGACACTGTATTTTTTTACATCCGGCATTCCCAACACGAGGTCATCCGTTTTGCTGATGAATACCGCCCGGGCTGTTTCGTTTGGCACCAGAGTCCGATGGCTTCTGAAAGGTAGCGCATGGTCTTCCTGCAATTGGATCTTCTGATTCAGCTTTTCAATCAGGTTGTCTTTCAGGGCAACCTGCTCCTCGAGCTTGCGGATGTATTTCAAAGCCACCACGAGCTGGGTCCATAGGGCCGAGATGAGTTGAAAATCCTGCTTGCTGTAAATCTTCTCCGAAAAGCCCTTGCCGAATTTGAGCGTGCCGAGGATTTGTCCGTCGTCATAAATGGGCAGGATGGCCTCGATGCCGCATTTTTCCAAGTGAGCGTGAATGGTCTCGAAATTTTCGAAGGTGGCCTGCGACAACAGCTGCAACTCTTCGTGTCCCATTTTTCCAAGAGTTTGCAACTGTACAATTTCCTGATCCAATTCCTCCAATTTAAATTGTAAGAAAGCGTCATCTCCTCCGCAGGCCGCCACCGGCTTGCCATTGATATTCAATCCTACGGCACACTTGAGCGTATCATTGAGCATCCGGACAAGTTGTTTGTAATCAAAATCGTGGCCGTGGATATTATGGATAAGCGCTTTCATCTTCTGGTGGAAATGGTATTTGCCGGTTTTGATGGCTGGAGCGAGCAAAAGCTGGATATCATAAAGTAGATGTTGCCTTATGATGGCATAGGTGTGGAAACAAACTGAAAAAATGATGGCCAACGGATGAACCATGATATTGAATTTATTGATTCCCATGGGTTGTAAAGTAAAGGTAACCACCCCTGTAACAGCAGCAGGTACCAGATATGCTATTAGAAAAAGTGCAAGACCGTTTTTCATTTTAGGATCGGCATGACGACGCTTGATGGCAAATGACAAGATACACGTGGTGAAGTAAATCGCTAGATAAAAACGGAAATAGTTGTATAAAGGTCCTTCTTCTTTACCCCAACCCCAATATTCAGGCTGCATTCCGGCAATAAAATAATCAGTGGGCAGAAAAGCGATAAAAAACACCGCCGGCAGATATATGAGAGCTAATATATAACTGCATGATTGCATGAACTTGAACGGTTTGGGGTAAATAAGAGCCAGATGTAGATAGTTAGCAGTTGAGATGGATATAGAAAAATAAATGATTTTATCCCATACTAAGGCCGTCGATCTGCTCGCCGTATTTATCAATAAAAACTCGCATACCATATACGCCATGGAAAAAAATATTGAGGACAATAGAACATTCACCAAGGCGCTTTTGGGACCTCTGGCGAAGGCATAAAAAATTAAAAAAACAAGCGCGATTGAAGCACACAGGGAAGGCAAGCTAAATAAAGACATTTACGAACTCCTTTAGATGATTTTGAGTTTTAGAAAAGGCCCGCAAAAAGCTCTAATTGTTTTCCTACCATCCTGTGTGCTTCTTTCTGAAGCAGGAATTCAGCTAATTATGAATCTCCCTATTTGAGAGATGATATATGCTATTTGCGTTTACATGTAACGCATACTGATAAAACCGATTGTGTAAAAACATCAAATTTTTTCAAGCACAACGGAAGTGTTGCCGCCCCCATATGCGTGAGAGTTGATTATGGCGCAGTTGATTGTCATTTCGCGGGCATCGCGGGGCACATAGTCAAGATCGCACACATCGTCGGGGTGTTCCAGATTGATGGTAGGCGGTATAACACTCTCAGCAATAGATTTGCTTGTCGCAATCACCTGCAAGATATTGGTAGCTCCAAGCGGAGAACCCAACGCTCCCTTGATCGAGGATATTTTCAATTCAGACGATCCTAGGCCGAACGTGCGTTTAATTGCCAGGGTCTCAGCCCGGTCAGTATCCGGCATGGAGGGACCATGAGCTGAGACATAAGAAATTTGGGACTTGTCCTTTTTTGCATAGGTCAATGCTTGGTGCATTGCGCGACTGATCTCTTGGCCTGATGGTTCACATTTATATATGGAATAACCGTCATTGGTGCTGGCACAGCCAGCCAGCACCGCATACGGCTTGACTCCTCTCTTTGCGGCATCGGTCAGTTTCTCAAGGATAATGGCCCCAGATCCCTCCGAAACCACAAATCCGTCGCGTTCACGATCAAAAGGCCGTGAGGCTTTTTCCGGCGCCTCGTTCCGTCTAGACATGCCCTGACTGAGAGCAAGGGTTTGGTAAGCCATTTGACTAAGGGCCTCTGTGCCGATGACAATGGCTTTAGAGATCTTGGACAAGCGCATCTGATCCATAGCAATCTCTAGTGCGTTAGAGCTTGAATTGCAGGCCGAAGTCAGTGTCATGGTCGGACCGGTCAGATTGTAGAAGCAAGCAATATTGTAAGCCGTTGAATGGTTGCAATCACGAAGGGATGCGAAAATCGGCCATGCTTTTAATGCTGTTTTTGGTAGTTTTTCTTGGTCTACCAAACTGCATGTGCTTGAGCCGACATATATCCCGATATTTTGTCGTGATTGTTGATTGATTTCCACCCCCGCATCGCGAATTGCCTGATCTACAGCTGCCAGTGCGAACTGGGTGAAGCGGGCGCAGCGTTTGGCAGTCTTGAGATCCATATAATCGGTTGGCGAAAAGTTGTCAACTTCCCCGCCTATCTGCGTGCGTAATCCGGTCACGTCGAAGCCTCTGATGGTACGGATGCCGCAGCGGCCGTTGATCAGATTCTCCCAGAAATCCTCCAGGTTATTGCCAATTGGTGAAATTACGCCCATGCCGGTGATTGCAATTCTGTCCATATCCATTTTCATCGGGCTACCTCCAAATAAAATTAAGATAAAAGTGCCGTGGATGCGGTCGTAAAGAGCACAAACCTTTTGCCTCTTTTCCGTCCACTGCTTCGTACGAGGATATATTAGTAGGAATCCATTATGAAAACAAATGACTTGGACTCCGCCCATTCGGAGGGACGGGGGTGGGACTCTCTGCGATCGTCATCAAGAATGTTGCCTAAAATCTAATATGGATCGCGAAACTTCGCAAAAACAAAAGTGCGAAATTTCGCCGGACAGCATGATTTCGCTGTTGTGGTAATGCATCCATGTGGATTCACAAGGAAAAAAAATTTGGGCCAGAACGGTGGATCGGTATGTTGATTGCTTTTACAGATTTAAACCCCTATTCAGGTCAGTTGTCCGCGTTCACCGGTGCTGTTCTCAATCTGCGGGGATTGCCCTCATTCTCGAGATACCACCTTCCCAGAGGGCGTTAAAATTTTACATCTTACTGTGCAAAGAGGATCTGATGATTTCCACTAACCCATCCCCGACTGACTCTTTAAGGGAAAAAGTCGTCATGAGAGAAGAGCATCCAATTGAGTTGTTCACCGAACATACGCCACCCGGTCTCGAACGAATTTTTGGGTATCGCGAGTCCAGAAGATGGGTGGCCTTCTTTTGGGGAAAAAAAATTGATGATATCATGCTGTGTTACGGATTCGATGGAAATACATTCAACCCTTTAAATCAAATGGCTTGGGACGCATTCTTCAACCACACCTTGATTGTGGCCATGAATCACAAGAGGGAAAATGGGGGGACCCAAAGACGGTTCGAATTCGGAAATGAACATCTTCCCTCAAAATATTGGCTTTTGCTGGATCGCTGGGAAAGACTGCTGTATGCGGCCGAAAAGGAGAAGGCCTTGTACTATTTGAAAACGGCCAATGACCTGGCTTCCGGGAAACACAGTGGTTTTGAATTCGATCCATTGTCCATGGAATCGGATAAATTTGATTATCTGCGAAAAAATGGTGCTTTGCAAATGATCGGCGATATGGTTCAGTGGTTGGATAAACGCAAAGAAAAATTAATCAAAACCGGTCGTTGGCCTGTGTTCGGATAGGCCGCCGACCGGTTTTGTCCCGGGATGCGCCGCATTCCGGCGGCCGGGTGTGTTTCGTGATCATAGCCGTAGTCGTAATCGAACCTGCTCTCGTATCCTACTGAATTCGAAATAGCGCCTGTTGCTGCTGAAGTTGCCCTCAATCGATTACGACTACGGCTAGGATCAGGGTACCGGAAGCAAGGCTGCGTTTGGCTCACTGCGGACCCGTTCCATCACTCTGGGTCCAGGCAAGCCGGACCTCATTTGGCCGGTTCATAAAGGCAGAGCGGTTCGGCCGTCATGTAGTCTCCGGTGGCTTCAAAGGCCCTGGCCCGACACCCACCGCATACTTTCCGAAATTCGCAGATACCGCATTTATCTTTGAGTTGGCTGGAATCGCGAAGCACCTTGAAATGGGGTGAGTTGCACCATATCTCTCCAAACGGTTGCCGGGTCACATCGCCGCAATTCAAATCAAGGAATCCGCAGGGTTGCACAATACCCCGATGTGACACGAAACAAAAGCCGCTGCCCGCCAGACAGCCACGGGTGACGGCATCCAGTCCGTGAGTTTGAAACGTGACGGCTTGATTTTGCGCCTTGGCCCTCTGACGCAGAATACGATGGTAATGGGGCGCGCAGGTCGCTTTCAACTGCAATTTGGTTTTGTCGCGCTGATCGTAAAACCAATTCAAGGTTTCTTCGTATTCACGGGCATCGATCTCTTGATCCACAATATATTTTCCGCGTCCGGTGGGCACCAGCAGGAAAATATGGTGGGCCACCGCGCCAAGCTGTTCGGCCAGCGACAGAATGCGCGGAATCTGATCCAAGTTGGTTTTGGTGATGGTGGTGTTGATCTGGAACTCAATTCCAGCGCCTTTGGCGTATTGGATACCGCGTAAGGCGCCCTCAAAAGCTCCCGGTACCCCGCGGAAGGCATCGTGACTCTCGGCGGCGGCCCCATCCAGGCTGATACTGATGCGCTGGATGCCGGACTCGGCCAGCTTTTCGGCGATCCGGGCCGTGAGCAGGGTGCCGTTTGGTGCCATGACCATGCGCAATCCCTGGGCCGTGCCGTATGCGGCGATGTCGAAGATGTCGGTTCTCAGCAAGGGTTCGCCGCCGGTTAGAATGACGATCGGTTTGCCCGCTTCGGCGATTTGGCCCAGGAGGCGAAAAGCGGCTTGCGTATCCAATTCGCCCGTATAAGGCCCGCAGGTGGCCGATGCGCGACAATGGACGCACGACAGGTTGCAGTTGCGGGTGGTTTCCCAGGCGATCAGCCGCAGCGGCGGCAGGGAATCGCTTTGAGCGGAGTGCCCGTGGGCAGATGATTCATTGCGGGGTGGGTGGTGCATGTTGGCTGATCCTTGTGATCTATGAAAAGGAATGGATGCGATCATCGTCATTTGGCACAGGATCTATGGGATTTTACGTGATGACGACCCTGTACCCTGTTTGATTTTAATCATGAAAATCCACCCATCCTTTTATTTTGCTTTAGTACAGGCTCAAGTGGAAGACCATCACTTCAATCATTCAATGCTCGGGCCGCCTCTACGGCAAAATAGGTCAATATCATATCCGCTCCGGCACGTTTTATGGCAGTTAAGGTTTCCAGCATGGCCTTCTGGCCGTCCAGCCAGCCTTTTTCAGCGGCGGCTTTGATCATGGCATATTCACCGCTCACATTGTACGCCGCCACCGGCAGATCAAACTCGTCTTTAATCCGGCAAATGATATCCAGATAGGGCAGGGCGGGTTTGATCATGATGATGTCGGCGCCTTCCTCCACATCCATGGAAACTTCGCGCAGCGCCTCGCGGGCATTGGCCGGGTCCATCTGATAGGTACGCCGATCGCCGAAGCGGGGCGCCGATTGAGCCGCTTCACGAAAAGGGCCGTAGTAGGCGGAACAATATTTGGCGGCATACGACATGATCGGGATATGGCTGAAATTGGCTTCATCAAGGGCGGCACGGATTTCAGTAACCCTTCCGTCCATCATATCCGAGGGCGCCACCATATCGGCCCCCGCCTTGGCGTGCGACAGGGCGGTGCGGGCGAGCAGGTCCAGGGAGGCGTCATTGTCGATGGTCTGGCCCTCCACCACCCCGCAATGGCCATGATCCGTATACTCACAAAGGCAGACATCGGTTATGACCATCAGATCGGGGATTTTTGCCTTGACGGCTTGAACGGCCCTTTGCACGATGCCGTCTTTGGCATAGGCCTGAGTGCCCAACGGGTCCTTGCGGCTGGGTATACCAAAAAGAATAATCGCCGGGATACCCAGCGCATGGGCTTGCTCGGCTGCTTTAATCAGCTGATCGATCGAAAGCTGAAAATGCCCCGGCATCGAGGGAATCGCATTTTTGATATCCTTGCCCTCTATGGCAAACAGCGGCAGAATGAGATCATCGACGTGCAACCGCGTTTCCCGCACCATGCGGCGAATGGTTTCATTGCGGCGCATGCGTCGGGGGCGGTAATCGGGGAACAGCATTTGGGGTCTCCTCAGTGGTGAGCGATAATCTTTGAATAGCTGAGCATCATCGACTTTTGGACAATTTGAATTTCATCTTGGTGTCGGCACGGGCACACGGGCAAAGCGGACAACGGAAAACTACACCGTTTGCGCGATCTCCTCGTCGGTCAAGTAGCAGGCCGGGTCCGGCGCCCAAACGTTGCCGCTGACGGCTTCGGCGCGCACGCGGAAATTGCCGCCGCAGACATCCAGCCAGCGGCAGTTGGCACAGCGACCCTGCACATGGTTCTTTTTTTCCTTGAGTTGAAGCAGAAGCGGATCTTGCGGCTCCGTCCATATCCTGGAAAAAGGTCTTTCACGCACGTTGCCGAAGCTGTGATGTCTCCAGAACTGGTCGGCATAGACTTCACCGTCCCAACTGATACAGCCGATGCCGCGTCCCGAACTGTTTCCCTCGTTCATTTTCAATAACGAAAGAACTTCTTCGGCACGCTGCGGGTTTTCTTTTTGCAGGCGCAGATACAAGTAGGGGCCGTCGGCGTGATTATCCACGGTCAGCACCTCCTTGGGTTTGCCTGCGGCATGCAGTTGTCGGGTGCGCTCGATGATCAAATCGACGGCCGCCCGCGTCTCGGCGTGGGTCAAATCGTCCGCCAGCAGTTCGGTTCCGCGGCCGGCGTAGACCAGGTGGTAGAAACAGACGCGCGGAATCTCCATCTCTTCGAGCAAATCGAAAATGCCGCCGATCTCCTGGACATTGCGCTTGTTCATGGTAAAACGCAATCCCACCTTGATTCCGGCTTCCTGGCAGTGGCGGATTCCCTGCATGGCTTTGGCGAAAGCGCCCTTCACCCCGCGGAAGCGATCGTTGACCGGCTGCATACCGTCAAGACTGATGCCCACATAGGAAAGGCCGATTTTTTTAAGCACCCGGGCGGTCTTTTGATCGATCAGCGTGCCGTTGGTGGAGATGACGGCGCGCATCCCCTTGGCGACGGCGTATTCGGCCAATTCAGGCAGGTCTTTGCGCACCAGGGGCTCGCCCCCTGAAAAAAGCAATACGGGAGCGCCGAAAGCCGCCAGATCATCGATCACCCGGCATCCTTCCGCCGTGCTGAGTTCTCCGCCTGAGGCGCCTTCCGTTGCATGGGCATAACAATGGACGCATTTCAAATTGCAGCCCCGGGTGACATTCCAGACGATCACCG
This sequence comes from Desulfobacteraceae bacterium, assembly GCA_003599575.1. Taxonomy (GTDB): domain Bacteria; phylum Desulfobacterota; class Desulfobacteria; order Desulfobacterales; family Desulfosarcinaceae; genus Desulfatitalea. Next base: position 57,792 of record QZKV01000109.1, on the reverse strand, counting down.
GTTTCTTGTCTTCCGAGAACTGAAGCAGATGGCTGGGCAGGTGCGCGGAGTGTCGCCCATAGCGCAAGGCGTCCGACGGCTCCACGGTTCCGCAGTAAAGCTTGGAGATACCGATCATCTGGGGCGGGTCCTTTCCGGAGATTCATTTACAGCGCCCAAATTCAATGCGTTATCTGAACGAGAATGAGCCTCTTTAAGCAATTGACTGATAAACTCCTCCGGAGCCTCCAGGGCCTGACGGGTGAGAAAAAAGCGGTTGCGTCCGGTTTTTTCACGAACCAGTTTAAAGCCATATTCCAGGTTGAGGCTCAACTGCTTGTAAATCGCATCCAAGTCTGTTTTCGATTGTCGCCACTGGGTAATGATGTGATCGATAGCATCCTCTTCGAAGACGATGTTGATACCGTGCTTTTTCAGAAACTGCATTTCGATCGTTTTGATCTGCTCGTAAAAATGCCTGAATTGATCGAAGACGCCATTGATGTCGGTGTTTTGGGCTGCGTAGTGTTCGGCGATCAATTCCACGCGGGTGCTCGTCAGGGGCAAACCGAACCGATCGCTCAAATGGGATTTATTGACATTGACATAACGAATCAGCGCTTCCTTTTCCTCGGAGCTGATTTTGGCAAACTCCGCCGCCATATCCGGGTGGTCCGAACGTTCATCCAATTTATCCATCCACAGATCGGGATTTTGAATGACATCCTCGGACACGGCAAAATGGCGAACTTTGGTGGAAGGCAGGTGCTTTTCAAAGTTTAATATCGCTCGCTCCACTGCACTGACCAGCCCGCGGGCGCCCGTATTTTCGTGGAAAGCGTGCCGGGCCAGCAGTTTTAAGGCATCGGTGCTGAATTTGACGGTAATGCCGTAGGCTGCAAAATCCAGTTTTTTCCCCAATACGATCGGATTATTGGGATTGTTCAGAATCGTTAAAAGATCCTCTTCACTCAGTTGCTCAAAAACCGCCCGCACGGGCAGACGGCCAATGAATTCCGACTCGAATCCATAGCTGATCAGGTCTTCGGATGATACCCGGGCTAGGATTTCCGCCTCATCGTCGGGATTCGTAAAAGTCGCCCCGAAACCGATGGCCTGCTTGGACAAGCGCTTTTTGATGATTTTGTCCAATCCGCTGAAAGCGCCGCTCATAATGAAAAGAATGTTTTTGGTGTTGACTGCAGAACGTTCGCGTTGACCGGTTTTACGAAAACGCTCGATTTCCTGCAGCATGGAGATGGGGTCGTGCGGCACTTTCAAGTCGATTTCGGTCTCTTCCATCGGTTTGAGCAATGCGCGCTGCACACCGGTGCGCGAGACATCTGCGCCGATGATGTTCTGTGCGGAGGCGATTTTATCTATTTCATCAATGTAGATGATGCCGTATTGGGCGCGTTCGATATCGCCATCCGTTTCGCGTACCAGATCACGGACCAGATCCTCGACATCGCCCCCGACATAACCTGTTTCGCTGAACTTGGTGGCGTCTCCTTTGACAAACGGCACACCTAATTTTTGGGCGATCAGACGGATCATATAGGTTTTGCCGACGCCTGTAGGGCCCATCATCAGGATGTTGTTTTTGATGCTGCCGACCATGGCTTCTGTTTGGTCGGGAGATGCTTTTCGATGCCTGATGCGATTGAAATGGGTGCAGATTTTGGTGGCCAGGATCGCTTTGGCGCGGTCCTGCTTGATGATATATTGATCCAGGTAGGCGACCAGTTCCTCAGGCTTCAAATCGAAATTGATCTCGGCCGGTGTGCGGATCGCGGGTTGTCCGATATCGCTCGGCTCTGCTTGCGGCAACACGATGGGTGTGGCCAGCTTGACAGATCCACCGAATTTTTTGGACAGAAAATCGGTCAGCTCTTTTTCCAACTCTTTAGGGTCAGGGAATTTTTCGTTTCGTGTATCCATAACGCCCGGACTATAATCACCTCTGATTTTGAATGCAAGACTAAGCGTTACGGACTCAAAGTCCGGAAAATTTAGCATGATCCTGAAAACAACAGGGCTTGGGATTTCCCCAAGCCCGTCATCTCAAATGGTGCGCCCGGCGCGGATCGAACGCGCGACACCCAGCTCCGGAGGCTGGTGCTCTATCCACTGAGCTACGGGCGCAAAGCGGAGGCAGATTAATGGAACTCCTTTTTCAAGTCAAGCGGTTCAACTCTCCCGCGCGCATTTCCCGTGGCCCGTGAAAGCAAAAATTCCGGAGGGGCTTGGGGATAGATGCCGATCACAGAGCTGGCGTTTCCTTGATTTGGGCAGCTACCGCTTGCAGCAGTTTTTCCTTACACACACGGGTATGTCGAAATACGCCTCTGCAATCATGAATGCCATTCATTGAGAACTGCTGACTGCCTCAATGCGGTTTTGGCTTCGCCCACCACGTAAAGAGACCCGGCGACACAAACCACATCCTCTTTGGCGCTGGTGGCCAATGCATAACGCAAGGCTTCTGCGACATCCGGATGGACTTCCACCTGAGAGACGAATTCCCTGGCGACCGCCTCCAGGCGTTCTGCCGGTATGGCACGATCTATTTTGGGTTGTGTCACGATCACCCGCCGGCATGTCGCCGACAGGTCCTTTAAAATGGCCCGGTAAGGTTTATCATCCAATATCCCCACGACCAGTGTGATGTTGCGATCCCTGAAGAAGCGGGCAAGATGCCGCCCCAGCAGCTTTGCGGCCATTTGATTGTGGGCGCCGTCCAGGATCAGATAAGGAGCGGTGCCGGCCACCTCCAGCCGGCCGGGCCAGCGCGTATTGAGCAAAGCATTCCGAATCGCGGATGCGTCCAGTGCAACCTGCCCGTTGCGCATGAGGATCTCGCAGGCGGCAAGGACCAGCGCAGCGTTCTCCACTTGATGGTCCCCCATCAGCCCCAGGCGCAACTGCGGCCAGTGATGGTCCAGGCCAAGGTAGGAGAATTGCGCTGCCCTTCCGCGGCGGCTGCGAAAATCACGCCCGTAGCTATACAGGGGCGCTTGTATTCGGGCCGCTTCTTGCTCGATCACCCCGCGTACCGATTTTTGGCGAGCGCCAGTAATGACGGGAACTTTTGGTTTGATGATGCCGGCCTTCTCGCCCGCAATGACCGGCAGCGTTTTCCCCAGATAGAGTTGATGTTCCAGGGAGATGTTGGTGATGATGGACACGACCGGTTGGATCAGGTTGGTCGCATCCAGGCGTCCGCCCATGCCGGTTTCGATAACGGCCCATTGCACCCCGCGACGTTTGAAAACGTCGAGCGCCATTGCGGTCGTAAATTCAAAGAAGGTAGGCTGGCGAGGCACATCTGTGATGGCCATGGCGCGTTGGCACGATTCAACCACCTCGGCATCGCCAATGGGTTCATTATCGATGCAAATGCGCTCATTGAAACGTTCCAGATGCGGTGAAGTGTATCGGCCCACCTTGTAACCGGCGCTGCGCAAAATTTCCGAAAGCATTGCCGCTACCGAACCCTTGCCGTTTGTCCCGGCTATATGAATGGAGTGATAATGCCGGTGAGGGTTGCCAAGGGCGTTGAGCATGGTGCCGATGGTTTCAAGTCCCAGCTTGATTCCGAAACGGTGCAGCCGAAACATGGACGTGAGGCAGTCTAGATAGGCTGGCTCCTTCAGGTTCTTTTCTGTTGCTTTGATCATATGCACTGTCCGGCAAAACTCGATTCATTCCTGGCCAAAGGAATGCGGGTGGTCCGGCAGCCGGTTCATGCGGGGCGGGACGGCCGGAGCCGTCGAGTCAGATGAGCCGGTACTTCTGCCGGCCTGGGATATCAAAAAACCCGGCGTCATCGACATGGATGGCCGGGTTTTTCATCAATATAAAACGGCAAGATCAGTTGTATCGTTTTCGACGCGCCGCGGCAATGCGCTGCCGGCGAAGCGCTTCACGTTGTTTGCGGCGCCGGTATTCGCTTGGTTTTTCGTAGCTTTTTTTCAGCTTTAAGCGTTTGAAAAGACCGTCGTTCTGAATCTTTTTCTTTAAAATGCGCATGGCTTTCTCAAGATCGTTGTCTTGAACTTTGACCGTAATTGCCTTCAACCTGTCTCGCCCCTTTCGTTCCATCCCCGGATGGCCGAGTGATGGTTAATGAAGAGATTACAACTTGATAAAAACCGCTCTATATACACATTTTCTGTGGTTTGCAACCGCAATTTTGAAGAATCGGCATTGGTGATCAAGCATGTGTTTGGATCCACCTTTTAACACATCCTCAAGCCGAAAGGACTGATTCAATCAGGGGCCACCCCCTGGAATCTCTTTCACAATGGGGTTGACACCGCGGGTTCTTTCGGTAATATTCGCCCTCCTTATTCCTTTTGGCAAACCAACACAATGATACACCCTTGATAACAAGAAACAGCAGTGTTGAATATAGGTGGTGAGTACGGAAGCGCCTTGAAAGACGTGTTTGGGATCAATTGCGAACGTGTAAATTAAGGAGGAGCGACATGCGTTTAATACTGTTAGGCGGTCCCGGAGCCGGCAAGGGCACCCAAGCCAATTTCATTAAGGACAGATACCAAATTCCGCAGATCTCAACCGGCGACATGCTGCGGGCGGCCGTCAAGGCTGGCAGCGATCTGGGTAAAAAGGCAAAAGCATTCATGGATGCCGGTGGCCTGGTGCCTGACGAGGTCATCATCGGGTTGGTGAAGGAGCGTATCAAAGAACCGGATTGCCAGAAGGGGTTCTTGTTCGATGGCTTCCCCCGGACCATACCCCAGGCGGATGCGATGAAAACGGCCGGTGTACCCATCGATGCAGTGGTTGAAATCGATGTGCCGGATGAGGAGATTATCAAGCGCATGAGCGGGCGCCGCGCACATTTGGCCAGCGGCCGGACTTATCATGTGATCTTTAACCCTCCCAAAGTCCAAGGCAAGGATGATGTGACCGGCGAGCCCTTGGTTCAGCGCGATGACGACAAGGAAGAAACGGTTCGCAAACGTTTGGAAGTGTACCATGCGCAGACCGAGCCGCTGGTGGATTATTATAAGAAATGGGCCCAGTCGGGCAAACCGGGAGCGCCCAAACACGTGCGCATCGAAGGTATTGGCAAGGTCGAACAAATTCGTGACAAGATTTTTAAAGCACTTGATCAAATTAAATAGACGGAAAAGCGCAATGACTACATAAAGCCCGATAATATTCGGATTTTATTGGGCTTTTTACATAGACGGCCGTCAGGACAGAACCGGCTTAGGCCCAACAAAGCCCACGTTGGGTATTCAGACGACGAGCCTCCCTGATGCCGTAGCCTCATGCCATTCGCCGGCTGGATTGCCTGAATATATCGGTATCAGTATCACTCTTTTTAACGCAAACAGCCGGACCAGGGGCTTGACAGGTCGAATGTCTTGATATAATAGTGGACTCCAAATGTTGGAGCCCGCCCCCTGGAGAGAGTTTTGAAAGCAATTTTCTCCTAAACAAGCAACTTCATATTCCTCAATAGTTATCAACTGTTTCACCATCACCGGAAGGGCGAAAACCCAGAAACTGAAAAGTTGATTCTACGAGCGGCTGGCAGGGTTTCGAGCGTTCGAACTTTTTCTTCAGGCGGATCATTCCATTCGCAAGCATGGAATTGAAGAAATGCGGGCTTCAAATGAACCCGTGAAAAAAGACCATTTGTAATGGAGAGCGTGCATGAATGTTTCCGAACTAAAAAGCATGAAAATTAATGAATTAACCGCTATGGCCAAAAAGCTGAAGATCGAAGGCTATGCGGGCATGCGCAAGCAAGAATTGATCTTCTCCCTGCTTCAGGCCCAAATCGAAAAAAACGGGCTGATCTATGGCGAAGGAACTCTTGAAATATTGCCCGACGGTTTTGGATTTCTTCGCGCGCCCAGTTATAACTACCTGCCAGGCCCTGACGACATTTACGTTTCGCCTTCCCAGATAAGACGGTTCAATATACGAACCGGCGATACGGTTTCCGGACAAATCCGGCAGCCCAAGGAATCCGAACGTTATTTTGCTCTCCTGAAAGTTGAAGCCATCAATTATGAGGATCCGGAAGTTGCGCGCGAAAAGATTCTTTTCGACAATTTAACCCCTCTTTACCCAAACGAAAAAACCAACCTGGAAACCGATGCCGAGAACTATTCCGCGCGTATCATGGATCTGCTGACGCCGATCGGTTTCGGACAGCGCGGGCTGATCGTGTCGCCGCCGCGTTCCGGTAAAACCATGCTGCTTCAAAACATCGCCAACAGCATTGCGAAGAATCACAAGGACATTATCCTTTTTGTTCTGCTCATCGACGAACGGCCGGAGGAAGTCACGGATATGCAGCGGTCGGTCAAGGGGGAGGTTATCAGCTCAACCTTCGACGAACCGGCCGAAAGGCATGTACAAGTGGCCGAAATGGTCATTGAAAAGGCCAAGCGTCTGGTCGAGCATAAAAAGAACGTGGTCATTTTGCTGGACAGCATCACGCGTCTGGCGCGTGCCTACAACTCGGTGATGCCGCCATCGGGCAAGATTCTCTCCGGTGGTGTGGATTCCAATGCGCTTCAGCGCCCCAAGCGCTTTTTCGGTGCCGCTCGCAACATCGAAGAGGGCGGCAGCCTGACAATCATTGCCACGGCCCTGGTGGATACGGGCAGCCGAATGGATGAAGTTATTTTCGAGGAATTCAAGGGCACCGGCAACATGGAAATTCAGTTGGACCGCCGCCTGGCGGACAAGCGTATCTTCCCGGCCATCGATATCAAAAAATCGGGGACGCGCAAGGAAGAGCTGCTGCTGGATGAGCAAACGCTTAACCGCGTCTGGATCATACGAAAATTACTGGCTTCTCTCAATCCGGCGGACGCTTTGGAATTTTTACTTGATAAAATGCAGGGAACCAAGGATAATAAGGACTTTTTGGAGTCCATGAACGCTTAATTCGGGGGGTTGGAAAAAATACTATGAAAGCTGATATTCATCCGCAATTCTCAGAAACCGTCATCAAATGCGCGTGCGGCAACGTCTTGGAAGTGGGATCCACCAAAAAAGACATCTCGGTTGAAATCTGTTCCCAATGTCATCCGTTTTTTACGGGTAAACAAAAGTTGGTGGACACAGCCGGCCGTATCGAACGTTTTCGAAAGAAGTACGCAACCTATAATCAAAATCAGAAATAAGGCTGTTCGCCCCGTATGGTCGGGGCACGGATTTCAAGCTGCCAATTCACCGTTGGCAGCTTGATGCGTTCTGGAGGCGGCATTTCGCCAGGATCAGAATCGGTTGGCTCACATTCACCGGTCCGAAACCCAGGTTAATCTGGATTCCAAATGCCAAGAGTTGGCCTGCAGGTGACTTCTTAAAGGTCATATCTATCTCCATGCAATTTGACGTAGCCAAGGCTTTGATGAAATGATGTTTGAAAAACTCAAAGGTGTCGATGAACGCTTTGGTCAGTTGGAGGGTCTGCTGAGCGATCCCAAAGTGCTGCAAGATCGCGCCGCTTTTCAAAAGTATGCCCGTGAACATTCTGAACTCAGCGAAATTGTCAATGTTTACAGGATCTACCAGAAAGTGGACCGTGAATTGGATGAAAGTCTTGAGCTGCTCAAGGACGGTGATCCCGAAATCAAGCATTTGGCCAAAGAGGAAATCGAGCGCCTGAGCGGGCGAAAGGCAGAGCTTGAGCAGGAGCTCAAAATGCTCCTGATTCCCAAGGACCCCTTGGATGAAAAGAATGTTCTGCTTGAAATCAGGGCCGGTACCGGCGGTGATGAAGCCGGACTTTTTGCCGGCGATCTGTTTAAGATGTACAGCCGCTACGCCGAGGCCCGCGATTGGAAAATCGAGATCATGGACTTGCATCCCACCGGGGTGGGGGGCCTCAAGGAGATCATTGTTCTCGTCAAGGGTAAAGGGGCCTTCAGCCGCTTGAAATTCGAAAGCGGCACCCACCGGGTTCAACGCGTGCCCTCCACGGAAACCCAAGGCCGCATTCACACCTCCGCCGTAACTGTGGCTGTCTTGCCGGAGGCCGAAGAGGTCGAGGTGGATATCGACCCCAGTGAAGTGCGTATCGACGTGTTTCGATCTTCCGGCCCAGGCGGGCAATCCGTAAACACCACCGATTCGGCCATCCGGATCACCCATCTGCCCACGGGCCTGGTCGTCAGTTGCCAGGATGAAAAATCCCAGCACAAGAACAAAGCCAAAGCCATGAAAGTGCTGCGGGCGCGGCTGCTAGATAGAATGACCCGGGAGCAGGATGCCAAACGCTCCCTGGAACGTAAAAATCAGGTGGGTTCCGGGGATCGAAGCGAACGCATCCGCACCTACAACTTCCCGCAGGGCCGAGTCACCGATCATCGCATCGGACTGACCCTGTACAGGCTGGAGAGCATTCTGCAGGGGGACATCGATGAAATTATCGAAGGTCTGATCACTTTCAATCAAGCCCAGGTCCTGCAAAATGCCCAATGATGATCCTGCCGGTAGAACGCCTTGGACGGTTCTAAAAACACTGCAATGGACCACGGACTACTTTAAGCGGCACAACCTGCAAAGCCCCCGGATCGACGCTGAAATCCTGCTGGCCCATTCACTGCGGTGCGAACGCATCGATCTGTACCTGCGCTATGACCAACCCTTGAACGAAGATGAATTAACCCGCTTCAAGCGCCTGATCAAACGGCGCCTGAAGCGTGAACCGGTCGCCTATATTGTCGGCGTAAAAGAGTTTTGGTCGCGGCGATTCGAAGTGGCGCCTTCGGTTCTGATTCCAAGGCCCGATACCGAATGCCTGGTGGAAGCCGGCCTCAGGCATCTCTCCAGAGAAACGGTGGATCTCCCGGGCCGCATTCTTGAGCTTGGGACCGGATCGGGTGCGGTGATTACCGCATTGGCATGTGAGCGGCCCGACTGCCGTTATTGGGCCTCGGACCGGTCATGGCCGGTCATCGCAACGGCCCGCAAAAACGCGCGCAGCAATGGTGTGGATCACCTGATCCGGTTCTTTTTAGGGCGCTGGCTGGATCCGATCGCGCCGGGAAGTTCATTTTTTGACATGATCCTATCCAATCCGCCTTATATTTCCAGCCCGGCAATCGAGCGCCTGGATCCTGAGATTCGATTGCATGAGCCGGTGACCGCGTTGGACGGTGGGCCCGACGGACTGCGTGAGATCGGCGCCATTATCGTTGAAGCCCATCACCGGCTCAAGCCCGGTGGGGTTCTTCTGCTCGAGATCGGCTTTGATCAGCGCGCGGCTGTGGAGTTGCTGGCAAGCGCCAGCGGCGCCTACGAAGCCCCGCAGTTCCATAAAGATTTTGGCGGGCACGACCGTGTGGTCGGTTTGCGCAAAAAGGTTGGCTGATGAGGGGGTTATTGATGGTGTCGGAAGGACATTTTTGGACAAGCATGAAACCGGGACTATTTTAAAAAACGATGCAAAAGCTGTTGCAGATTGATATTCAATTTGTTACAAAACTTCGATTTTAACTACCAACCCGCACGCCCATGGACTCGGCTCCCGGTGCTTTCGAAAGAAAGTTGGAGCAGGGGATGAAACGGGCGAAGGCCAAACCAAAGGAGCAGACAATGGCTTATGTTACCATGAAAGAGTTGCTGGAGGCCGGTGTCCATTTCGGCCACCAAACCAAGCGCTGGAACCCCAAGATGAAGCCGTATATTTTCGGCGCACGTAACGGAATATACATCATCGATCTGCAGAAAACCGTCCGCATGTTCAAGACCGCTTACGATTTTATCGTGGATACCGCCACTTCAGGCAAATCGGTCCTCTTTGTGGGGACCAAAAAACAGGCCAGGGAAGCAATCTATGAAGAGGCCAATCGATGTGAAATGTTCTATGTCCATAACAGATGGCTGGGCGGCATGATGACCAATTTCCAAACCATCAAGAAAAGTATCGATCGCCTCAACTACCTCAACGGTATCGAAAATGATGGCTCCATCAATCTGTTTCCCAAAAAGGAGCGCCTCAAACTCGGAAAAGAGCGCACCAAGCTGGACAATACCCTGGGCGGCATTCGCAACTTGTCCCGGTTACCCGGTGCCATGTTCATTATCGATCCTAAAAACGAAGCCATTGCGGTACGCGAAGGCCGGCGCCTGGGCATTCCCATTGTCGCCATCGTGGACACCAACTGCGACCCGGACGAAGTCGATTACGCTGTTCCGGGCAATGATGATGCCATTCGTTCAATCCGTCTGATCACCTCACGCATGGCGGATGCTTGTCTGGAGGGACAAAAACGGTTGTCTGAAAAGCAACAGGCGCAAAGCGATAAGGCCGAAGAAGCACCTTCCGAAGTCGAAACGGCTGCCGCGCATCTCAAACCGGGTGAGCGCAAGGTGATCTCGGATGGGTCGCAGGGGCCGATCATCGAAATTATTCGCAAGGGTGGAGAAGACAACGCCTCACATGATGATGACGTGGATTCCACGGCGGACGCCGAATAACTAGGAGAGAAGATAGATGGCAGCTATAAGTGCAGCAATGGTCAAATCGCTCCGGGAGAAGTCCGGGGCCGGCATTATGGATTGCAAGGAAGCGCTGTCAGCTTCTGACGGCGACGTGGAAAAGGCCATAGACTTCCTTCGTAAGAAAGGTCTGGCAACAGCCACCAAACGCGCCGGACGCGCCACCCGGGAAGGGACCGTTCAATCTTACATTCATATGGGCGGCAAAATCGGCGTGATGGTGGAAGTCAATTGTGAAACCGACTTCGTGGCCAAGACGGATGCCTTTGTGGAGTTCGCCAGAAATATCGCCATGCATATTGCCGCCACCAATCCCGTGGGAATTCATCCCGAAGATGTTTCCGAGGCGGTTCTCAATCGCGAAAAAGAGATCTATCGTGCCCAGGTCATCGAAAGCGGCAAGCCCGAGAAGATGATCGATAAAATCGTGGAAGGCAAGCTCAATAAGTTTTTCAAAGAAAACTGCCTGATGAGCCAGGCCTATGTTCGAGATCCCGAAAAAACGATCAGCGATTACCTCAATGAAGTGGTCGCGAAGACCGGCGAAAAGATCTCTATCAAGCGCTTCGCACGTTTCCAATTGGGAGCTGAATAATTTGAAGCAACCATGTTATAAGCGTATTCTGCTCAAATTGAGCGGAGAAGCGCTGATGGGCAATCAGAACTTCGGCATCGACTCGGACATGCTTTCGTATGTCGCCGAAGAGATCAAAAGAACCCATGCAACGGGCGTTGAGATTGCCGTAGTGGTGGGCGGGGGAAACATTTTCCGGGGGGTAAAGGCAACTTCTTTCGGAATGGAACGCACCTCCGCCGATCACATGGGGATGCTCGCCACCGTCATCAATAGCTTGGCCCTGCAGGATGCGCTGGAAAAAACCGGCATTCAAACCCGTGTGCAATCGGCGATTTCGATGCATCAAGTGGCGGAACCTTATATTCTGCGCCGGGCCTTGCGCCATCTGGAAAAAAGACGGGTGGTGATTTTTGCCGCCGGAACCGGTAATCCGTACTTCACCACAGATACCGCCGCAGTGCTTCGCGCCCAGGAGATCCACGCCCAGGTGCTGCTCAAGGCGACCAAGGTGGACGGCCTGTACGATGCGGACCCGGTGATTCACCCCGAGGCAACATTCATCGAGACCATCTCTTATATGCAGGTGTTGGAAAAACAACTGAAAATTATGGATATGACGGCCATTTCCCTGGCCATGGACAATTGCCTGCCTTTGGTGGTGTTTAACCTGAAAAAGGCCGGCAACATCATTGATGTCGTTTATGGAGAACGGGTCGGGACCCTGATCAACCATGAGGGTGGCCCGCTGGCAAGACAGCGCTAGTCGCGGCTCCTGCTAAGCATGCGATCTGGCTGTTTCCGGTTCAATCCGGACTTGCATGGAAGCAACAAACAGTCATCGAGGTGAATAGTATGATCGAAGAAACCTATGAAGATACCCGTGACCGGATGTCCAAATCCATCTCCACCCTCAAAGCCGAACTGCAGCGTGTGCGCACCGGAAGGGCGTCATCCTCGATCTTGGACGGCATCAAAGTGGATTACTATGGCACCCCCACGCCCTTGAATCAGATGGCCACCGTCTCGGTGCCGGAGAGCCGAATGATCACCATACAGCCATGGGATGCTTCGGTCATCAAGGACATCGAAAGAGCCATTCTCAAATCGGATCTCGGCTTGACGCCCAGCAACGACGGCAAACTGATCCGCATCGCGGTTCCGCCCCTTTCCGAACAACGGCGCAAAGATCTGGTCAAAATGGTTCATAAAACCTGTGAAGAGTATAAAGTGGCGCTGCGCAACATTCGCCGCGATGCCAACGAGCTGATCAAGGGGTTCAAAAAGGAAGGCGACATTTCTGAAGACGATGCCTTCAAAGCACAGGATAAGATTCAGAAGATCACTGATGAGAATATTGAGCGGGTAGACGAGCTCTATAAATCCAAAGAGAAAGAGATCCTTGAGTTCTAACGCCTCTCAAGCCGGGCTGTTGAGTGGCGCTGACCCCCCCCGCCATGTGGCCATCATCATGGACGGCAACGGCCGTTGGGCCAAGAAGCGCTTGCTTAACCGCGTCAAAGGCCATGAAAAAGGGGCCGAAACCGTACGCACCATCGTCCGGGCGGCTGGCGAATTGGGCATCAAAGTCCTGACCCTCTATGCCTTCTCCACAGAGAACTGGCAGCGGCCTGCCGGCGAAATCAAAGCGTTGATGGCCCTTCTAAAAAAATTTCTCATCAAAGAAGAGCCCGATCTGCTGAAAAACAATATTCGATTGGGCACCATCGGGCAGCTTGCCCGGCTGCCCGATGATGCGCGCGCCACCATCGAACAGGTAAAAACGACCACTGCCAAAAACGACGGTTTGCTGCTCAATCTGGCGCTCAGTTACGGCGGACGGACAGAGATCGTCGAAATGGTGCAAGCGATTGCCGCAAAAACGGCTGCGGGCGCTTTGACACCGGAGCACATCGATGAGAAGACCGTCACCGATCACCTGTACACAAGCGGCCTGCCCGATCCCGATCTGATGATTCGAACCAGTGGCGAAATGCGCATCAGCAATTTTCTTCTATGGCAATTGGCCTACAGTGAGCTTTACATCACGCCGACCCTGTGGCCTGACTTTACCTCCGAAGAATTCATCGGAATCATAAGGGAGTATCAGCAGCGCGAGCGACGTTTCGGCAAGGTGGATCCCGCATAGGGGATTTCAAATTTCAAATTTGAAATTTGAAATGCCGGTGCCGCAAGCCTGCAAGCCCACTCTGTCACCATCCTCAAAATTCAAAATTGAAATCTGATATCTCAAATCTCAAATCTCAAATTTGAAATTTGAAATTTGAAATTTCAAAATTGAGATTACTCAGAAGTTCATCACATCATTTTTCTTTCCCCCAAAGCCGCTGTATGCTATTTCGGGTTCATGCAATGGAAACGATGGATAACTGCCCTGGTGGTTTTGCCGCTGCTCATCTTTTTGATTTTGAAGGGCGGGCGGCTTGTCTTCAGCCTGGCCTTATGCACCGTATCCATTATTACTCTGCATGAGTTTTTCCGGATTGCTTTCAGCAATCACACACCTGCGGTGCCGCCGCTTTTTACCCTATGGACCTACGCCTCAGGCGCAGGTCTCGTGCTGCTGGCCCCGAGCCACGGCCTCCCTGCTGTCGTCGCCGTCGTGATTATTCACTGTATCGGCGCCGCCGTGATGTCCATCTTCAGGTTCAGCATCAGCCAGGATGCGCCCCTCGTAACCCTAAAACAGGCCTTTGCCTTAATCTATATTCCGCTCTTTCTGTCTTTCATTGCATTGCTTTACGACGGCGGCAGCCCGGAGGGCATTCGCTGGATTTTTTTGCTTTTGCTGATCGTTGTCACGGGTGATACCGGTGCCTATTATGTGGGCAGTTATTTGGGTCGTCATAAGCTGTGCCCGTCGGTCAGCCCCAAAAAAACCATTGAAGGGGCCGTAGGCGGTTTGATGTGCAGTGTGATCTTCGGGGCTGGTTACACATTGATGTTTCTGCCCGTTATGTCGCTGCCCGCAAGCATCGTGCTCGCATTGGTGACAGGCCTGGTCGGGCAAGCCGGCGATCTGTTTGAATCTGAATTCAAACGCGTCGCCGGCGTCAAGGATTCGGGTGGACTGCTGCCCGGCCACGGCGGGTTCCTGGATCGGATCGATTCTTTGCTTTTTGCCGCCCCCACAGCCTACTTGCTGAAGGATTGCCTGCTGTCATGAAATCGCTTGCCGTGCTGGGCGCCACCGGTTCTATCGGAAAAAATACGCTTAGGATAGCCGCCAGATTCCCCGAGCAATTTGCCATCAAAGTTTTAAGCGCCAAAAACAATGTAAAACTGTTGGCCGAGCAAATCGGGATGTATCACCCCCAGGCCGCGGCGGTATACGATGCGTTCTCCGCCGCGGAACTGAAAAAAATTCTCCCGCCGCGCACGAAGGTCGAGATTCTGCATGGCTCCGATGGGTACCGATCGGCAGCGACCTGGAAGGGCGTGGACACCGTGGTGGGGGCCATGATGGGCGCGGCCGGATTGCCCCCCATCCTGGCAGCAATCGAAGCAGGCAAGGATATCGCCCTGGCCAACAAGGAGACACTTGTGATGGCAGGGGCGATCGTCACACAAGCCGTCGCCCGCAAGCAGGTGCGTTTGCTGCCGGTGGACAGCGAGCACAGCGCCATCTTCCAGTGTATTCAAGGCCGCCGCTCCCAAGAAGTCGACCGGATCATTTTGACCGCCTCGGGTGGGCCGTTTTTAAGAACTCCCGCCGATCAGTTCGAACAGATCGTTCCCGAGCAGGCCTTGCGACATCCCAATTGGCGTATGGGGGCAAAAATTACAATCGATTCGGCCACCCTCATGAATAAAGGCCTGGAGGTGATCGAAGCCAAATGGCTATTCGATACACCACCAGAACGGATCGATGTAGTGGTACACCCCCAGAGCATCATCCATTCAATGGTGGCTTTTTGCGACGGTTCCATAATGGGCCAAATGGGTATTCCCGACATGCAGGGGGCGATCGCCTATGCTTTGTCATTCCCCGAACGGCTCAAACTGGGGCTGCCTTTGCCCGATCTGACCGCGATAGGAGCGTTGACATTCGAACCACCGGATCTCAAGCGTTTTGCCTGCCTGCGGTTGGCTTTCGAGGCCTGCCGCAAGGGAGGCACGCTGCCCGCCGTTCTCAATGCGGCCAACGAAGTGGCGGTTGAAGCTTTTCTGGCCCGCCGATTAAGGTTTCCGGGCATCGCCGGGGTTGTTCAAGATACGATGGCGGCGCACCATAACGATTCCGACCCGGATTTGAGCGCCATTATGGCGGCGGATGCCTGGGCTCGCCGGACGGCGCAGCTCAGGATCGAGGAGATGGGCGTGCGTTAGAAAAATTCGCGCCTGTATGTTTAGGTACAGGCATCCAAGCCGGTACCCTGAGGTGTGCCGGAAACAATGCCCTACAGGGCTCAATTTGCCCTGAAATAGGTGATTTGGAAAGTAACCCATGAACAGTGTCTTTCTTTTTGTCGTTGTCCTCGGCATCTTAATTTTTTTCCACGAACTGGGCCATTTCTTGGTGGCCCGGATGTTCGGCGTGGGCGTGGAAAAATTCTCTCTGGGCTTTGGCCCGCGGTTATTCGGGAGGACGGTCGGGCGCACGGATTACCGTGTTTCATTGGTGCCCTTGGGCGGTTATGTCAAAATGGTGGGCGATGAGCCGGATGCTCCCCTGGCCCAGGAGGATCTGCCCTATTCATTCACCCACAAGCATGTGGCCAAGCGCAGCCTGATCGTGGCTGCCGGGCCGCTTTTCAATATCCTGCTGGCCGTTCTTATTTTCATCGGCATCTTCTATTTTGTCGGTCTGCCAAGCATCCGTCCGGTGGTACGCAATGTGGAGATCAACAGCCCCGCCCAGCAGACCGGTATACAGGAAGGGGATCTCATCCGGGCTATCAATGGAAATCCGGTTGATTCCTGGCGCGGCATTGATGCCGCAATAGAGCAAAGCCAGGGCAAACCTGTAACCGTCGACATCGCTCGAAGCGGAGAGCAACGCATATTCACCGTCACCCCCAAGAAAGTCAACGCCGAAAACATTTACGGCGAAAGCATTGCCTATTACGATCTGGGCATCCAGGGCTACGAGGAGCTCGAAGCGGTCGTGCGAAAAGCCGAACCGGGCATGCCGGCGGAAAAAGCCGGACTGCAAAAGGGCGATCGTATCCAGGCCATTGATGGCAAACAGATTCAAAACTGGGAAGCGATGCATGAAGCGATCTCCTCATCCAAAGGTGCCACCTTGACCTTTACCATTCAGCGCGGCGATCGGACCTTTGATGTGGATATCACGCCGGCCGAAGTAAAGGTCAATGATGCCATGGGGGTCAGAAAAAACGCTTATCGCATCGGCATTTTTCCGCCGGACCCGATTCGCGAAGAGGATAAGGTCACCATCCATCTCGGCCTGTGGGGCGCCTTTGAACGCGGGTTGGATCAAACCTGGCTGGTGATCAAGGAGACCGGCCGCTTTTTCGTCAAACTGGCTGAACGCAAGGTGCCCAAGGAAGCCATCGGCGGTCCCATCCGGATCGCCCTAATGGCCAATCAGCAGGCCGAAGAAGGCATTCTGGCGCTGCTCTCTTTTATCGCCATCATCAGCATCAATCTTGCGGTGATCAACCTGGTCCCGATTCCGGTTCTGGACGGCGGCCATCTGCTATTTTTCGCCATTGAGGCGATTCAGCGCAAGCCGGTAAGTATACGCATGCGCGAAACCGCACAGCAGGTTGGCGTCTTTTTGCTGATTTTGTTGATGATATTTGTTTTCTATAATGATATCAGCATTACCTGGTTTAGATAAACTATCGACCCACCGAGCGGTGAAAGAGTCGGGTGTCGGGGTTGCCATCGGTCATCGATTTTGCCGTGTGCCTCTCAGCCCCTCCTATGGAATCGACGATCAATGATCGGACGATTCGATACCGATTCCGACCCGGACGCCCGATGGTATAAGTATCAGGGACTGGAAACCATCATGCCAAGCCGAATAGAAATAACACTCAAACCCGATCTGCTGGATGCTGAAGGCGAAAACCTGCGCCGCAAGGCGCGTGATTACTTCGGTATTCACACCGAGAGCGTACGCACGGTCAACATAGTCACCATAGACGCGGCCTTGACAGACGAACAGGTCGAGCAGGTCCGCACGGAAATATTCACCAATCCTGTTACGCAAATTTCCTCCCTGGCGCCCCTGGCGGTCTACGCCGATTGGATCATCTGGGTCGGCTTCCGGCCAGGTGTGCGCGATAACGCCGGGGCCACGGCCGTCGAGGCCATGGAAGATCTTCTGGGCATTCGCCTGGGCCGGGAAGAAGCGGTGTATACTTCCAAGCGCTACTGCCTGAAAGGCAATCACCTGACCGAAACCGAGGTCCAAAAGATCGCCTCGCAACTGCTGGCCAACGATATCATCCAACAATGGAAGATCTTCGGTGCGCGGAATTGGAATCCGGCCGAGGGGGTGGGGATCATTATTCCCAAGGTTCGGCTGGACCATGTGCCCACGCTCACAGCGCTCGCCATTGACAGCGATGCGACCTTGCAGCGGCTGAGTGTCGAGCGCAACCTGGCTCTCAATCCCAACGATGTCCCCATCATACGAGCCTACTTCCTCGACCCCCGCGTGCGGGCCGAAAGAATCAAAGTTGGTCTCGCCGATCCGACCGATGTGGAGCTGGAATACATCTCTCAGGCCCGCAGCGATCACTGCAACCACAATACATTTCGGGGCTTGTTTTACTACCGGGATTTGGCTACGGGGCAGACCGAGACCATCAACAATCTTTTTAAAACCTGCATCCAGGCACCGACCCTGGACCTGCAGAAGAAAAAGCCCTGGGTGGTGTCGGTGCTGTGGGACAATGCCGGCGTGGGACGATTCGATGACCGCCATTACTACACGATTACGGGCGAAACCCACAATTCGCCCTCCAATATGGAGGCTTACGGCGGCGCCATCACGGGGATCGTCGGGGTCTACCGCGATCCCATGGGCACCGGGCGCGGCTCCCGGCTGATCATGGGCAGTTACGGCTTTTGCGTTGGTCCGCGCGACTATGCCGGCGATCTGAAAGCCCACCTGCATCCGCGCCGTCTTCTGGACGGTGTCATCGAAGGGGTGCGCGACGGCGGCAACAAAAGCGGCATCCCCACCCCGTTCGGCCAGGTGCTGTTTGACCATGGGTACATGGGCAAATGCCTGGTGTTCGTCTCCGCTCTGGGTATTATGCCGGCCACAGTCAACGGCGAGCCCTCCGAACAGAAAACCATTCTGCCGGGCGACCTGGTGATCATGTGCGGCGGCCGTGTAGGTAAAGACGGCATTCACGGTGTGACCGCCTCCTCGGAGACCTTTTCCGAGCATACACCCGCAGGACACGTGCAGATCGGAGACCCTTATACGCAGAAGAAGATGCACGATTTTCTGTTGGAAGCCCGTGACGAGGGCCTGATCCGCTTCATCACCGACAACGGCGGCGGCGGCCTGTCCAGCTCGGTCGGTGAAACGGCGCTTTACTCCAACGGATGCGCAATCGAGCTGGAAAATGTGCCCCTCAAGTATGCCGGCCTGGATCAGTGGGAAATATGGGTATCCGAATCCCAGGAGCGCATGACGGTGGCGATTGCACCGGAAAACGAGAAGCGCTTTTTCGAACTGTCCGCCCGGCATGCCGTGGAAAGCACGGTCATCGGCCGCTACACCGACAGCGGCAAACTGCATATCACCTATAACGGTAAAACGTGCGCCTATGTGGATCTGGACCTGATGAAGGCCGGATTCCCGCAATGGCGATTCGAAGCCGAATGGCGCTCTCCGCAGGAACGCGGACTGCACGAGCCGGTGCTGAGCGCGCCCGACGACCACAACGGCGTGCTGCTTGATCTTCTCGGGCGTCCTAATATCTGCTCCAAGGAGTGGATCATCCGGCAATACGACCATGAAGTGCAGGGCACCAGCGTGATCAAACCATTGATGGGGGCAGGGCGGGATACACTAAGCGATGCGGTTGTGCTGCGGCCCGTGCTGGGCTCGAACCGCGGCCTGGCCTTTTCCCAAGCCATGCTGCCGTTTTACTCCCGCATCGATGCCTATCATATGACGACCTGCACCATCGATGAGGCCGTGCGCCGCTTGATCGCCGTGGGAGGAGATCCGGACCATATCGGCGGGGTGGACAATTTCTGCTGGCCCACCATCCAGTACGATCCGGTCGCCAATCCCGACGGCCGCTTCAAGGCCGCCCAGCTTGTGCGCTCCTGCCGTGCCCTGCGCGAGCTTTGCCTGGCCTATGGAATTCCACTGCTCTCCGGCAAGGACAGCATGTACGTGGATGGCCATCTGCCCGGACGCTACGGCGAAACCCACAAGGTGTCGGCACTGGAAAGCCTGCAATTTTCGGCTACCAGCGTTATTGACGACATTCTTCGCTGCATCACCCTGGACCCCAAAGCGGATGGCGATCTGGTTTATGTGATCGGGCTGACCGGCAACGAACTGGGCGCTTCGGAATATTACGACATGCTGGGATACGTGGGCTCGCGCGTGCCCCAGGTGCAGGCCGAGGCGTTCATGCAGTGTTACCGCGCTTTGGCGCAGGCCATGGCCAATGGATGGGTGGCTTCAGCCCACGGCATCTATCGCGGCGGCCTGGGGGTGCATCTGGCCATGAAGGCCATGGCGGGCCGGATGGGGATGGATATCGATCTGTCCGCTGTCCCGTCCGAGGGGGCCGGGCGCAACCAAGTGCTGCTCTATTCGGAATCGGCCGGCCGCCTGATTGTCACCATCGATCCGCGCCGGCGCCAATCTTTCGAGGCGCATTTCAAGAATTTGCCCGCGGCCTGTGTCGGTCGCGTGATCCCCGATGCCCGGCTCAAAATTCGCGGCATCGAAGGAAAAACCATTATCGACATACCCGTGCCGGCGCTCCAAGAAGCCTGGCACCAACGCTTTGGTGATCTCACATGAGTCGAATCAACGCTCTTGTTTTAACCGGATACGGCCTGAACTGCGACATGGAAACCGCCTACGCCTTTGAACAGGCCGGCGCAAACTCCCGGCGGGTGCATATCAATGCGCTGATCGACGGGGCGATTGCACTGGATGAGTTTCAAATCATGGCCTTTATCGGCGGATTCAGCTGGGGTGATGACCATGGCGCCGGCGTGATCCAAGCCGTGCGCATGCGCACCAATATCGGCGACAAGCTGCTGGCGTTTATCGAACAAGGCAAGCTGGTGATCGGCATCTGCAACGGATTTCAATGCCTGGTCAACCTGGGACTGCTGCCCGGTCTGGACGGCGATTACACCCGCCGGTCAGTGGCCCTCACCTATAACGACTGCGGCAATTTCCGCAATGATTGGGTCCATTTGAAGGCCGAAACGGATTCGCCCTGTATTTTTACCCGGGGCATGACCCGCTTTGAACTGCCGGTGCGTCATGGCGAAGGCAAGTTCTTCGCCACGGCCGACCTGCACCATCGGTTGGCGGAGAACAAGCAAATCGTGCTGCGCTATGCCATGCCCGAAGGCCTGCCGGCCCGGGGCGCTTTCCCCTTCAACCCCAACGGCTCCATCGACGATATTGCCGGCATTTGCGACCCGACCGGCCGTGTTTTCGGTTTGATGCCCCACCCGGAGGCCTACAACCACTGGACCAATCATCCGGACTGGACCCGTCTCAAAGAAAAAGTCAAACGGGGCCAGGCTGAAAAGCCTGCCGGAGTGACCCCCGGCGTGCGGATATTGAAAAATGCCGTGGACTATTTTGCCGGATAAGTTCAAGGATTGCGGATCGCGCTATCCGGTCCGCCTTACCCGGGCTTTTCTCTGCCAGCCACATACACAGCTTTACTGTACCCGATTATCAAACCACCATAACCTTTTCACGCAAGGAGTCAGCCATGTTTGAAATGTCACGTTTTTCATTGGATGGCAAAATCGCCGTGGTGACCGGCGGCGGCCGCGGCATCGGCAAAGCCATTGCCCAAGGCTTTGCCAAAGCCGGCGCCAAGGTGGCGATCACCAGCCGCAAGATCGACGACCTTAAAGAGACCGCCGATGGTATCAAAAGCTTCGGCGGGGTTGCGGTACCCATTCAAGCCCATCTGGGAAAAATGGAGGAGATCCATAAGATGGTCGATACGGTCATGCAGCAGTTCGGTCGCATCGATATCCTGGTCAACAATGCCGGCGCCAGTCCCGCCATGGCCTCGGTGCTCGATTCCGAGGAGAGGCTCTGGGAGACCATCATGAACCTGAACATGAAAGGGCTTTATTTCATCAGCCAGGCCGTGGCCCGCATCATGAAGGCGCAGGGAGGCGGCAAGATCATCAATATCAGTTCCATCGACGGTTTTCATCCGGAGCGGCAAGTCGGCATTTACTCCATCTCCAAGGCCGGCGTGCGCATGATCAGCAAGGCCTTCGCCGCTGAACTGGCCCCATTCAACATCCAGGTCAACACCATCGCGCCGGGCGCCGTCATCACCAAGATGATGGATTCGCATTGGATTGCCTTTTCTCCCGAGGAA
This sequence comes from Desulfobacteraceae bacterium, assembly GCA_003599575.1. Lineage (GTDB taxonomy): Bacteria > Desulfobacterota > Desulfobacteria > Desulfobacterales > Desulfosarcinaceae > Desulfatitalea. Next base: position 36,174 of record QZKV01000109.1, on the reverse strand, counting down.
GCCAAAAAGGCCAAAGAGGCGGCCGGCAAAGCCATACCGATGGGCCGCATGGGTGTTCCCGAGGATATTGTCGGCGCCGCCATCTATCTCGCTTCCGCTGCATCCGATTACACCACCGGAACGGAAATCGTCATCGACGGTGCGGTCTTGCTTGCGCCGCTGCTCAATGCGCCGGGAGTACCGATTTGAATGAATTCGAAATCGGAAAATTGAAATTTCAAATTTGATTACGCCTTGCTCAACCCATATGGGAGATAAATATAGATGACCCGGACCATGGAAGAAAGAAACGATCAGCCTTTGCGATGGGCCGACCAAATACCCGCCCCGCTTTGGGACGATCTCAAAACCCGTCCGGCCAAGGATGCCGCGGCCGCCGTAGGTGCCGGTTGGGTTGACGGCGCGGTCTTCATTGTCCCCATGCTGAACATGGATTACATCGTCGATCCGCAGAAGCGTCGCATTCTAAGAGACACCCAACCGAACCATCGGGTGAGTTACCAGTCCGGCGTGGTGCTGTTGACCACGCTGGCCAAATCCATGGGGGTTCCTCCCAGCGGCCGGATGGTAACCCCCCTGGAACTTACCGGCGGCACGCTGTTTTTCACCGGCGCCCACAGCCTGCCCGTGAAACCGATCGCCCAGAGGTTCGGCAACGCCCCCGAAGCATTGATCGTCAAGGCGCGTGAACTCGGCGGACACAAGGTCAACGGTGCCGATTGCGCGGTATGCCTGAATGGTTTGCCGCAGCTGCCACTTTACGTCCTGTTGTGGACTGCGGACGAAGAGTTTAGCGCCCGCGTCGTCATTGGCATCGATGACCGGGCGCTGTTCCATCTGGACCTGGCGGGCATTTTCGCCCTGACCAACATCATGGCGGCCCGCTTGATCGGCTAGATGCCTTAAATTGCCTGCAAGAAAGCCGTCTCCCCCGCAAGGGCGCAGGAACGGAATGCCCATACGGAAGATCGCTGGATGGTTAATGGGATGACAATTTCTATTTATGTAAAGCTGATGGCATGCTACATGTACCCCGGCGATAGAGATGCCTTCACCTGAAACATAGCGATTTAAATCTTAAAAACTGGTTCTTTTATCCGGGAGGTCTCGATGAAACCATTGCTGAAGATGTTGATACCGATCCTGTTACTTTTTGCCGTTCAGTATGCATGGGCTGAATTGGAGATGGGCAAAGCGCCCAAGACGGTCACCTTACAGGAGAAGCTCGGCGGGCATTTGGACGGCTCGCCTTGGAGCAGCAGCCAGTTCAAAGGCAAAGTATCGGTCCTTTTCTACGTCGATCCCGATGAAAAGGACTTGAACAACGAGGCCAGCGAGGCCCTCAAGGCCGCAGACTTTCCCCTGGAAAAATACCAATCCTTCGCCATCATTAACATGGCGGCCACATGGCTTCCCAATTTCGCCATTTCGTCCAGCCTGGAAGAGAAGCAGAAGCAATACAAAAACACCATTTACGTACGCGACTATAAAAAGGTCCTCGTCAAGGAATGGGGATTGACCGATGATACCAGTGATGTACTGGTCTTCAACAAGACCGGATATCTCATATTCCGCAAAGACGGCAAACTTAATGAAGAAGAGATCAAGACGCTGGTCAAAGCTGTCGGCGAGGCCATAGAAAAGTAAACCGAAAAACTGCGAAATGAAGCCGCTCATTTGCTGTAGCGCGAGAGCGGCTTCATTTTTAGCCTTCGATTTGAAAATATAAAGAAGAACAAACTTGAGAAAAGCCATCCAAAACTGCTTTCCCCAACCTGCGCCGGGATGACTTCCTGCAGATCCTTTCCACGCAATTTGAATTGGATTTTCCTTAAAAAGAGGCAAAGGAGCAAGTCATGTTTGAATTTCTGTTATCCAAAGAAGCATTGCGCTTCAAGGAAGAAGTCCGGGAGCTGGTCCGCTGGGTCCCCAGGCAGATGATTCTGGATATGGATCAGGACAAGATACGCTTTCCCAAAGAGTTTCTGAAGGAGGCCGGGCGGCGCAACCTGATGGGCTGCCGGTATCCCAAACAGTGGGGCGGCCGGGAAATGGACTGGGTGACCACTTGCATGGCTATGGAGGAGGTCGGCACCCTGGGGTACATTTTCGCTTGTGTATTCGGGGTGGGCGCTGAGCTGGTCTGCGATGCCATCGTCCTGCACGGCACCGACGAGCAAAAGGAAAAATATGTGCGCCCGCTGCTCAGGGGCGAACTGTTTGCCGCCGAGTGTCTCACCGAACCGCGCGGCGGGTCGGACTTTTTCGGCACAAATACCAGGGCTGAAGACCGGGGGGATCATTATGTGCTCAACGGCCAGAAGCGCTTCATTGTGGGGGCCGAAGGGGCCGATTTTTTCCTGGTGTATGCCCGCACCGATCCGAAAGCCGAGCCGCACAAGGCGCTGACCTGCCTGGTTGTCGATCGCGTTTCCGGCGTGGAAACCGAATACCTCTACGGATTGATGGGGTGCCGCGGCGGCGGCGCCGGAAGACTGGTGTTCCGCGATGTCCGCGTGCCCAAAAAGAACGTGATCGGAAAAGTCAACGGCGCTTATGACGTGTTCAACACCATGATGATCCCGGAACGGCTGGGCACGGCCGCCATGACCCTGGGGGCTGCGCGGCCGGCTCTGGAGGTCGCCACGCGTTATACCAGCCGGCGCAAGGCTTTCGGCCAGCCGATCCATCAATTTCAGGGGGTCAGTTTCCAAATCGCCCAAGCGGTGATGCTGCTCGATGCGGGCCGATCCATGGTGTACAGCACCGCCCGGGCCGTGGATGCGAACATCGATATGCGCCGCATCCGCCGCCTGGTATCACAGACCAAGAAATTTGTTGCCGAATCGTGCCAGACCGTCGCGCATAATGCCATGCAGGTCATGGGGGGCATCGGCTATACCAACGTCTATCCGGTCGAACGCATCCTGCGCGACCTGCGGCTGGCATCGATCTGGACCGGCACCAACGAAATCATGTCCGCGATCAGCGCCAGCGAGTGGTATCGCGAGTTCCTGTCGCAATCGCAACCGGCGCCGGTGCGCGACTGGGAAAATGACGCCCAGGAAGCCGGCGCTGCCGACGAGAAAATTTACGAGTGATCCCGATCCGGGCTTGTCTGTCTGGCGCCACCCGCGCATTGTGAGCGGCCGCGCCCATTGGAATTTTCCTTGCCATCGCCAGCAATAAGCTTTAATTCAAACGTTGCAGGCGTTATCTTAATCCGTTCACCTTCACAAACAGGCACATGGTCGTGCCGCGTCGACATCCAAATTCAAGGAGTGGCCATCAAAATGGTTCAAGAGATACGTCCGGATCTGTTTCTGATCGAAGTGCCCCTGCCCAACAGCCCCCTGAAATACCTCAACTCTTATCTGGTGCGCTCAAAGGATAGAAATCTGGTGATCGATACCGGGTTGAACCGCCAAGCCTGCTATGAAGCCCTGCACGGCGGGCTGACCTCCCTGGGAGTCGATCTCGGCCGCACCGATTTTTTCATCACCCATCTGCACGCCGATCACTTCGGCCTGGTGTCCAAGCTGGCCACCCCGACCAGCCGCATCTATTTCAATCGACCCGATGCCGAGATCATCGAAGCGCGTGGCTGGTGGGAACCCATGCTCAATGCCGCGGCGCACAACGGTTTTCCGGAAGAAGAGCTGCGCAATGCCATCGAACACCACCCGGGCTATCAATACAGCTCCGACTGGGTGCCCGAGTTCAGCATTCTGCAAGACGGCGATGCGGTCGATGTGGGCGACTACCATTTCCAGTGTATTCAGACTCCCGGTCACACCATGGGGCATACCTGTTTGTACGAACCGGCGCAGAAACTCTTCGTGGCCGGCGACCACATTCTGATTGATATCACCCCCAATATTCAGTGCTGGTCCGACAACCAAAATCCCCTGGCCCACTACATGCGCAGCCTGGATCGTGTATTCGCTATGGACATCGATCTGGTGCTCCCGGGCCATCGCAGATTGATCGAACACCCGAAGGAGAGGATCGCCGAGCTCAAAGCGCACCATGCCAACCGTTGCGACGAGATCCTGGACATTCTCGTCGGGAGCGAAATGAGCGCCTATACGGTGGCCTCCAAGATGCACTGGGATATCAAGTGCGATACCTGGGAGGAGTTTCCGATCGCCCAGAAGTGGTTTGCCACCGGAGAAGCCATCGCGCACCTGCGCTACCTGGAAGAAAAGGGCAGTATCAAGCGCCGCCTGCGGGAAAACCATGCCGTCTTCAGCCGGAACGGCAATGAAGGATGATGGATAAAAGATAGAAGATGAAAAATAAAACTGTGAATGAAATGAAAGCCCCTCGCGGTGGCTTATCGCGAACCTGTAATTGACCGTAAATCCCACTCATCCCAAGCTGGAGAAGCGCATGGCCGACAATCTTTTCGATCTTAGCGGCAAGGTCGCCCTTATCACCGGCGGCAACGGCGGCATCGGACTGGGTATTGCCACGGGTTTGGCCAATGCCGGCGCCGCTGTTATCATTGCGGCCCGTGATGCTGAAAAAAATCAAAGGGCGGTAGAGTCTTTGAAACGGATCGGGGCACGTGCCGCCGCGCTGGCGGTGGATGTGCAGGACGAGGCGTCAATCAAGACCATGGTCGGACAGGCCGCGCAAACCTTCGGCAGCATCGGCATACTGGTGAACAACGCCGGGATTTCGGTGGCCAAGGCGCCCGAGAAATACTCCCTGGAAGAATGGCAGCGCGTCATCAACATCAATCTGACCGGCGTTTTTCTCTGCTCGCGCGAAGTTCACCCGCACCTGCGGGCTGCCGGGGGCGGCAAGATCATCAACATCGGTTCGATGACCTCCATTTTCGGGCATCCCCGGGTGGCCTCCTACTCCAGCAGCAAGGGCGCCGTGGTACAGCTCAGCAAAAGCCTGGCCCTGGCCTGGGCCAAGGACAACATCCAGGTCAATGCCATTTTGCCGGGCTGGATCAATACGGACCTGACCGCCGGCATCAAGCAGTTGCCCGATTATTACAGCTCTATCACGGCGCGTATTCCCCAGAACAGGTGGGGCGAGCCGGGCGATCTGGCCGGAACCGCAGTGTTTCTGGCCAGCCGCGCCTCGGATTATGTTACGGGCATCGCATTGCCGGTGGACGGCGGATACAGCTGCATGTAAATCAGCAGTCTCGATCAAACTGCAGCACACCGCATCGGTTTCCGGAAGGCAATCCTCTTCAGCGATACCGAAGTATTCACAAGGGTCCATGTAGCACCCGCACGATTTTTCGTCAAAGCACAGCTCGGGCTTTCGCGGGTCCCATTGACACCGGTAGTCGTCTGTCTCGATAGGATCCGGATTTTGACCAGGGTCCTGCATAGAAGCTCCTTTAATGGAAAGATCCACTGGCACACGCTCAAAACGCTTTACCGCTGCTGCGCAGATCTTCCAGGCTGTTTTTTTCGATGAGTACGGCGCCGCGCTCCCGGACTGCGCGGACCTGACCGAATTCGATCAGCTGGTAAATCACCTTTTTACCCACGCCCAGGAATTTGGCGGCTTCACTGACCGTCATCATCGGGTAATAGATAAATTCATCTCTGTCGTCGACCACGGCATAATCTCCTTTAGCCTTATCAATTCAAGTTCTTAACCTCAAACTGACCATCGATTCGGCCGCGTCAAGAAATTCGCACAGGCGCTGATCTGTCCAAGGTATTGGAACTGCTGATCAGATGGGGATTTCAGGGGAGGGATGGCGCGCAAGAAAAAAGAGGCGGCCGGCAGGGTGCGCGTGGCAGTGCTGGCCGCCCCAACTTACCAAGGGCAACTACATATACGCTTCAGTTCAATTGGGATTCTATATTCACGCAAATTCCGGTCAGGGCAAGATCGGTTTCAGGTCTGCAGATCAACTCCGCTCATCTCAACTTCTGGTGGAACAAGGTTCTCCAAACCCATGTGTTTACAATTCGCGACCAGGTGTTTGGCAATTTGAGAACGCTCCTAAGCAAGTTGCATAATGGTTTAGCAATGCGCATGCCATCGGCTGAAACTATTTTGATCAATGATTACGGCCCATGTTGAATTGCATGCCTCCGCCGACGGTTCCGTTGACCATAAATGTTACTCAGGCCTGCCAAAAAATTGCCACCCAGCTTCATAACGGCATTGCCTTCAATGTCAGCCGGACGCGCAAGGAGGCCTGGCCGATCAAAACCCCGATCTTGCAAAAAAATACCGGCGCATTTAAAAAGGTCTTGAGCTCAGGCAAAAGGATTCAATCATATTTCGATACACGGGCAGCAATTTTCCGTTCGGCATGCGATCGCGACAGCGGTGCAAGGGGCGGGAAGTCGAAATCACACACAACCAGAGGCGTCCGATGACCGAAAAGAACACGTTCGAAGAGATTTCACCGAATTTCAAGAGTGCCCTGATTCGCAAATCGCAGTCCGTCCACCCGTTCTGGGCCTTGCTGGGGATGGAGTTGGTGGATATCAAAAAAGGGTGGGCCGTGGTCAAGATGCCGTTCGATCTGAAACTGACCCAGGCCGATGGGATAGCGCACGGAGGATCGACTTTTTCAGCCGCCGATGCCGCTGTGGCCATGGCCTTGATCGGCCTGATCGAACGCAATGAAACCCTGGTGACACTGGAGATGAAGCTCAACTATTTAAAACCGTTTACCGGAGGCACCCTCCTGGCCGAAGCCGTCATCGTTCAGAAAGGTGCCAAAACCGCCCTGGGCGAAGTCAATGTGCGGACCGATCAGGACGAGTTGATTGCCAAAGGCCTGGCCACCTACATGATTCTTCCGAAAAGGCAATGAATCTTGACCCGGCAACCATACACGACAGCCGCAAGGCGAACATCATGAACATCGCTTTTCAAATCACTGGTGAATACATCGAGTTGATCAAACTGCTCAAAGCCGCCGGCCTGTGCGCCACCGGCGGCATGGCCAAGATCGTCATCGAAGAAGGCCGCGTCAGCGTGGACGGCCGCACCGAACTGCGCAAACGCTGCAAAATAAAAAAAGGTCAGTCTGTAGCATTCGAGGGCCACACCGTTGAGGTGCAATGATGAACCCGGCTTGATGTTCAGCGCGAACTTTCATTTGTCTTCCCTCGGCAGCGGATCGGTATTATCGGTATTAAAGGGGGGCGGACAAGTTTTTGATGCTTTCCCACTGAACTCAGAGAGGCGCAGGCCTTATTGCCGTAACTTTTTGTGAAGGAGAGATAACATGCCCATACATGTGGTGAGGTTGGGAGCTCCGCGATTGGCAGGAGAAGGTTTGCGAATCGGAACAGTGCGGCGGCCGCCGCGAGGGGTCCCCAAAGCGGAGATCGCCGTGCGCGATTTGTATGACGTATGGCTTCCGGATCTTGCGCCCAGCGAGGAGTTGATCAAGTTGGGGCAGGCGGCCGAAGGGGACAAGCAGTGGCGGGTTTTTCAAAGGCGTTACCTGGCCGAAATGAAGCGCCCGGAAAAAAAACACTTGCTGGACCTGCTTGCGGCCCTGTCCCGTCAAACCAGTTTTTCGGTGGGGTGCTACTGCGCCGACGAGAACCGCTGCCACCGCTCTTTGCTGCGTGAGCTTCTGGCCGCACATGGCGCCTTGATGGCCTAGAGCACCGGAGCTCGAATGAAACGGGCAGCCAAACCACCCGGCGCTTTGCCGGAGAATCTGCAAGAGAACTTCGAAGTCGAAATAGAGAAACCGCCGGTTGCGCCCTCGATGCGCTTCATTTTCGCTCAGGATCGCGCAGGCCAATCGAATTGAAGGAGATCGTACCGTGAACACCAAAATCCCTACGCGCGCGGAGGCTTTCGCACTGTTGAAAAAATACAATCAAAGCGAGAGCCTGATCGCGCATGCTTTGGCCGTCGAGGGCGTTATGCGTCATTTTGCCCGCAAAAGGGGTGAAAACCCGGAGGTGTGGGGCATTATCGGGCTGATCCACGACTTGGACTACGAGCAATTCCCGGAACAGCACTGCCATAAGACCAAGGAAATTCTTGCCGCAAACCAGTGGCCCGAAGACTACATCCGGGCGGTCGTCAGCCACGGCTGGGGGATCTGCACGGATGTTGCTCCGGAAACGGCTATGGAAAAAGTGCTTTACGTCATCGATGAGTTGACCGGCCTGATCACTGCTGCCGCACTGGTGCGGCCCTCCCGGAGCGTCATGGACCTGACCGCTGCGTCGGTGAAGAAGAAATGGAAAGACAAACGCTTTGCCGCCGGTGTCAACCGGCAGGTGATCGAAAACGGAGCCCAACGGCTGGGCATGGATATCACCGATCTGATCACCGAGACCATCCTGGGCATGCGCGAAGTGGCCGAAGAAATCGGGCTTAAGTAAAACCGGGCCTTCTCCTTCTGGTCGTACTTGCAGCAGAATGCTGTTCAGTTTGCCTGCGAACAGGCGACGCATTCTTCCACGCCGTGTACTTTTTTCGAGTCCCGGGCAGTCACCTACGAATGCCCGGGTTCATAAACGCCGCCGTTTCGCCAGAGTTCATCCCCCCGATGCTTCTTTCGGCACAGGAATGCGGTTCTTGAAATTACTGCCGCCACCCGAGTTTGACAAATGGAACAATCCAATTAGACTGGTTGGAAGGGGAGTGGCATCGTAGCCGGTCCCTGACTTCTCACAACCTGCTCGCCCGCCCAGATTGCCACGGCAAGCACCTGATTAACACTTGGCGGCAAACAGCACAGCTGAGGCGGAAAACAACAAGAGGATAAGATGAATTCTCAAGAATTGCGTGCGGCGCAGATGCCGCTGAAAAAACGATATCGGCAAGACCCGCAGGCAGCGATGCTCACCTTGCAAGCGCACGGCCGCTTGAACCAGGATCGCATATCGGTCCGGATCCAAACCGGGCTGGGACGTGTCGAGGCCGGTCTGCATCCGGCAACCGGCGGCGACGGCACCCTGGCGTGTTCCGGAGATATGCTGCTGGAGGCCTTGGCGGCCTGCGCCGGTGTGACGCTGGGGGCGGTTGCGACCGCCATGGGCATCCAGATCAGGGACGGCCTGGTTAGCGTGGAGGGCGACCTCGATTTTAGGGGCACGCTCGGCGTGGACAAAGAAGCGGAAGTCGGCTTTAAGGCCATTCGGCTGAAGTTCGATCTGGATACCGACGCCGATGCCGATCAGATGGCTTCCCTGATGCGCCTGACCGAACGCTATTGTGTGGTCCATCGCACGTTGAGCCATCCGCCGGCCTTATCTGTCCGCTGTGAGCGGCGCAATCGCAGTGCCGCTTGAGATGCGGGCGGGGCCTTTTGGGAGAGCACCATCAGATCATGATTGTTCAGGCTGATCTTGGATGATCCTGTGGGTGGCGCTGCCCAGATAGAGTTCAGCCGCTTCCGCCTCGGTTTCCGACAGGGTCGGGTTGGGATGCAGGCTCAAAGCCACATCTTCAGCCAGGGCGCCCATTTCGATCGCCAATACAGCCTCCGCGATCAATGCCTCGGCTTGGCGCCCGACGATCCCCGCACCGATAATGCGTCCATTGAGCGGATCGACCATGATTTTGGTCAACCCTTCGGATGCCCCCAGGGTCGCCGCGCGGCCGGAAAAACGCCAGGGGAACCGCAGGACGGTGACCTTGCGGTTTTGCGCGCGAGCGGTCTCTTCGGTCATACCGCACCAGGCAATTTGCGGATCCGTATACACCACCAAGGGAATGGCGTGCACATCGAAGGCCGCAGGAATCCCGGCAATCGTTTCGGCGGCCACTTTGCCTTGGCGCGCGGCCCTATGGGCCAGCATGGGACCGCCGGTGACATCGCCCACCGCAAAAATAGCGTCGGCGCCGGTGCGTTGCCGCTCATCGACTCTGATGAATCCTTTTTCGTCGATCTCGACTTTCGCTGTCTCCAGCCCCAGTTCTTCAGTGGCCGGCTTGTTGCCGATGGCCACCAGGGCCCGCTCGAAATGCATTTCGGGCGCACCCTCCAGCAGCGTGGTGACCCCGCGTTCGGATTCCTGAAGGGAGGCTGTGCGCCCTTGAAGGTGGATGGATTCGAACAGGGTTTCCAGCCGCTGCTGCAGGGGAGCCACCAGGTCCCGGTCCACCCCCGGCAGCAGCCGGTCGCCCATCTCGACCAGGCTGACGCGGCTGCCCAGAGTTGCATAGATGGTGCCCAGTTCAAGGCCGACGTAGCCGCCGCCGATGATGAGCAAGGTTTGCGGAATATCGGTCATCTCCAATGCGGCGGCGGCATCCATGATACGGCTTCCTGACCTAAAGGATGTGCCCGGAAAAGGTTTGGGGCGGGCGCCGGTGGCGATGATGGCATGCTCGAAGCGGATGCGGCGTATTTCGCCGCCGTGCAAGCGCATGGATCGCGGACCATCGAATTGCGCGCGGGCGTTGAGGAGTTGGATATCGCGCCGCTGACTCAATTGGGCCAGGTTTTCGGCCAGCTCATCGATGATACCGGCGCGCCAGCGGCGCACCGCCTCCAGATCGATGCGCGGAGGGTCAAAGGCAATTCCCATCTTGTGGACACGCTTGGCATCATGCATCACCTGTGCGAGAAAGAGCAATGACTTGGCGGGAATGCATCCGTTGTACAGACACACCCCGCCGGGCCGGGGGGACGGATCCACCATGGTTACTTCCAGCCCCAGATCGGCCGCGCGGAACGCGGCTGCATAGCCGCCCGGACCGCTGCCGATGACCAGCACCTGGGATGATTGCTCCAAATCTCCCATCACCATGGTCGATCCCCCTTTGGACGCTTCAACTCCGGCGCCTGTGCGTCTTGTGCGCGAGGCCGGCTCTTTTTGCGCCACATGGGACGTATGCTCATTTTTAAGTCATCGCCATCAGCAGTTCTTCCGGGTCTTGGAGCGTGGCGACCAGCATGCGCAAAAATTCGATGGCGTCTGCGCCATCGAGCACGCGGTGATCGATACAGAGCACGACGGGCATGATCAGCCGGGGGGTCACCCGATGCACGCCGTCCCGCTCGGTGATCACTGCCGGTTGCATCCGGCCCTGCCCCATTCCCAGGATGGCCACCTGGGGATAGTTGATGATGGGTGTAAAAAAGCCACCGCCCATGGCGCCGGCATTGGTGATGGTGAAAGTGCCCCCCTGGAGTTCTTCGCGTGAGATTTTGCGGTCGCGGGTCCGCTGCACACACTCGTGAAGTTCGACGGCCAGCTCTTTGATGCTTTTGCGGTCCACATCCCGGATGACCGGCACGACCAGGCCGCGGACGGTATTTACCGCCACCCCGATGTGGTAGTAGTGCTTGATGATTATCTCCTGCGCATCCGCATCCAGGCTGGCATTGAAGCGCGGGAAAGCCTTCAGGGCGGCGGCCGCCGCTTTGATCATAAACACGGTATGGGTCAAACGCCCCCCCATGGCTTCGATGTCCGCCCGGTGATTGCGGCGAAACTCCTCCAAACGGGTGAGATCGATGGTGTCCTGGCTGTTCACATGCGGGATCTGGGCCCAGGCCGTGGCCATCTGCTTTGCGGTGGCCCTGCGGATCGAGCGCATGGGAATGCGCTCGACTGTACCCCAGCTGGAAAAATCAGGCATCCGGGGAGGCGGCGGGGCAGAAGGGGCGGGCTCCGCGGGATGGGCTTTCTCATCGGCGGGCGGCGCAGGGGGAACGCTCTCCGCGGGAATGGGTTTCGCTTCCGGCGGCGCGGCGGTCTGCCCGCTCTTTTTTGCAAATGCCTGGACATCGTCGGCCGTTACCACGCCGCCATGCCCAGTGGGCGTCACTTGCTGCAGATCGACCCCCAGCTGCCGGGCCAAACGGCGGGTGGCGGGGGAGGCCGGCACCGGCGTCATGCTCGTACTTTTTGGGCTTTCCAGGGGGGGCGCCCCGGTCTGGACGGGCGCTGCGGCCTGGACGCTTTCGGCATCATCAAAGACGATCATGATGTCTCCGACCTTGACGATCTCTCCGGCCTGAACCTGGATTTCCGTAACACTTCCGGTAAATGGGGACGGAATTTCAACCGCGGCTTTGTCGGTTTCCACTTCCAGGATAATGTCGCCTTCCTTGACGTGCTGGCCGACGGAAACATGTACCGCGATCACCTCACCCTCATGGACACCTTCGCCTAAATCCGGCAGTTTGAAGAACCGGGGCATGCAACCTCCTTGTATGCATCTGGTTATGCTGTTGGCTCCAGTTGACGCGACATCTTTGTTATCGGCAGTTCCCCCTTTGCAAAAGGGGTCGCGAGGATCAAGTTGTTTTAATTGCGTGATTTGAATTTTCAGTTCAGCCGGCTTTGGTATTGAAAGTTTTGCGCGCCGCCCGCACGATCCGCTCTACGCTGGGAATGAAGATTTTCTCCTGGCTGAACAGCGGAATGATGAGATCGTAGCCGGTTACCCGCTCGATGGGCGCTTCCAGGAAGTAAAATGCTTTTTCCACCAGGCGGGAAACGATTTCCGCACCCGGTCCGAAACTGCGCTGCGCTTCGTGAATCACCACGGCACGGCCGGTCTTTTGAACCGATTCGGCCAGCAGCCTGTCGTCCAGCGGGGAAAGGGTCAGCAGATCGATCACTTCCGCCGCCAGGCCGTCCTGCCGGCTGAGTTCATCGGCGGCTTCCAGGGTGGGGCGCAGCATGGCCCCATAGGCGATCAAGGTGATGTCCCGGCCTTCCAGGGCGATTTGCGGCCGGCCGATGGGCAGAACCTCTTCTTCCTCGGGCACTTCCTCCCTGAATGCGCGATACAATGCTTTGGACTCGTAAAAAATAACCGGGTCCGGATCGCGGATGGCAGCAACCAGCAGGGCCCTCGCATTGCGCGGTCCCGAAGGGATGACCATTTTGAGCCCCGGCGTATGGGCCCAGTAGGCTTCGCGGCTTTCCGAATGGTGCTCCAAGGCCCGCACGCCCCCCCCATAGGGCGCCCGCAACACCATGGGCACCTGAAAACGACCCTGCGAACGCCGCCGCAGCCGCGCCGCATGGTTTTCGAGCTGGTGGAAACCGTGGTAACTGAAACCGGAAAACTGCATTTCACAAACCGGCCGCAGGCCGTAAGCCGCCATGCCGATGGACATGCCTACGATAGCGGATTCCGCCAGCGGCGTATCCAACACACGCTGATCGCCAAAACGCTGGATGAGACCATCCGTCACCCTGAAGACGCCTCCATCCAACCCGACATCTTCTCCGAGGACGATGACGCGGTCATCCTTCTCCATCTCCTGCTGCAAGGCCAGGTTGAGGGCCTGAACCATTGTCATTTTAGCCATGGGCGCGCTCCTTGCCGTCAAGGTCCAATTCTTCCGCCAGCATTTGCTTCTGGGCGTTGGTATAGGGCGGCAGATCGGCGTAAAGGTGATCGAAGATGGCCATCGGATCGCGCAACGTCTGCATTTGTTCTTCGGCACGGCCGACTGCGATCTGTATTTCCTGCGCGATTTCGGAGTCCAGGACACGGACATGATCTTCCGTCAACACACCTTTGTTGATGAGATACCGTTCGAAGCGGGGCAGGGGATCGCGCCGCCGCCACCGCTGAACCTCTTCATCGGTGCGATAGCGTTTGGGATCGTCGGCGGTCGTGTGCATCGTCAGGCGGTAGGTCACGCATTCGATCAAACTGGGGCCGCCGCCGCCGCGCGCCCGCTCGATCGCCTCCCGTGCGGCTGTATAAACCGCCAGAATATCGTTGCCGTCCACCTGCATGCCGGGCATGCCGTAAGCCACGGCCTTTTGGGCCAGCGTCTTTGAACGGGTCTGTTGGGAGAGCGGCACCGAGATGGCCCAGTGGTTGTTCTGGCAAACAAAAACCACAGGGATCTGATAGACGGCGGCGAAGTTCAAGCCTTCGTGAAAATCACCTTCCGATGTGGCCCCATCCCCGAAAAAGGTCATCACCACTTCGTCCGTTTTACGGTATTTGGCCGCCCAGGCCAGACCAACGGCATGGGGGATCTGCGAAGCGACCGGGACGGCCATGGGCAGGTTGCGGCTGCTTTCGGGCATCGCCCCGGCCTGCTCGAAACCATTGTTGGCGATGATGACGTTTTCGAGTGACCGTCCGCGCCACATTTCGGCCGCCAATTCACGGAAAGAGGGCACCATCCAGTCGCTTGGGCGCAGCGGGGCCACCGCCCCCAAATGGGCGGCTTCCTGTCCCTGGATGGGAGGGAATGTGCCGATGCGGCCCTGGCGCTGAAGATCCAGTTGCCGTTCGTCAAAACGGCGCGCCAACAGCATGCAGCGATAGAGCCGCAGCAATTCCGCGGCCTCTATCTCCGGTTCGAGCGATGCGTCCAATTCCCCCCGTTCGTTCAAAATGGAAAGAAATTCCACCTTTTCGGTTATGTCGATGTTTTTACGCGGCATACGGCTCCTTTGCGATGGCTGATCAAGCGGTACACTTCGGACCGGATTTCAAGGACCGGATCTTCCAAATTCCGGCCGGGCCGGACCTCCTGTCTCCAATCGGTGCCCGGTTGCGTCGGACGGCTTTCCCCATGTTGCCGGGGTTTGGATCGAGCCGGTGATGACGAGATCCCCGACCTGGAGCCGATGCACTGTCAAATCGTTCATCTTCACCAATCCGAAATGGGATCGGCCCACGGCGAAACGCCGGATCGCCAGAAAGCCGATCGCCAATCCCCCAAGCGCCATTGCTCCCAAGGCCAGCGCCCCGATCGCCGTCGCACCGGCGCGTACAATCGGCCGGCGGGTGCGCCTGCCGTCAACACGCTGTAAACGCATCGATACCTCCATAGAGTGGTGCGGGAGAAAGTCTCCCTTTTTCGAGAAAAACTACCGGACCCGGATCGCCCATAGCCGGAGCGCCCGTAAAGGAGGAGTGGTTTTCGTTAACTTACGGTTTCTAGCCAGTCCACGTGAGAACCAGGTTCAGGAAGGCAATTGAGTCTGCTGAGAATAGAGGTTCAATCTCGAACACAAGTTTTACTTGGCTGCGAAAAATACTTTTGCTTTGAGCCTCGGACACCGGAAGCCATTGACTGCCTCAAGTGCGTCAACAATGCGCTTGACTGCTTTGGAGAAAGGCAGCTCTTCCGTCTATGAGGCTGCTGAACACTGATAAAATGAAACAAAATGATAGTTTGTCAAGCTTAGTAGATGAAGGGGATAAGCTTGCGCACACGCCGCTGGTATTCGGGATAGCCAGGGAACTTGTCGACGAGCCAGCGTTCTTCGCGCGCGGATTTGATGTCGAAGAAAATCACCAGGACCAAAGCGTAGATGAGTGTAATCCACCCACGCACAAGCAAGGCCCACCCGCAGGCGAGCATGATGCCGCCGGCGTACATCGGGTGCCTGACAATGGCATAGGGTCCGTTTTCGATCAGGACCGCGTGAGGCTTGGGGTACGGCAGCGGAGTAAGGTTGGGACCGAGCCGGAACAAGCCTGCGAGAAGGAGGGCGCTGCCCGCGAGTATGAGGACAGTCCCGATGAAGAGGAAGGCCCGGGCAAAGGGCCAGATCACTGCTATCCTTCAGGGCAGGTGTTTGACGCAAGATCGATCATAAAGAGGAACCAGTGCGCATAGTGCGCAACTTAGCACATTTGGGGCGGCGTTGTCAGCATCGCAGTTGATGGGGGCAATTGATAGGGCAAAGTTCTATGACCGCTTTCCGCATTTGAGTACTACCCTGTCGGGGGCAAAGCATCATTTTGTGCGGCCACGTTTCATCCGGCCTGAATACACGGGCAGGTCGAGTCCGGCTGTTTCGCAGGGGCGCCAAGGAGGCATCCATCACCGCTCCGGAAAAAGCACGGACCAGCACTCCTCTGCGCCCGCGGCCAGACTCAGCCCATCCGGAAAAGGTTTTTGGCACGGGCTGGCCCCGATTTCCCGCGCGACATCGGCCGCCGCGGGAGAAAAGTAGGCCTTAACTTCGCAATGCAGGCGCCCCTCCGATTCATGCCGGATAAACAGGGCCATCTCTTTCGGGCAGCCCGCCTTCGTGCACTTGGAAACGAAAAGAGCCTCTATTTGGCCCAAGGCTTCCGAGGCAAACATGGCGTCGCCCAGATTTTTCGAAAACCAAACAGTCACGTTTGCGCAACTCCCACGATACAGCGCACAGGGTGCAAAAGAAGCATGCCCTTTGCCTCTGCGGCGCTACGAACCGAACCGCCGAACCGCGCGGGCGGCGGCCTTGACCGCTTCAGCCTCACGGTTCCTGGGGGCGGCGGATGTCACAAGCGAGCCAAGCAGGGTAGAGGAGGCCCTGGCGATTTCGTCGACCGTATGATTGAACGCCGTTTCGTTCGCAGCCGATGGTTTGACGAATCCGCTGATCTTTCTCACGAACTGCAAAGCCGCGGCACGGATTTCAGCCTCCGTCGCCGGCGGATCGAAGTTGTACAGCGTTCTGATGTTCCTGCACACGTTGGTACCTCCCTCAACGCCGGGCGTGAATCTCGCCGGCGCCGCTTTGGGATTCTGCATTCCATAGTCCCGGATACCGGCTGATAAAACCGGCTGGGGTGGTTTCTAGCAAGGCGGCCTAGTCGAACACAGGTGCCGTGTACCAGTAAACCGCTTCTGCCTGCCGTTCAATTCCCCTCCAGGCCCACATCCTGCGTTGGCGGGTCGTTTAATCTGCCAAACAGGAGACACTGGAAAGAAACGCATAATTCCAGCATAATCAGCTCTTGAAAGATTTCAATCCGGGTGCGTTCTCGGGCTAGATGGATGCGATCGCGCTGAAGATCGGATGAACTCGTCTGTGCGACGCAGAACGTGGAAATGGAATAAAAAGGATGGTTTGTCGCAGCGATGGAGAGCGCAAAAAAAGGGAGACGGGATCCATATCCCGCCTCCCCGTTCATGAGCGAAAGATTTTAGTGTTGGCCGCCTTCCTCGTGGAACACCGGCAGGTAGGTGACAGCCAGCCGGTACAACAGGATCATGAAGGATACCAGGCCGACGGTCACCAGAATCTCGATGATCGAAGGGAAGTAGCTGGTGCGCTCGCCGGCCTGGGCGAAGAAGTTTACGTTGAGCCGGTTCAGCACCGTCCCTGCGATCACGCACGAAGAGGCAAACAGGAGCCCGTTCACGGATGCTTTGATGGAGCGCAGCGAGTACAGCACGATGGGTACGATCACGCCGATCAGCATCTCGATCAGGAAGAATAGGCTGGCTTTTCCGCTGGTGAAGATGTCGGGCAGGGCCCCGTGGTAGGCCAGATCGGCTATTTTCAGCACGAGATAGATCACCAGGGTGATGCGAACGCCCCTGGCAAGGCCCTGGACGATTTCATTTTCCTGCGGCCGCTTGAGCGCCCGGGCGCTCACGATGGACTCCAGGGAGACCGTGGCAAGGCCCAAGGCGACGGCCGAGATGAAGAACATATACGTCATGTTGGGCGAGTACCATAGATTGGGGATTTTGTGGGGCATGATCAAAAAGACGCCGCCCAGAGAAGACTGGTGCAGGAAGGACAGCACGATGCCCAGGATCACGATCGGGAAGGCGAAGAATTTGAGGATTCTGCGCAGCCGCATCATGTTCCAGCGCTCCAGGACCACCGGCGCGAATTCCAGGGCCAGCACGCCTGAGTACAGCGTGATGCACCAGACCACTTCGAACATGATGGAGCGATAATTCCACATCACGATCGGATGCCAGAAGGACAGGGGCCTGCCGATGTCAATGAACAAGCCGATCACAACCGCGGTATAGCCGATGAAGGCGGTCAGGATCGCCGGCCGCGCAATGACCTTGTACTTTTTCATGTTGAAAATATAGACCGCCGCCGCAATCGTGAAGCCGCCGGCCGCCAGGGCCACGCCGGCGAGCACGTCCACGCCGATCCACAGGCCCCAGGGAACGTGATCGCTCAGGTGGGTCGATGCGCCCAGCCCGACGGCAAAGCGATAAATCGCCGCGGCAGCACCCACGAGGGTCAGCACCAGCACGGTCATGAATCCCGCGCCCGGCGCAGGCAAGGCATATGAAGTAGTGTTGGCTGCCATGTTACTTCTCCTTTCCTTGGGAGGATTCGGAAGATCCGCGGTTCCGGAAGGCCGCGATGGCCGCGAGACCGATCACCAGCGCCCCGGCCTTCAGCGGAATGGATTCCAGCATGTTCCAGGTCAGGGACGGCAGCCGCACGGGGGGGATGCCGGTCCTGAATCCGAGCTGCGCGAAGGGAATAGGGGAAATGTACATCCAATGCGTACCGCCGGCCTCCTCCTTGCCATAGATGTGGTTTACATATTTGCCCGGATTGTCCTTCAGGCGCTTCTCGGCTTCCCGCGTCACTTCATCGAGGGGCCCGAAGAACATCGATCGGGTGGGACAGGATTTGACGCAGGCCGGAGGCCTGCCCGTAGCCAATCGGTCGGCGCAGAAAGTGCACTTCCTGACCGCCGGCGTAGTCTTTTCCCATTCGTACTTCGGAACGTTGAAAGGACAGGCCACCATGCAGTAACGGCAGCCGATGCAGCGCTCGGCATGGTAGTCCACGGCGCCTTCGGCCGTCTTGCTGAAGGCCCCCACCGGGCAGGCCGAGACGCAGGCCGGATCCTTGCAATGCATGCACTGGTTCTTGACAAACCACCGCTCCAGCATGGCCTCATGTTCCATCTCCACGAACGCGACATTGGTGAAGCAATCCGAATTGAGCTCTTTGGGGTTCGTAAAATCCCCGTCCAGCCTGGTCGGTCTGGCCGACAACCCGTTCCATGACTTGCAGGACACCTGGCAACCGCGGCATCCGATGCAGCGCGTCAGGTCGACCAGAACGCCTTTTTCCATTATCGTCGCCATGACCGCCTCCTATGCTTTCTCGACGTTCACCATGAACGCCTTGGTTTCAGGGATCATTGTATTCGCGTCGCCGACATTGGGGGTGAGCAGATTGGCGCTGTCCCCGGCCCGGGGATCGTCGGGATACTGCCAGCCGAAACACCAGGGCAACGCCACCTGGTGCACTGTTTGGCCGGCAATGGTAAAGGGCTTGATCCGGCCGGTCACGACCGCAACGCCGGAGACCTCGCCGCGTCCGGATCGGACCTTTACCCGTTGACCGCTGCGGATGCCCTTTTCCGATGCCAGTTCTCTGCTCATCTCAACGAACAACTGCGGCATCATCTCGAGCAACCATGGCGTGTGACGGGTCATAACACCGGTCTGCCAATGCTCGGTTACACGGTAGGTGGTCGCCACCAAGGGAAAACGCGCGTCGGCGAAATAGAATCCGTCCTGCTGGCCGTCGAATATTTTGACGGCCGGATTGATGCGCTGTTTGGAAAGCATGTTTTCTTTAAGCGGACTTTCCAGCGCCTCATAGTGTTCGGGGAAGGGCCCGTCGGCCAGCCCCGGACCGAACAGCGAGGCTACGCCGCTGGCCATCATGATGAAGGGCAGCTTGCCGGTGTCGCCCATGGGCGGCGCCGGCCCATCCGGCACGTCGCCCACCCAGGCTCCTTTTGCTGAGTCCCACTTGACCACAGCTTTTTTCGGGTTCCAGGGATTGCCCTGGCGGTCCACGGAAGCGCGGTTGTAGATGATCCTGCGGTTGACCGGCCATGCCCAGGTCCATTCGGGATACAAACCCAGTCCGGTCGGGTCTTTCTTGCCGCGCCGGGCCATCATGTTGATGATCTTGCCTTCCTTATGGGTATAACTTTGCGAGTAGATCCAGTTACCGGACGAGGTACTGCCGTCGGCTTGAAGCAGCGCGAAACCCGCGCAAAGGTCGCCCTTCTTGCCGAGCAGTTTGGGTGGGTCGGCTTTGGTATCGTATACGTCCTCAAGGTAATAGCCGTTGATCTCCTTGGCCACGCTGTGGATGTCCACGTGCTTGACCTTGCCGGCCGCATCGCGCTCGCCGTAGTTCCAGGTGAGGTTCACGATCGGCTCGGGGAATTGGCCGCCCTCTTTCGTGTACAGGGCCTTTACACGGAAGAACAGCTCATTCATGATCTCTGCGTCCGGTAATGTCCCGCTGAGCGGCTCGACAGCCTTGTAGCGCCATTGGGCCCAGCGTCCGGAGTTGGTGATGCTGCCTTCCTTCTCCATGGACGAGGCGCAGGGTAGAAGGAAGACCTCGGTCTGAATCTCCTTGGGATCGACGCCCGGCCCCTTCCAGAAAGAGCCGGTTTCGTTGTCGAAGAGGTTGACATTCACCATCCATTTGAGTTTGGAAAGGGCATTGCGCACTTTGCCGGCGTTCGAACCCGAGCAGGCCGGGTTTTGGCCCCAGGCAAAGAACCCTTCGAACTGACCCTGGAGCATCTTGTCGAAAAGCACCAGCCACGAAGCGTTCATGCCCTCGTCCAGCTTGGGCAGGAAGGCATAACCGAAGTCATTTCCTTTGTATGCCGCATCGCCATAGATCGCCTTGAGATAGCTGACAAGATACTTGCCCCGGTTGGACCACCAGTTCACGCTGCGCGGTTCATTGGTCCTGGGTGTGTTCTTTTCGATATACGTCGCCAGGTCGGCCCAGGAGGCCCGCGGCACCGGCAGGTAGCCGGGCAGGATGTGAAACAAAATGCCGTGATCCGTGGACCCCTGTACGTTCGACTCCCCGCGCATGGCGTTCACGCCGCCGCCGGCCATGCCGATATTGCCCAGCAAAAGTTGGATGATCGCCATGGTGCGGATGTTCTGGGTGCCGACGGTGTGCTGCGTCCAGCCCATGGCATAGCATTCGGTGCCCACGCGATCCGGCCGGCCCGTGGAGCCGTAGATCCTGTAAACCTCTTCGAGTTTGTCCTTGGGCGTTCCGGTGATGGACGAGACGGTGTCCAGCGTGTAGCGTGAGTAATGCTGCCGCATGAGCTGGAACACGCAGTTTGGGCTCTCCAGCGATATGTCTTTCACCGGCGTGCCGTCCTCGCCCATCTGGTAGGTCCAGGACTTTTTATCGTACTTGCGCCCCTTTTCATCGTAGCCCGAGAACAGGCCTTCCAACTCCCCCGGCCCTTTGAAGTCGGGGTTCACCAGGAAGGATGCATTCGTATAATGAGCCACATACTCGCGTTGGTAAAGGTTGTTCTCGATAATGTACTTGATCATGCCGCCCAGAAAGGCGATGTCCGTACCCGACCGGAGAGGGGCATACACATCGGCTTTCGAGGCCGTTTTGGTCAAGCGCGGGTCTACCACCAGGAGCTTGGCGCCGGCCCGCTTGGCCCGCATGATCCATTTCATGGAGATGGGGTGGTTTGAAGCTGGGTTGGCCCCCATGACGAGAATAACATCCGCGTTCTTCAGATCGATCCAGTGATTGGTCATTGCACCGCGTCCGAACGACTCTGCCAGAGCCGCTACCGTCGCGGAGTGTCAGATCCGTGCCTGGTGTTCGACATACACCAGGCCCCATGAGCGGACGAGCTTCTGGAGCAGGTAGCACTCTTCGTTGTCGAGCGCCGCGCTGCCCACGTGGGCGATGGCATCGGTCCGATTGACCGTGAATTCCTTTTCGACCAGCTGTTCGGTGCCGTCGGGCAGTTTTTCTTTTACCTTCGCCGTCGAGGTGGTCTTGAACGACTTGTCACGGGAAGCCTTTACGTTGCGGGCGATTTTGTCCAGCGCCTCGTCCCAGGTCATCGTTGTCCACTGCGTCGCGCCCGGCGCGCGGTACATGGGCTTGGTGATCCGCAGGGGGTTGTCCGCCAGGGATTTGACCGATGATCCCTTGGAGCAGAGCGCCCCTTCGTTGATAGGGTGCTCAACATCGCCGTCAACGTTCACCACCTTGCCGTTTTTGGTATGGACCACCATGCCGCAGCCCACCGAACAATAGGGACAGATGGTGGTCGTCCTTACGGCGTCGGCTATCTTGATCTCCGGCGCGTGCGCGCAGGCCGGCGTAGGAGTGAGCATAGGCCCCACGAGCAATGAACTACCTGAGATCTTTAAAAAATCTCTTCTCGATACCCCCATAGTACCCTCCTTTGGACAAGCATTTTATCCTCAGTTGAACGGCCTCAAATGAATGCGCAAGGCCGGGAAGAACGATCCCTGAGTTTCCCGGTCGGATCGGCACGAAAACCATCCTGGCCTGAATGGTTATTCGGCAGCCAAGCGTCAGTAAATGGAGCAGCGAGCAGATCTTATTCTATGAGTTACATCAAATGGCTAGACTCGCGCAGTCGAGCCCGTGAGCCGAGCGATATCTTGAGCCGGATACCTTTGCGAACTGGTGCGCCACGTGATCACTAGACCTCTGTATAGGATCAATGGGTAGGGGACTTGCGATAGTGCTGGACTGGATCGGCAGCCTCTTGATGGTCAGGGGATCGACCTGGATACGCAACGACCTGAGCGCATGACCAGGCGCTGCGCCTGAGCGTGTAGCAGGCTTCAGCGGTATTCGCGCAGATGGAACGCCGAACGTCTTTATCCGTGACTTGATAGATTCGGACGACCGGTTGTTCGTTTCGGATACCATGCTGAAAATCTTTCCGAGTTTGTTCAGCTTGGTTGAGGACGAGAATGAATTTGATTTATTCATTTGAAATGAAATTTGTTTATTGGAAGGATTTAAAAATTACAATATATTTTTTTTATAAGGCCATAAAAACGCCAATAAAACATCGGGGTAAGTCGCCAAACTACGTTGGCGGGTCCGGCTGGTTTGTCCCCAACACGCCAACACCATGGCTTCATCGGCTCTGATGGTGTTCATCGGATCTTCGGCCCCACAAGCGGCGGTTGAAGAGCAGAACAAAGGACAGCAGAAAAACCGCCAGAAGGACCAGGCAGGTTTTCAACAGCCCCCATTGCCACCAGATGGGCACATTCAAGAAAAAAGTAAGCCCCCCGACGATCGGGACGGCAAAGACATTCATGAATCCGATCTCCCGGGCGGCGGGGCTCTTGAACTCCGGATCGACGATGCGCAGCAGAAGCAGTCCCGAGGAGACGGTCCCGGTGACAACGCCATAGATGGCCATGGTCCGTTCCAACCGGTAGTCGTCCAGCCGATTTCCCAGGACCATGACCACCAGCGTGGTCAAAAGGCCGCCGGCAAACGCCATGGACAGAATCGGCAGCGTGTATTGCCATACCACCAGCAACTCGATCGCGCAGCCGGTGGCCACAATGAGATAATCGACGGACCAGCCGGTGATCCGACGTTGCAGGGGCGCATCCAGCAGGTGGTGAAAGGGGGTGGCTTGCACCAGCAGCCGCACCAGGATGGCTGTAGCCAGTCCGAAAAGAAAAAAAAATCCCCACAGGATATGCGCCACATCGGGCGGGACCATTTCGGACAGCAGGTTGATCAGGAAATAGGTCAGCAGGTAGATGAGGCCGATCTGGGCGAAGTGAAAGGCCAGGCATTCGATGTTGGCGCTGTGGGTGGTAAGGCCGCCGGCGCTCTGCCGGACTTCGCCCGGGGGCAAAATGCCGTGCCTAAAAAAGCGGCTGGGGGCCGTTTGGCGGTATTCTCTCTTTTGATCCCCCGATTGGCCAAGGGCACCCCTACAAAGAAGGCAAAGAAAAATCCGAGGCTGGCCAGGGTCAAACCGATGGTGGAGGCTTCGGCAAATCCGAACGCTTCCCAGCTTTTCCCGATTGAAAGGGCCTGGCCGGGACCTTCGTTGAACGCAAGGGGCAGAAGAAAACCGAACGTCGGAAACAACTCCCAGCCGATGCCCACGAACAAGAGCACAAAGATGCCGCCTACCAGCGCCTGGAGGGAGAAGGTCACAGCCTGCAGGGCCGCCATCCACAGCGAGCCTTTAAGAATCGCACTTTCTTTGCTTCCGGTTTTGGGTTGGAACTCGGTGGGCGTCAATCCCACGGATATAAAAGAGATGTTGAACAGATGATAGGCAAACGCCTGGATCATATCCTTATCGAGCGGCAGAATTCCCGTATTTGCAAGGACCAGCCCGGCGATGCCCCCGATCAGGCTGGCCGGAAACAGCAGCTTCTGAAAAAAGCCCAGCCACGCCCGCAGAAATACCCCCAGCAGCAGCAGAACGGATAAAACGCCAAACGACACCATCACTTCGAACGGAAATGGAGCGGTCACGGTGTTCCTGCCTTTCTGCCGGACGGCTGTTGGATGGCATCTACGGCTGGAAAAAGCTGTTGGTCACCTCGAGCAGAATCTTCTCCCGCCATTCCGGCGGCAGGGCGTCGAGTACTTCGTTGATCGGCGCCATGCGTTCGGGCACGCCGCCTTTTTGCATGCCGGCGATCGCCATCAGGCTTCCGGCCTGGTTCAGGATCTCCGCGCCTTCTTTTTCGATCATTTTACTGACCACGCGAAGAAGTTCTCCGCTGGGGAGCGCCTTGGCTTTTTCGACACACTGCTTCAGGTCGGAAAGAAAGAGCCCGGTCTTGCCGACATTGGACAGATTGATCGATAGATGAATGTTGGCCGGCACACCCTGGAAGGAAAAAGAGGGTTGGATATACCAGCCTTTCTGGTTCATCTCGTCAATGATGTGAAAGATGTTGACTGTTTTCGAGCTGAACGACAAGAGCGTCATCTCGGGTTCGGCCAGCAAATAAAGTTCGGGAATTTGTTCGATGCCGGCCTTGATTTCCTGAACCGCCTGCAGTTTTTTGCGTGCGAAGTCGAGGTAAGTGGCGTCGCCCGCATAATGGAGTACGGCCCAGGCGGCGGCCAGCGGGCCAAGGCTTTTGGTGCTCTGAATAGTGGGATTGATCATCGTGTACCCGAGCCAGCGGGTAAAGGCGAACATCTGGTGGCGCCTGAGGCCGGCATTTCTGTACAGGACCATGGACGCCCCCTTGGGGGTATAAGCATATTTGTGCAGGTCCACGGACAGGGAACGAACGTTGCGCAGCGAGAAATCGAAATCCGCAACCGGCCGGCCCAGGCGTTTGAAATAGGGCAGCAGAAAGCCGCCCATGCAGGCATCGGTGTGAAACCAGATGTCGTGCGCGCCGGCCAGTTCGGACAATTCCGCGATCGGGTCGATCACGCCCTGGGTATAGGAAGGGGCGGAACCGGCCATGATAATGGTATTTTCAGTGATGCTGCGCCTTGTTTTTTCCACATCGGCCTTGAAGTTTGGAAGCACGGGCACGGTGACGGTGTGGATGCCGAAGTAATGCGCGGCCTTGTGAAACGCCGCATGGGCGCTGCTCGGCAGGATCATTTCGGGACGTTCGATGTCCGGCCGCTGCTGGCGGTAGTAATCCCGTGCCGCCTTGACGGCCAGGAGAATGCTTTCCGTACCGCCGGAGGTGAAGTTGCCGACCACCTCATCATCGCCGCCCAGGTGGCTTCGCATGATCGCCACAAGATCGTTTTCGAATTTGAGCACGCTGGGATACACCGTGAAGTCCAGGGCGTTGGCCGATAAAAACCGCGCATAGACCTGCTTGGCAAATTCCAGGATGTCGCTGCCCGGGTCGAAGACATATCCGAATATCCGCCCCGACGACCCATCCACGTCTTTGGACGTGTATTCGTCGAGCTTCCCGAAAATTTCTTCTTTTTTATGACCGGTTTCCGGCAAATGCATACCGCCTCCATGAGGTTGTAGTTATGGCTTACTTATCTCTGCGCCCTCATCCGTTAGATGGCCAACAGATATCAGCCGCCTCAATGATGAAGGAGCCCGCATGTGGAACGCTTGATCCGGCCGACGTGCAACTGGCGGCGGTGGGCCTGCCGTCCCCAGGCTAAAGAGGGCCTCACGGGAACGTCTGAAGTCGCCGTCGGATTTTTGATTCCGGATGCCTGCTTTCAAGCTGGAACTATCGGCAAATTAGACGTAATTGCAATGGCATGTCAAGCTTTGGGCCTTCGAAGATGCAGCCTGAAGCGTTCTATCTTGTCACAAACCGGCCGAAATGGTGTATCAGTATCAAATCAAGTTCGACATTTGCGGGAGAGACTATGTTCAGTCCATTCGAAGAGCGGAATACCCATTCGGAGGATGACCGGCGGTTGATCGGCCGGATTCTCGACGGCAGCCGCGCGGATCTGGAAAAACTGGTGTTTCGCCATCAGGCCTGGATCTACAACATTGCCTTGAAAATGGTGGCGGATCCGAGCGATGCCGAAGATATCACTCAGGAAATCCTGATCAAGGTCGTCACCAAGCTGTCCGGCTACGATCCCCAGAAAGGCGCTTTTCGAACCTGGCTGTACCGGATCGTGGCCAACCACGTGATCAATATGAAACAACGCAAAAACGAGCGCAATCACATGTCCTTTGAAGACCATGCCCGGGCAATCGAGCGCATTCCCGATGATGCGTATCACGGGCAGGCCGACAACCGGGTCCTCGTCGAGGAGGTCAAAATCAAGTGCTGGACGGCCATGCTGCTGTGTCTGGACCGCAGGCATCGCCTGGTCTTTATCCTGGGAGAGATCTTCGATGTCAAAGACAGCACCGGAAGCGAGATCCTGCAGGTGTCGCCCGCCAACTACCGTAAAATCCTGTCACGTGGTCGAAATAGAATTTACAATTTCATGACCCAGAAATGCGGATTGATTCAAGCGGACAATCCGTGCCACTGCAGCCGCAAAATGGGCGGCTTCATAAAAGCCGGATTTGCCGAAGCCGATCGGACGATCTTTTATCGCGAAGATGTCCGCAAAGTAAAAGATGTCATCCGCTCGCATCAGCATGAATTCGATCAGCTTTGCTCTCCGGCGACATTGCAGCAGTTTCGGGAACATCCCTTTTACGAGGTGCCTGGTTCAATTCAACAATGGATCAAGGCGACCTTTGTCAGTGAAGGTTTTCGGTCTTTGATCAGCCCGGATTGAAATATTAAGAAATAGAATCGCTCAGAGGCGCGGACAAAAAAGCCTCATTCCGCAATGTCCCTTGGTGGTGTTGTGCGCGTCTCGGGCGGGATAGAAGCAATTTTATTTTCACTTTCTCCTTTGCGCGTCCTTTTTGTCACAATTCACCCAAGAAAATGTATCAGGTATAAAAACGAAACATCCACCCTTAAGGAGGAAACGATGGAACGGATGATGGCCTATTGTGGATTGAAATGCAGTCAATGCCCGGCCTACCTGGCCACCCAGGCCAATGATCAGGGCGCGCGCGAAAAGGTGGCCGCCCGGTGGTCCAAAATGTTGGGCATGAATCTCTCAGCCGGGGATATCAATTGCGACGGCTGCAAATCTGCGGGCGGACGTCTTTTCGGACACTGTCGAACATGCCAAATAAAGCAATGCTGCAGCCGGAAAGGATACGCGACTTGCGCCGGATGTGATGAGTATGCATGTGAAGCGTTAACGGCCTTTTTCGCCTTTGCACCCCATGCCAGGACTGCGTTGGAAGCGCTACGATCAAACCCCGAATAGATTGGAACGCAGCCAGGGCCGAGGCTTGAAGTGATTACGTAACTCCAAAAAGAAAGAACCAGAAATGGAATTAGACCAGAACGTATGGGATTTCGTCCAAAAGCATTTGAAATTTTCGGATGAGGAAATGGGGAAATTCAAGAAGGACCCAAGAAACAAGGATGTGCTTTCGAAGGCTTTTGGCCTCTTGGATAAACAGATCATTCTTGAAGTCGTCGATTCCCATGGATGCAACAGTCATCATTTAGTTGGTGACAAATTTTACTTTGACGGGTTTGGCAACCTACTGACCGAACTATGCCCCAAGAGAGTTTGCGGTTACTCACTAACCTCCGCATTGATGATGGTCTTCTGCGCAAGTGAAATGCTGCTTGCGGGATCCGATCCAAACCAAATCAGATTCAAAAGGGCAGGCTGTTTTGATGTCGGCCTTGAGTGCGGCGGTTGGGGCCGAATCGTGCTTGAGTTACGCGTAGAAGACAAAAAGCGACTTCCCAAATAATTACATGAATAATTCACGTTTTGTTCAGGGTCGCCTGCCCGATCGGAGAGCAATGGGCCAGGATATCATGCGCGGGGACTGCGGGTTGCCCCAGTGCCGTTCCAGTTGCGGCAGCAGGTCGGAGACAGGGTCGGTGCCGTGCGCTTGCATAAACTTTTGCGTGGCCGACCAGGTGCGCAGATAGCCGGCCAGATGGTGCAGCGGCCACTCGGCGGTCAGGGC
The DNA here is from genome assembly GCA_003599575.1 of Desulfobacteraceae bacterium. GTDB lineage: Bacteria > Desulfobacterota > Desulfobacteria > Desulfobacterales > Desulfosarcinaceae > Desulfatitalea. The sequence continues at coordinate 8,187 of QZKV01000109.1, read as the reverse complement.
AAAGCCAGGCGGCTGAAGCTCTTCGAAGGGGAAATTGAATGAACGATAGCCTTCCTCGACAAACCGGCGTTCCGGCGGCCAGTAAGGGCCGATGATGTGGTCATAGAAGCGATCGAAAAGCGTCTGGATTGTTTCGTGCGCAACCTGCAGTCGTCCGTAGCTCCACACGGCCAGCACTCCGCCCGGACGCAGCACGCGCTCGACTTCGGCGTAAAAACGCGGCAGGTCGAACCAATGCAGAGCCTGGGCTACGGTGATCAGGTCGATCGATGCGGGGCGAAGCCCGCTCGCCTCGGCCGAGGTCACAAGGTAGTGCACGCGGGGGTGTTTAGCGGCTTTGGATACCTGCTGCGCGCTGGCGTCGGCGGCGATGACCCTGGAGAAAAATTGCGCCAGGGGCAGGGCGGCTTGTCCAGACCCGGTGGCGCAGTCCCAGGCAAGGTCGCGCTGCGGCGTCGTTGCCGCGAGATAGCCGAAAAGGACTTCCGGATAGCGCGGTCTGAACTGCGCATAATTGTCCGATATGGCTGAAAAGTGGTCCGGGAAAGAAGCGCGCATAACGACAATAGTCACCGCGAATGATGTGCTATTTACCGCACCGTTTGTCTACTTCGTCATGTCGGGTGGCTGCTGAGTGCTGGCAAGGACCGATTTCCAAAAGATCCCTGTGCGTGGCACCCGCTTTCTTCCGAGAACCACAAGACTGAGAGGAACCATCACGTACTCGGTCAGCCATTGGCTTATCATGAAGTCTCTATATCCTGCCATCGCACCGTCCACGGCCAGGCTGCCCAAGCGCCTGGCGAATAGAATATCGGAGGCACTTGGGGGAATGGCCCGAAGCAAGTGCCTAGGTTCGTTCGTAAACACACGGAAGCCCTCCCAGTACTTGTCAGCCCGGGCGAGTTCTCGGATTGCCTTTTTGACAGCCCCGACGACGATTTTCAGCCCCGCGTGGCGCAGTTCGTCAGGAGTCTGCCCTTTTACTCTTCTGCTATCGGTAAAGAACCTTCTGACGGCTCTTTTCTCAGGCTCCGTTAGGTCAAAGTCACAGTCGTCCAAGGCAAAACCCTGCTCTGGATCGCTGCTGCGTTCCCTGAAGCAACTCGGAATGGCCGTCTCCGACATGAGTATTATCCCATAGGGACTACTGCCGTCGATGCCGGGCGCGTGTCGAGACTGCAGCACATGCTTGACGTAGCGGACCAATGCGCCAATCTCGAAGTCAACTTCCGGGATCAAGACAAGATCGCACACGCCGCTTGCGAGCGCCGCGTGGCACACTACGAATCCTGAATCTGAACCGAAGAGTTGAATAATACACAATCGCGGATTCGATGTCGCCTCCGTGTGGAGATGCGAAACTGCGTCCTTCGCCCACTCAACAGCCGAAGGAAAACCGAATGACTGCCATACCCAAAGAATGTCATTGTCCATGGTCTTCGGTACTGCAACTACCGACAGAGGGACCTTTTGCGCTCGCGCACAGTTTTGAATACCGTGAGCTGCCCGCATGCTGCCGTCTCCTCCGATGACATAGAGCAGTTCAACTCCATCGTTATGTAGAACGGAGACAATGCGTTCGAACACCTGCCTTCTGCCTACAGCCTCAATGAGTTCATTTGTTCGAGCCGTCGGGATCACCGCCCCGCCTTTGTATGCGTGTTGGCAGAGGTTCAGCAAGGCTCGCCGATCATCCTTTTGGTGCTTGACTTTGGTCAGACGGTAAAGCTGATAATCCGGCCCAGGAGGCTGCCGTATTAGTGATTTGAAGCCTTCTCGATAGCAGTGAATCTTGAGCGTTCCATTACTGCTGCGCATACAATCGAAATAAAGAATGTGCCTGCTGACTATGCCGGCAATCAAGGCGTTCAGCCCCGGCGCAATGCCACCCGATACCAGTATTCCCACTGTCAGGTCGTCATTGCGTTGGGGAAAGAAATGCTTCCGCCGTGGCCCCGCCTCGGCAAATGTCAAGCCCATGTTCAGCGGACAACCGATTTGTATGGACTGATGGTAGTCGCTGAGAGCTGCCACGACCACGCGCGGGTCCTTTGTTTGACCACTGGTTTCATCCCAGTCCCTGTAGGCACCGATGGCATCAGCGCCAACAGGGTTCACTCTTACGCCTTCCTTCTTGTCTACATCCGGCCACACCCGGGGGCATCCCTGTGCAACCCAGGCCTCGGATACCTCTCCTTGTCCGATCAGGTATTCATGGATGATGTCCTTCTCATACTGGAATGGGTATTCCTTGGGTATGCCAAGGTTGTCCCACTGGAGTTGCAGCCTCTCCATAATCTCCTGTGCGCATTGCTCGGTGGCTCCTAAATCGGCCACTCGGATCGCATCCGCCCGCATAAAGCTGGGCAAGTTGATCGGAAGATCACGACTGTCAAACGTGTTGCCGCGAGCGCCTGAATCAGAGGGAGTGCTATTCTGTCCCAAACTTGGCAGAGACACTACGATCCTCATCATATTTCTTGACCGTTCGGCTTTCAATGCTTCGGCCCCCTGGATTTTGCCGAGCTTTTTGCCCTGGAACAAGACGAATGCCTCGCATTGCGCCAACTCCACTTCTATCAAGTCGGCCCACGAATCCGAACGCCTCTTTTCAGGATAAAAGAACGGGGTTATCGCAGGTTGCTGTGACAAACACGAATTCACCTTGCTGACAAACGCCTCGTCATCGAAGTTATACGACAGAAAGATCTTCATCCGCCTCCTTCCTTCACCCTAAAAATGGTTTCAAAACCTTCAATCGCGTTCACAATTAGTATTTTGAGGATTGGACGGCTCGCCCCAACGCCGGATTTGGGCGCGAGGGGAGGTTTTGAAACCACTTCTAATCATTCAGATAGATGTGCCTCAGCAAAGTCCTTTGCAATTCGAACGTTGGAGATGAGCGGCGAACGGAGTGAATCATCTCGATCTCCCGGTTAGCCTAACCGCTCCTTCAAAAACAGCAGTGTCCGATCCCAAGCAAGAGTTGCCGCATACGGGAATATTGCCGCGTATCCCCAATTCCCTGCTGACGCGCTGCGGCACATCGACACAGGGATTGATGCCGATCTTGGTAATCGTGGCCTTGAAAACGTTGCTTTGGGTTTTTCATCATTGTTCTACAAGTTGAATCAAGTTTCCGCACGTATCGTTAAACACAGCAATCGTCACGGGGCCGGTCTTCGTGGGTTCAGTGGTAAACTCTACACCGAGTTGTTTGAGACGTTCGTATTCTTTTTGCATGTCATCTACAAAAAGTGCCGTTGCGGGAATCTTGTCCCCAAAAATCGCCTTTTGATAAGCAGCGGCGGCTTTGTGGGTATTGGGTTCACTCATTGAGGCTCTCCTTTTGAACGGGTTAACACCTTTGGGGCTTTAATCCCAAGTGGCTGTTTCCACGCCGCTCCGTGGACGCGGTGGTTAACCACCAATTATTTCATTCAAGCCCTCAACTATAAGGGCTAATTCTTCATCGGAAACTTTTGAGATTTTATTTCCAATGCGTTTGATGGATAAGGTCCTGATCTGGCTGATTTTGACCCATGATTGTTTGGGAAGCTTGGATTTCGAAAGCTCTAAAGTAAGTGGAAAACCAGCTCGTTGCGGCTGACTTGTGATAGCAACGGCAATTGCAGTACCCGAGCGCTCATTAAACACGTTTTGGCTTAAAATGAGAACAGGGCGCAAGCCGCCCTGTTCACTACCCATCACCGGATTTAAATCCGCCCAATGGATATCGCCTCTTAATATTCCGGCCATCCTTCAATCTCCATTGAAAAACCTTCTTCCGCTAAAGATTGCTCAAAGTCCATGTCTAGTTTTGCACACTCTCGGGCAAGGCGGCTTTTTTCAATACGGACCAGTTTCTCGGCAACGGCTTCTTGGATAGCCCTGCTCCGATTTGGGAAATATTTGGACTTAACAAGAATATCTATTTGTTTTAGTACCTTGTCGTCTATGGTGATTGCAATTTTTGATGCTGCCATATTTATCACCTCCGGTATGACAATATATCATACCTCGAATTTTTTCAAGCAGGTTTTTCCAATGGGTTAACGCATTGCTCACAGGGAGGGTCGCTTTTTGACCCGAATGGGTGGAGCAAAAGGTTATAAACATTGATTACTATTCTTTTTCGGCTACTACGATTTCTGGATAATCATCATCCCGGCTCGGTTTGTTGAAAGATATATGATCGTGAACGTGACGGATTGAACGCCCGTAAAAAGAAGGGGTGCAGCAATGCCATTACGGATACGAAAAGGAGTCGGCAAAGAGGGGACGCCCCTGGAAGACAGCAGTACTTTCCGTTATTCCATCGAGGGCATCCCCGTCTTTATCCCCGTGGCATTTCGCTGATCACCGTTTATGGCGTGCAAGCTTCGGAGGCCATTGCCACCGCCAGGGGTTGTGATGAGCGGCCTTCCACTTTTCCCAGGTGTCGATGTCCTGGGCCCACTCGCGGAAGTTCACGGTCATGAAATGGAAGGCTTCCATGGGCCAGTTGGGCGTATGGATCACTTGCGGCTGATCCATTTTGCGCTGCTGGTGAGCGAAAGTAACCGTGCCGTTCGGCGGATCCTGCGGAGCCGGCATGTACACATCGATACCCGACAGGAACGGCCCCAGGTTCACGAGGGCATCGGTGTTGGTTTGGCCGTCGGCGTCGACGTCGAACATGATCATGGCAATGGTGAAGGCGGTGTACGGTGCGGTTTGCGGCGTTACGACATTGCCGGCCTTCTCGATCCCGCCGGGTGTCGTGGTGCTGATGTCGAGCACATCGACATTCGTCTGATTAAAGGTGTTGCTGCCCCACCACTCCTTCTGGCGCACGACGCTGACCCCCGTGTGCGGGCCCGCGTTGGCCGTGATCACATTCGACAGGGTCGATCCGATCGGGGAGATGTTGAGCCGCAGGAGGTAATTGCTGCGGACAAAAGGCTCGTAGTAGAAATGGTTTTGACGCGGCCCCTCGTCGGACGGACGAATGACATTGATTTCATAGCGCCTGTCTCCGTTAACCGGCCAGGGCCCGAAGTCTCCCGTGGCATCGAGGATCATTTCGGCCTCGGGCACCGTGGACGTGCGCTCACCGGTCGCGCCGTTCACTTTCCAAAGCTGCAGGGTGGCGCCTTCGATCCCGGTGTTAGCCGGGTAGTTGAGGGTGCGGCCGGCGATCTCCACCCGCCAGGGGGGTTCCGGAAGAATCATTGCCGTTTTGGGCTCTTTGCCGGTGAAGAACTTGTACTGCTCGACGAACGACTCGGCGGAGGTCACGATGTCGGTGTGGCCGTAGTCAGGCAAATAAAGTGTTTCCGGCCCCAGGTAGTTGGTGTTGTTGGCCTTACGATACAGCCCCATACAGGGCACGTTCCAATCGCCGTTCTCGTCAAGGCCGCCGGGGCAATCGGGAACCGGCCCCGCCGACTGCGAGTCGAACCCGAAATAACTGGCGACTCGCGCCGTCCGCTCGGGCGAGCTGTTCAGGTAGTTGTTCATCAGGTTGACCCCCAAGGAATGCGCCAGCACGTAAACCTGGTCGTCACCGGTTTCGGCCATCACTGCATCGAAAAAGTCGTCCAGCATCGGATTCAGGTCCGCTGAATTCGAGGTGGTCCGGTCGATGGCGATCACCGGTTTGGGGTAGTCGTTGCTGGCCCAGCGCAGGGCCTGGGTTTCGTACTGGGCGGCGGAACCCAATGCCCCGTGTACGAAGACGATGGGGAGTTTTGAATGCTTCTTGCTTGGCAGGTCGAAATCGCTCATGTCCTGGGACCAGTCGCGGAAGGTCACGGTCATGTAGTGGTTGCCTTCCATCGACCAGTTGGGCGTGTTGATCACCTGCAGGCGACAGGTCCCGCGCTGCTGGTGAACGAAGCTGATCTTGCCGTTCGGCGGGTCCTGCGGAGCCGGCATGTACACATCGATACCCGAAAGGAACGGCCCCAGGCTCACGAGGGCATCGGCATGGGTAATGCCGTCGGCGCCGACGTCGAAAATGAGCATGGCAATGGTGCTGGCACTATAGGGGGCGGTTTCAGGGGTTACGACATTGCCGGCGCGCTCGACCTCCTCGGGTGTCGTGGTCGTGATGCTCAGGACATCGACGTTGGTTGGGTCAACCTCGTTGCTGCCCCACCACTCCTTCTGGCGCACGACGCTGACCCCCGTGTGCGGACCGGAGTTGGCCACGATCGCCTCCGACAGGGCCGAACCGATCGGAGAAATATTGAGCCGTAGGAGGTGATTGCTGCGGATGAAGGGCTCGTAGTAGAAATGGTTTTGGCGCGGTCCCTCGTCGGACGGACGGATGACATTGATTTCATAGCGCTGCCGGCCGTCGACCCGCCAGGGTCCGAAGTTCCCCGTGGCATCGAGGATCACTTCGGCCTCGGGTCTCGGGGACTTCCGTTCTCCGGTGATGCGGTTGACATTCCAGAGCTGCAGGGTGGCGCCTTCGATCCCGGTGTTCACCGGGTAGTTGAGCGCGCGCCCGGCGATCTTCACCCGCCCGGGATGTTCCGCCAGGATCGAGGTCGTTTTGGGCTCTTTGCCGGTGAAGAACTTGTACTGCTCGATGAACGACTCCTCAGAGCCCACCGATTGGGTATGGCCCTGCTCCGCGAACTGCACATTGTAGTCGGGCCCGACCATGCGATCCGGGTTGCCGCGCGCCCAGATGCCCATGCAGGGCACATTCCAATCACCGTTTTCGTCGACGCCGCCGGGGCAATCGGCCGTGGACAGCCCGTCGATGCCGATGTACTTGGCAACCCTGGCCGCCCGCTCGGGAGAGCTGTTCAAGTACTGCGCCATGATAAAGGTGCCGGCCGAGTGAGCGACCACGTAGACCCGCGAGTCACCCGTTTGATCACGAATGTCATCGATGAAGTCGTCCAGCTGCGCGTTTTGATCGGCACCGGAGCGGTCTATGCCGGTTACGGGCTTGGGATAGTCGTTGCTGGCCCAGCGCAACGCCTGGGTCTCATACTGTGCGGCCGAACCGTTGAACCCGTGCACGAAGACGATGGGAAGCGCCTTGTTCTTGAATCCCCGGTCTCCGGGCTTGTGGTTTGTGCGCGCGGCCGCCGGCCAGGCGGCCAGGAACGCGAAGAAAAGGAATGCGCCAGCCACTGCGGTGATGGTGCGTGACATTGCTGAGGGACGTTTCATTTGATCCTCCCGTTGATGGTTGAAAGCAAGCCGTTTTCAACGGCCCTTCGGTGCCAGGTGATCAGGATGGCAACGCCTGTCGTCTTGTGGCGCATGTTGACCCCCTGCAGCCCTGCGAACGGCCCACAGGGGGATAAACGCACAATTTGAGGGGATTCTCCATGCATCACCTCCGGTTTGGAAGTTCGTGCATTGAAGATGCGTCGACGGCCGAAGCGCTCGGCCGCCGATGGTTTCACTTCGGAGCAGGGCTTTACAGGGCAACGTTGTAGTTGAGTGTCATTGGAAGGAGGAGGGCCATTCCGACGGCGATGCAGTGGCGCTCAGCGTCAATGAGGAAACAGCGAATCTGACCCCAGCCGCAAACTTCCTGAACAGTGTATATGCAGCAAGGGGTATGTTTTTTTGATTGAATAATTTCCTGCAATACGTATGTCAGGCATTTCGGAGTGTTTCTATCCCACCTGTTTAACGAGCAATTCGGCCTGATTCGGGCGATCAGCCCCAAGCCTGAACAGCGCTTCGCTAAGACTTGTGAACACCTTTCGTCGTGGCTTTCCGGAAATATTGTCGATCTTAATTCGCGTCAAACGCCATCGCTGCAATTTCACAAATTGACTGCAGGTGGCTGTGGGAGGTTCTAAAAGTGCAAGTATGTCAACCTTTCTGCCCTGTCAAGAGCAAGTTAACCCCTAATGGGTTTCCCCCATCATTCCTTATCCAAGCTTAAGGTTTCGAAGAGGGCACCCAGTATTGTCCCTGAACAGTGGGATCCTGGCGGTATAACAAAGGGCAAACCTTGAATTGGACAATGTATATGGTGTCCCCGGAATTCACCCTGGTGTCCCCGGAATTCACCCTGGTTTCTCCGGAATTCACAATCTGTTCATCGCCAGCAACTGATTTCATGCCTGACCCGGGATGACCGGCTCGGGCGAACGGTTATCAAGCGGTGCAGCTTACTATCGATGGAGAAAAGCGGAAGTTAAGAAGGGAAGGGCGCCCCCA
>QZKV01000001.1 GCA_003599575.1 Desulfobacteraceae bacterium | reverse complement strand
AAAATTTTTCTGCGCGACGCAATTTGGGGTTCCCACGCTAAGTTCCCCTCTTATACCGAAAAATTTATCGAGGACGTCTCTCGACATACCGAGCCTATTTTTGATGTGATAAGGGGAGACCCCCGGGAACCAAAATTCCAGTTCTCTCCTGTATTTTTTTGGGAGTGTTTCTTGTGGTGAAAGAGCGTACCCAAACACTTTTGTGGTTTTTTTCAAAGACATGTCCATGCAGATGAGCGGGGTCACCCGCCATGCCATTGAGCACTTCTGGCAGGGCCGCAATGAATTCCCGGCTGTTCGAGCCGGCCGGCCGGCACCCTTTTCAAACGGCTTGATGAACCGACCAAAGCCGTTGTTCGCTCGTGAACAGATTCTGGAATTCGCTCTGGGACGGCCTTCCAAGGCATTTGGCGACCGTTATGCCGAGTTCGACGCGCAGCGCCGCATTGCCCGCCTGCCCGCGCCGCCCTTTTCCTTTATGGACCGCGTCACCTCGATCGAGCCCAAGCCTTGGGTGCTCAAATCCGGCGGCTGGATCGAGGCGCAATACGATGTGCCGGCCGAGGGATGGTATTTTGCCGCCGACCGCAGCGGGGTGATGCCGTTTTGCGTGCTGTTGGAAATCGCCCTGCAGCCCTGCGGCTGGTTGGCGGCCTACGCCGGCTCGGCGCTGAGAAGCCAAAAAGATCTCAAGTTCCGCAATCTGGGCGGCCGGGCCACACTGCATCAAAACCTGATCCCGGGCGCACAGACCCTGACCATGCGCACCCGCATCGACAGAGTGTCCGAAGCGGCCGATATGATCATCGAGAATTTCGAATTCGAAGTTCTCGGCCAGCAGGGACCCGTTTACACTGGTACCACCTATTTCGGTTTTTTCACGGACCGGACCTTGGCCCAACAAGTGGGGCTTCGTGAAGCAATCCATTTGCACCCCGGTGATGGGTTCAGCGGCGGGCCGGATCACCTGCCTGATGAAGCGCCGTTCCAGCCGGATGATGTGCCGCCAAGCCATCGATTTTACAATGAAGGGTTGCGCATGCCTGCCAGAGCCCTGCGCATGATCGATGCTATCGAATGCTTCGATCCCCAAGGCGGTCCACACGGACTGGGCTATATCCGTGGCCACAAGCGCATCGATCCGTCCGAATGGTTCTTCAAGGCCCATTTCTATCAGGATCCGGTGTGTCCCGGATCGCTGGGGATCGAATCCTTCCTGCAGTTGCTCAAATATGCGGCCTTGCAGCTCTGGACCGACTCCCGCGACACCCATGGCTTCGAAATGCTTTGCGGTCAGACGCATGAATGGCAATACCGGGGTCAGGTGATTCCGTCCAATCACACCGTCATCGTGGAGGCGGTGGTCACGCAAAAGGAGGCGGGATCGCAACCGGTGATCATGGCCGATGGCTGGTTGCAAGTGGACGGCCTTTATATATATAAAATGAACGGATTCGGATTAAAACTTGTAAATTTAAATAGATGATGGATTGCGTGTATGCGCTATACGAAAGTATGTATTGCCGGATTCGGCTATGAGTTGGCGCCCAATGTGGTGTCCTCGGATGATTTGGAAAAAAGACTCATCAAATTGTATGACAGCCTTCATTTACAGCCCGGTCAGCTGCAGGCGCTCACGGGCATTGCCGAGCGCCGCTTCTGGGACCCCGACATGCGCATCTCCGCGGGTGCCGTGTTGGCCGGGAAAAAGGCGCTGGCGGCCACCGGCATACAGCCGCACGAAATCGGTATGCTGATCTATGCCGGCGTATGCCGCGAAAATCTGGAGCCGGCCACCGCCTGTGCGGTTGCCGATCGCTTGGGCATCAAGGCCGAAGCCGAGATCTATGACGTATCCAATGCCTGTTTGGGGGTGCTCAACGGGATGGTGCAGATCGCCAATGCCATCGAGTTGGGACAGATCCGCGCCGGGATGGTGGTGTCGTGCGAATCGGCGCGTCAGATCGTCGAAACGACCGTTCGGCGCCTTTTGGAAACCAACAGCATGGCGGTTTTCAAAGAGACGATTGCCACCCTCACCGGCGGCTCCGGCGCCGTTGCGGTGGTGTTGAGCGAAGCATCGCGTTGCGAACACGGACACCGCCTGCTGGGAGGATTAACCCGCAACGCGACCCGATATCACCAGTTATGCACCTGGGGACCGGATACCGGCATCCCGGCCAGTCTTGCTCACGTCATGAGGACCGATTCGGTGGGTGTGCTCAAACATGGTGTGGCCCTGGGAATCGAAACCTACCGGGCCTTCAAGCTTGAATTGGACTGGCCGGCGGACAAACCCGACAAAGTCATCTGCCACCAGGTGGGTTCGGTGCATCAACGCACGATCTTGGAATCCATCGGCATCGATCCGTCCAAGGATTTCAGTACCTACCGCTATTTGGGCAACATCGGAACCGTATCGCTGCCGATCACGGCGGCCATTGCCGAAGAGCGCCAATTCCTGCAGGCCGGAGACCTCGTGGCCTTCCTGGGAATCGGCAGCGGCTTGAATTGTTTGATGCTGGGCATCCGCTGGTAGCCAATCCCTGAGACCCAAACCTCTTGCTGAGACATATGCATCATCATTCCATCATTTCGCCTCAATTTGCTCACCTTTATCCGTACAAATCCAATTACCTGAGAGTAAATGGACTGCGCTATCATTACCTGGACGAAGGAAGGGGCGAGCCGTTGCTGATGCTGCACGGAAACCCGACCTGGTCGTTTTATTTTCGCAATCTGGTGGCAGCGTTTAAGCAGAGCTACCGTGTGATCGTTCCCGATCACATGGGATGCGGTCTTTCGGATAAACCCGATCTGAACCAATACGATTTCAGGCTTGCCAGCCGCATCGGCGACCTCGCTGCACTGATCGAACACCTGAACCCGGACCGGCCCGTCACCCTGATCGCGCACGACTGGGGCGGCATGATCGGGCTTGGCTGGGCCCTGAATCATCCGGAGCGTGTGGCCCGAATGGTGCTCATGAATACGGCCGGTTTTTTTCCGCCGCGCGGCAAACCGATCCCACGCCGGTTGCGCTGGCTGCGCAACCCCAATCCCATCGCGCAGTGGGCTGTGTTGCACCTCAACCTTTTTGCGTGCGCCGCTTTGTACATGGCCCCACATCGCGCTCTCCCCGCGGAGGTGCGCTCGGGCCTGATCGCGCCTTATAACTGCGCGCTTCATCGTCTGGCCACCTTGAAGTTCGTTCAGGATATTCCCTTGAACGAGGCTGATGCCAGCGGCAGGATCGTGGCCCGGGTGGAAGAAAACCTGCCGCGGCTGACCCGGAATCCGGTGCTGCTGGTCTGGGGCGCGCACGACTTTGTCTTTGACCGGGCTTATTTCGATGAATGGCGCCGCCGCGTCCCACATGCGCAAGCTCACTGGCTGACAGAGGCAGGCCATTACTTGCTGGAAGATGCACCCGTAAAAATCGCCGGGCTGATTCGGGAGTTCTTGAACATCCATCCCCTCCAGTGATAGTGAGTCCGCATGCAGACGATTGAAACCACAGCGCCGCAAACGCCGCCTGATACGCAGCAGATCGTCAATGTGGCCACGCGCCTTAAAACAATGGCCCGCATCCAACCGTATCGCCGGGCGATCGTTTACCCGGCGTCCAGGGATCATAACGGCCGCGTCACCTACAGTCATCTTACTTTTCGGCAACTCGACCGCGAGTCGGATTGTTTTGCCCATGGTTTGGAAGCCGCCGGCATCCGCCGTGGAACGCGAACCATTCTGATGGTGCGGCCCAGCCTGGAGCTCTTTGCCTTGACCTACGCCATGCTCAAGGTGGGGGCTGTTTTCGTCATGGTCGATCCAGGCATGGGGGTGCGTCGAATGCTGGCCTGCTTGCGTGAAAGCCGGGCCGAGGCCCTGATCGGTGTCCCGGAGGCGCATGTGTTGCGGACTTTGCGGCGGTCCTGCTTCAAAGACGTCAAAATAGCCGTTACGGTCGGAAAGCGTTGGTTTTGGGGCGGATTGACACTCAAGGATATCCGTGCGCTGCCATGGCAGCCCTATCCAGTGGCCGACACGGGCAAAGACGAGATGGCGGCCATCTTGTTCACCACCGGCAGTACCGGCGCCGCCAAGGGCGCGGTTTACACCCATGCTATTTTTGATGCCCAGGTGCGTTTGATCAAAGCGCAATTCGGCATTTCACCCGACGAAATAGATCTGCCCACCTTCCCCCTTTTTTCGCTTTTCGATGCGGCCCTGGGCATGACCGCCGTCATCCCCGACATGGACCCCACCCGGCCGGCCAAAGTCGATCCCCGGAAAATAATCGAAGCGGTGGTGAACCAGGGCGTCACCAACATGTTCGCCTCGCCTGCCCTGCTCGAATGCGTGGGCCGCTACGGCAAAGCCAACGGCATCAAGTTGCCGCCTTTAAAACGGGTGATATCGTCCGGAGCGCCTGCATCGCCTGCGGTTATTGCGCAATTCGCTGCCCTGCTGGAAGAGGATGCTGAAATTCACACCGGCTACGGCGCGACCGAAGCCATGCCGGTTTCTTCTTTCGGCAGCAGGGAAATTCTCTCCGAAACCGCACCACTGACTGAACAGGGATTCGGCGTATGCGTCGGCCGTCCGATTCACAAAGTGGAGGTCCGGATCATAAAAATCAGCGATACGGCCATCGAGGCATGGTCCGACGATCTGTTGATGGCCGATGGGGAAATCGGCGAGATCACCGTCAGCGGGGACATCGTGACGCCGGGTTATTTCGAACGGCCGATGAATGATGAGCTCTCCAAGATCCGCGAGGGCGATCGCTTGTGGCATCGCATGGGGGATCTGGGCTGGAAAGACAAAAAACAACGTATCTGGTTTTGCGGCCGTAAAGGTCACCGGGTCCTTAGCGCCCACGGCACGCTGTTTACGATTCCCTGTGAAGCCATTTTCAACCGACATCCGGCCGTGTTTCGGAGCGCCCTGGTCGGGGTGGGGCCCCCTGCCGGGCAACGGCCGGTGATTTGTATCGAACTTGCGCCGGGCCATCGCCGGGACGATAAAAAAATAATCCTGAACGAGCTTTTGGAACTTGCCGCGGGCAATCTCCTCACCGAGCGCATCGACACCTTTTTATTTCATCCCGGTTTCCCGGTGGATATCCGCCACAATGCTAAAATATTTCGAGAGAAACTGGCTGTGTGGGCCGCGCGCAAATTGGGCTGGAGGAGCATCTTTTTGCCAAAACACAGTCCAGCGCGGCTTTAATCACTGTTCCACCATTGCAATGTTGCTTTGTTCTCCCGCTGAGGCGGGATGGGCGGGCAAAACTGGAATAAAAGATGGCTTCTGATCGAATGGTCCTGGTTACCGGCGGCGGCGGTTTTCTGGGCGGTGCCATTGTGCGCTTGCTGCTTTTGCGTGGCGAGCGGGTCCGTACTCTGTCCCGCGGAGACTACCCCGAATTGAAACGCCTGGGGGTGGAGCACATCCGCGGCGACATCGCCGATGTGCGGGCGGTCAGGCTGGCTTGCCGCGGGGTGCAAGCCGTGTTTCATACGGCCGCCAAGCCGGGCGTATGGGGGCCTTATGCCGAGTACTATCGGACCAATGTGCAGGGAACCCTGAATGTGATCGACGCCTGTCGCACCGGCGGCGTAGAAAGGATGATTTACACCAGTTCACCCAGCGTGGTTTTCGATGGAGGCAACATGGAAGGGGTGGATGAATCGGTCCCCTACCCTGCGCATTTCGAAGCCCATTATCCGCATACCAAGGCACTGGCCGAACAGGCCGTGCTGAAAGCCGCCCGCGAAGGCCTGCCGGCCATTGTACTGCGGCCGCATTTGATCTGGGGGCCGGGCGACCACCACCTCGTGCCCAGAATTCTGGCGCGCGGGGCAAAGCTCCGGCGAGTCGGCAACGGCCGCAACAAGGTGGATACCGTTTATGTTGACAATGCCGCCCTGGCCCATGTGCTGGCCGAAGAAAGCCTCGCTCGGAATCCCGCTTTGTCCGCTCGCATGTACTTCATCAGCCAGGATGCTCCCATCCCCCTTTGGGACATGATCGATCAGATCCTTGCGGCGGGCAATCTGGCGCCGGTAAAAAAGACCATTTCTCCCAAAATGGCACGTTTCATCGGAGCTGTTTGCGAAGCCGTTTATGCAACGTTGCGATTGAAAAAAGAACCTCCCATGACCCTTTTTGTGGCCAGGGAATTGGCCACGGCCCATTGGTTCAACATCAGCGCGGCCAAACAGGATCTGAACTATCGCCCGCAGGTATCGACCGAAGAAGGTCTCAAGAGACTGGCGGCTTGGTTGCAAAGGCTGTCTCCCATGAACCCAACCGAGTGACCTTCCAATCATACGGCGATCAATCCGGCAGCAGGTCGTAAAAGTAGCACATTACGTCCGAGCGGGTCACGATACCGATCAGTCGTCCATCCTCCACCACCGGCAAGCGCCCGATGTCCTGCCGGATCATCAAGCGAGCGGCCTGTAAGGGGCTCTTGCCCGGTTCGATGGTTTGGACCGGTTGTCGCATATAGGCTTTGACAGGGGCCCTGAGTTGTGAATCTTTGCGAACCTTCTGAAAATCGCGCCGCGAGATCATGCCGACCAGTTTTTCGTCCTCGACCACCGGCAGACCGGTGCACCCCCTTTTGCGCATGATCTTGGCCGCTTCTTCCATCGGCATGTCGGGAGAGACGGTATAAACCGGAAAGGACATGAGATCGCTGATTTGGACCGAGGCCTGTTGGTTGCCTTCGATCAGGCCGCAGATCATTTCGCATACGGCCTCCGGGTTGACTTGACGCAACATGGCCGATCCGGCCCCCGGATGACCTCCACCGCCCATGCTGCGCATGATATCACCGATATTGAGGCCTTCCACATCGCTGCGGCCGATGACCATGCACCGTTCATTTTCAGGTATATAAAAGATACCGAAGGCCGCATCCACGTTCATGATATCGCGGTACATCCCTACCACCACGGCCAGTCCGTCGACATGCCCCTCCACGGTCAGCTTGCTGATGCTGATGGAATGGCCGTTGATCTTCTCGCGGCGCGCGTTTTTCAGCATCTCGAAAAGCACGATCTTTTGCTTTTCGCCATAGGCCGGACGTAAAAACTTGCTGAGCATGGCCAGGTCCGCTCCTTGCTCCAGCAAAAATCCGGCCGCATAGCCGTCCTCGGGTGTGGTGTTTGAAAACGTGAGCTGGCCGGTATCTTCGTACAGCCCGGCCAGAAAAAGCGTTGCCTGGATGGGACTGAAACGCTTGCCTTCGGCTTTCAGGCAACGCAGCATCAGGGTGATGTTGGCTCCGACCGATGCATAGCATTTCCAGGAAGCATCGATGGTGGCCTGGGGATGATGGTCCCAGATCAAAATCTCCAGATCGGGCCGTTTGCGCAGTTCGGCCATGCCTGTCAGGCGGTTCCAGTGCGCCGTATCGACCACGACCAGGCGCTCGGCTGCTTTCAGATCGGGAGCCGGCTTTTCCATCCAGGGAAAGATATCCTTGTGCAGGGAAAGAAATGCTTTGACATTCGGATTGATCGGCTTAGGCATCAGCGCCTCGGCTTCCGGATAAAGCATGAGCGCGGCAATCATCGATGCCAAAGCATCGAAATCGGTATTCTTATGTGTAGTAACTACCGTTCGGACGTCTAGAGAAGCAGTAGGACAGGTCGGATGCTCCATGTGCAAACCTTAAGTTAAACCCCATGTATGCTTACAGCCAAAAAACGGATGTTGGTGTGCAACGGGCCTGCCGCCGCATAGAACCCGATTGACACTTGTAGTGATTTCATCCATATAGACAATCTAATGGCGTTGCTGTCAAGAGATTACGCCCTCTGCTCCATTGTATCGGCGAAGCTGCAGCAGAGTTTAACCAAGAGTTGGATTCAGCAAGCTGTATCGATCTACCATTCGGGATCAAGACATGAAAAAGTTCATCATTTCCATATTGGGCGAGGACCGCCCGGGCATCATTGCGGCGGTCGCGCGGGTGCTGTTCGAACAGGATTTCAACATCGAAGATGTCAGCCAGACCATATTGCAGGGCGAGTTTTCAAGTATTTTCATTGCCACAGGTCCGGATCATTGCGACCCCCGCAGAGTGTGCGACATCCTGCAATCCGCCACAGACGAATTGAACATGCATTTTTATGTAAAAGTCATGGAGCCAAGGACGCGAAAATGGACCTCCTGTCCCTGCGAATCCTTTGTCATTACCACCAGGGGGCCTGACCGCAAAGGGCTTGTGGCCGAGATCACCGCAGTGCTGGCCGCTCACAATGTCAATGTGACCCAATTGCAAGCCGTATTCCGGGGTGGCGACGAACCCGGTCGCAACATCATGATTTACGAAGTGGATATACCGGCCGACACCGACCAGGGAGTTTTGAGCCAGGCCTTGAAGGAGAGGGGACGGGTCTTGAATCTGGAAGTCAATATCCAGCACAAAAATATCTTCGAAGCCATCAATCGAATCTGACGGGCTGCCCCGCTGCCCTTGAATCAAGGACGTACCCAATCATGCTCAGCCACAGCGAAATTCTTTCTGTATTGGACATGTTGCGCAATGAACACCTGGATTTGCGCACGGTCACCTTAGGCATCAGCCTGTTGGATTGCGCCAGTGACGATATCCACCGGTTCACTGCCAAGATCTACGATCGCATTACCCGTAAAGCTGAAAAACTGGTCGCATTGTGCGATAACTTGGGCGAGAAGTATGGTATCCCTGTGGTCAACAAAAGGGTTTCGGTAAGTCCAATCGCCGTCGCGGCGGCGCCATTTTCAAGCGAAGAAATGATTGCCATAGCCCAAACGCTCGACAAAGCGGCTCGGACGGTCAACGTGGATTTTATCGGCGGGTTCTCAGCCCTGGTGGAAAAAGGTATGGCTGCCGGTGACCGCGCCCTGATGGAGGCCCTGCCGCACGCATTGGCTTGCACAGAGCGGGTTTGCGCCTCGATCAATGTCGCTTCCACACGGGCCGGTATCAATATGGATGCCATCCTGCTGCTGGGGCGTCAAATCAAAACAGCTGCCGTCTTGAGCGCCGAACGGGACGGCATCGCCTGCGCCAAATTGTGTGTCTTCGCCAACATTCCCCAGGACATTCCCTTCATGGCCGGCGCCTATCTGGGTGTCGGGATGGCCGATGCGGTGATCAACGTGGGGGTCAGCGGCCCGGGTGTGGTAAAAAAGGCGATCGATCGGGCTCTTGAAAGCCAGCCCCATTTGGACTTGCAGCAGATCTCCGAGTTGATCAAGCGCACGGCCTACAAGGTCACCCGCGCGGGAGAATTGATCGGACGTGAGGTTGCGGATCAATTGGGTGTTCGATTTGGGGCGGTGGATCTATCCCTGGCTCCCACCCCCAATGTGGGGGACAGCGTCGGAGAAATTTTCCAAAGCCTTGGCCTGCTCAGCATCGGGGTGCCGGGCAGTACCGCGGCGCTTGCCCTGTTGAACGATGCGGTTAAAAAAGGCGGCGCTTTTGCAAGTTCCAACGTGGGCGGCTTAAGCGGCGCCTTCATTCCGGTGAGCGAAGATCTGAATATCTCCGAATCCGCCCGCAAGGGCTATCTTTCCCTGGAAAAACTCGAAGCCATGACCAGTGTGTGCTCGGTCGGTTTGGACATGGTGGCCATTCCGGGGGAGACCTCGGCAGAAACCTTGGCGGCCCTCATGGCCGATGAGATGGCCATAGGGGTTATCAATAAAAAAACTACGGCCACCCGCCTTATTCCGGTGCCGGGAAAAGAAGCGGGTGACCATGCTTTTTTTGGAGGGCTGCTGGGCGAATCGACCATCCTGGCGGTGAACAATGCCCGCGGAGAGAATCTGTTCGTTCGGCGGGGCGGTTTGATCCCCTCACCCATTCACAGCTTGATCAACTAGTTGAACTCTTGAAAGCTGCATGGATTGTGGTCGTTACCGGACGGTAATGACCGGGCAGGGGGCATTTAAGATCAGATACTGAGCGGTCGAACCGAAAATCAGTTTGCCTACTTTGGAACGTTTGCGGATGCCGATGGCAATTTCATCAATTCCCTGCTCCTTTGCATAACTGACCAGATCTTCATCCGGAGTCATACCGCGGACCAGCAGATGGGTTTCGCAGGTTACACCATCTTTTTCGATTTTTTCTCTGGCATTGCTCAGTTCAGTCTCCAGTTCCTTGATTGCACTGTGCTCATCTTCGGTTCCTTTTTCCATGGAAGCCACCAGGTACACTTTGGCATTGAACGCTTTGGCATGTTTGAGGGCTACTCGCAATGCGGAACGTGATGCACCGGAACCATCGTAACAAACCATGATTTTCATTTCATCTCTCCTTTAATTTCGAATCGCCTTCCGGCTATTATATGTAGTTAACCAATGGTGAATCGTGTCAGCAAGCAGCGAATGACTGAGACAAGATCTGATCGGGCCTGCGGTTGACTACAGATGCCCGCAGCAGCAAACGTCCAAAAGGAGCAAGGAGTTGATACCACCATTACCACATTTATCGCTGTTTGCATAGAAGTGGTTTTAAAGGCGGTCACCTTTTCCGATTTCATTTGTCCCATGAAAAAAGAGAGGCTCCGACGATCAGAAACAGCAACGTGAAGCCCGCCAGTGTGGTCGCCTCGATGCTTACCTCCGCCAGCGTGGCACCGTCGTTCATTATTTTGCGGACACCGCTCAACAGGTGCGTCAGGGGAAACAGCTTGGCGACGGAGTGCACCCAGCGCGGCGCTCCTTCTATTGAAAACCATACTTCCGAAAGAAACATCATGGGCCAGGTGATGAAGTTCAAAAGCCCATTGCTGAACTCCTCACTGGTTCCGCGGGATGCGATGACCAAGCCCAGTGAGATCAAGCTCAAGCTGCCCAACAGAAAAATGACCACCAGGTCAAAATAGGATCCTTCCACGGCAAATCCGAAGATCAGATAGCAACCCACCCATAATATGATCAGCGTGAATGCCAACACGAATAGACGCGACAGCATTTGTGCGCTCAAATACTCAAACGCGGTCAACGGTGTGGCTTTGAGGCGTTTGAGAACGCCGTTTTTGCGATAGCGCACCACCACGAAACCCACCCCATAAAGGGCCGAAAACATCATGTTCATGCCGATGATACCGGGAAACAGCCAGTCGATATAGCGTATCTGGCGCGAGGTGATCACTTCCTGGCGTCGCATGACCCTTTCCGGATCGTCGATCAGATTGCCGATGAGAATCTTTTCAACAGCATACCCCTTGGGATTGGTAGCACTGGTCCAGTAGCGAAAAGGTGGGCTGCCTTTTTCCATGAGCAGATCGATGCGATGATGGCTGAGTTTTGACAACCCCTGTTCCTGCTGTGCAAAAGCGATGTATTGGATCTGCCGGAACCCCCGAAGCGCTTCCGGAATGCAGTCGGCCGCGGCCGCTGCATCGGAGGAAGGCCTACAGGGGAAAATTCCCACCTTGTACTCTTTGGGTTCATCACCGCCGAAAATGATGGCAAAACCGGCGATCAACAAAAAAGGAAACAAGAAATTCCAGCCGAAAGCCGCGCGATCACGGAAGAACTCACAATTGCGGGCCTTCAGCATGGCCATTAATCGTTTCAAATTCATCGTCAATCCCTTAACTGCCGTCCGGTGAGATTCAAGAAAACGGTCTCAAGCGTGGGGGACTGCACATCCATTCTGGAAAGATCTATTCCGGCCGCCAGCAGCTTTTGGATGGTTGCGTTCATATCCTTCACCTGAATGATAATCCGGTTGTTCACTGCGGCCGCCTCCGCCATGGGCCATTCCGAGACGCTGCCCGCAGCGTCCGCCGGTAGGATGATGTTGATGCCCTGGGTATGCTGCTTGATCAGCTCTTCAGGCGGCCCCTCGGCAATGATGCGGCCGTGATCCATAATTGCCACTACATCGCAAAGCTGCTGTGCCTCTTCCATGTAGTGGGTTGTCAAAATGATGGTTTTGCCCTGCTGCTTGACCCCCTCGACAAGATCCCACAGGTTGCGGCGTGCCTGAGGGTCCAGGCCGGTACTGGGCTCATCCAGAAACAACAAAGCGGGTTGATTGATCAGGGCCAGCGCCAATAACAGGCGTTGACGCTGGCCCCCGGAGATTTTATCGTTGAGCTGTTTGCGGATTTCCTCGAGGGAGCACATCTGTATCAGCTCTTCTATGTCCACATATTGGGGGTAAAGGGACTGAAAAGTCCTCAGGGTTTCATAAACACTCATGAAGGAAAGCAGGGCCGTCTGCTGAAACATGATGCCGATCCGTTCGAAAAAAGAGGCCGTACGCGGCTTTCCCTGGTAAAGGATGCGGCCCGAAGTAGGGGCGATGATACCTTCGATGATTTCGACCAGCGTGGTTTTACCTGCCCCATTGGGGCCCAACAAGCCGAAGCAGACCCCGCTTGGGACCTTCAGGTCAAGATTTTCCACGGCGGTCAGCGCGCCGTAGCGCTTGGTGATATTGTTGGCTTCAATGATGGGAACCGAATCAATCATATGTTTACATGCTCAAAAACTTCTCTCCCCCGAACGGAGAAAGCGGGATTGCAAAGCCGGTCACCTACCCTTCCCGCATCTTCACCTTCTCCAAAAAAGAGAAGCATTTTGGGCCTTGGATCACCAACACGCAGAAGAAAGAGGTCATTATGGGGTTAACGTCATTTCGCGCCCTGGTGGTCGAAGAGGCAGAGGACCACCGTTTCACCACCCGCATCGCCACAAAAGTGGTCCTTGATTTATCCAAAGGCGAGGTTTTAATCAAGGTCCATTATTCCTTACTGAATTTCAAGGATGCACTTTACCAGCTTCTCAAAATTTTGGAACCGGTGCCGAACCGATGTATGATTTTGATATGACTATTGACCGGAGCGATTCGGACAGCCACAAATGGCAAAAATATCGCGGCAAAGATATCATTCCCATGTGGGTGGCCGACATGGATTTTGCCTCGCCGCCCGAAGTCACAGAGGCCCTCCATAAAAGGGTCGCGCATGGCGTATTCGGATATGGCCACCCGGACCCGCAACTCAGAGAAGCCATAATCGCCCACTTGAAAAACCGCTTCGCATGGCCGGTGGAACCAGAATGGATTGTCTGGCTGCCCGGGCTGGTCACCGGCCTGAACGTGGCTTGCCGCAGTGTTGGCAGACCCGGCGCGGGCGTGCTTACAATGGTGCCGATTTATCCGCCGTTTCTATTGGCTCCCGAGTATGCCGGCAAGCAACTGCAGACCACCCAAATGGTCTATACAAACAAGCGCTGGCGGTTCGATCCGGATGAGCTGCGGCGCTGCATCGGTGAGCGCACTGCCCTTTTCATGTTGTGCAACCCGCACAACCCCACCGGGCGCGTGTTTACCCGCGAGGAACTGGAGGGACTGGCCGAAACCTGCCTGAGGGCTGGTCTGGTCGTCTGTTCGGACGAAATCCATTGTGATCTCGTCCTGCAACCGGGTTGCGCGCACATTCCAATGGCATCCATCAGCCCGCAAATTGCCCAGCGCACCATTACGTTGATGGCGCCCACCAAAACCTTCAACTTGCCTGGCCTGGGGTGCGCTTTTGCGGTGATCTCCAATCCAAGGCTGCGCCTGCGCTTCAAACGGGCCATGGCCGGTATTGTCCCCCATCTCAATGTACTTGGCTTCACGGCCGCCCAGGCGGCCTATCAATATGGGCAAACCTGGTTGAACGAGCTTCTGGATTATCTGCGCACCAACAGGGATATGCTCCAGTCAACTATTCGGAGCATGGGAAAACTGTCCATGGGTGCGGTGGAAGCCACCTACCTGGCCTGGATCGATACCCGTGAGACCGGTATCACGGACCCCATCCATTTTTTTGAGCAAGGCGGCGTGGGACTTTCCAACGGCACAGATTTCGGTGCCCCCGGCTTCGTGCGCTTGAACTTCGGCTGCACGCGATCGCTGTTGTCGACGGCATTGCACCGCATGGAGCGGACGTTATCGGTGCTCTAGCCCGTGAATCCGCCTGGGTGTTGTCCGGCTGGCGTACCCGGCCTTGTTTTCTTTGTTCATTCATGAAAGGCAAAACCATCAACAGGCCGCGACCGACAACCGGCCGACAGGCACTTGCAAACGGGCCGACCGGCCGATGAGCAATGAGAATTACTGTTGACAAGCATCCTGAAATACCACAAAAAAAGGTTTCCAGGGGTTTTTCGGCGCTTTCTTTCAGAGGGGATCGATGCATGTACTTTATAGCCAATTTCCAATACCTCACGGACCAGCAGCAAGAAAATGAAAATGAACGCAGACATGGTAATTTCTCAATGATGATTCAAGCCGAGTCAGCGGAAAAGGCCTTGGACCGCTTCCGGCAACGCTTGGTCGAATTTCACCGCTCATCTGCTTTCTTTGAAGGGGGCTGTGTCATTTTCATCACCCAACTGCTTGAATTCGATCAGTTCCCCAATACAGAGGCCATTATGCTGAACTTTCGATCGTATGCGGGGGACCCGATTCTGCCGTTTATTTCCTGCGTCGTGCCGACCGAGCAGAGCAATGCCTGCACCATTCATGAATGGAAGGGCAAACATCCCGTTACGGAAGGTCGTGAGGACAGTCTCTTCATCGAATTTAAATAGAGGTTCCTGCGCATTCAATGACCACAAACACACCAGCCTATATCGCCCTCGGCCATGCGGCGCTGCGGGCCAAGGCCGAACTGGCCTCTGAAAATCTGCGTTGTTGCGGCTTATGCCCGCGCCGGTGCAAAACGGATCGGACCGGCGGACAAACCGGCTACTGCCGGACCGCCGCCCGAGCGGTAGTGGCCAGCTATGACGCCCATTACGGCGAAGAGGCACCTCTGGTGGGCTCCCATGGTTCCGGGACGATCTTTTTCTCCCATTGCAATCTGCTATGCAATTTCTGCCAGAATTTCGATATCAGCCATGAAGGCGCGGGACGGCGTGTTAGCGAGCGTCAATTGGCCGACATGATGCTGGATCTGCAAGACAACGGCTGCCATAACATCAATCTGGTGACACCCTCGCATGTTATTCCTCAAATTCTGGGTGCTCTCGTTTTGGCTGCGGCAGATGGTCTGACCCTTCCCCTGGTTTACAACAGCAGTGCATACGATGCGGTCGAATCCCTTCGACTTTTGGAGGGTGTGGTCGATATCTATATGCCCGATTTTAAATTTTGGAACCCGATCATCGCCGCACAGACCTGCAAGGCACCGGATTACCCCGAGGTCGCCCGGACCGCTCTCATTGAAATGCATCGCCAGGTAGGCGATTTGATTATTGATGACGATGGTCTGACCCGCCGGGGCCTGCTGGTGCGCCACCTGGTTTTACCCGAGGGGCTGGCCGGCACACGCGACATCGCCCGCTTCATCGCCACGCAAATCTCAGACAACACCTATATCAACATCATGGCCCAATACCGGCCTTGCGGCCGGGCTCATGAGATATCCGCGCTGGCGCGTTCGTTATCCGCCTTGGAGTACGAACGGGCCCTCAATGAGGCGCGCGAAGAGGGAATCGGCCGATTGGATCAGCGCAGAAGGGTATTTATGATTCGATAACAATAAAGGAGCGTTTATGAAAACGATGTTGAAGCTGTTTTTTCCGATTGTTTGCCTGACGGTTTTTTCAATCGCCAATGCCCAATCGGTCAATCCACAGGTTCAACTTGAGACCTCCATGGGAACCATCCTGCTTGAATTGAACGCGCAAGCCGCGCCGAAAACAACCGCAAATTTTCTCGCCTACGTGAAAAACGGTTTTTATGACAACACCATTTTTCACCGGGTCATTCCTGGATTCATGGTCCAGGGCGGCGGATTTACCCCTGAGATGAAGCAAAAAATCACGCAGGCGCCGATCGACAATGAGGCGGACAACGGGCTTAAAAATACTGCCGGAAGCATTGCCATGGCGCGTACGAATGATCCCCATTCGGCCACCGCGCAATTCTTCATAAATGTCGTTGACAATGCGTTTCTCGACCATAAGGCCAAGAACCCCCGCGGGTGGGGCTACTGCGTTTTCGGGCGGGTTGTGAAGGGTATGGATGTGATGCGCGCTATTGAGAAAGTCCCCACCACCACGCGGGACGGCCACCGCGATGTGCCGGTTGCGCCGGTAGTCATCCAAAAAGCGACCATTGCGCAGCTACCCACGCCAAAAGCCGGTACCGAAAAGAAATGAAAGGCCTGATAGACAGCCATCTTGGAAGGTTCGACCTCTCCGCCATGAGCTGAAAAATCCTATTGGGGAATTCGCTCTCGCTGCACCCGGAAAAGCATAACGGCCATTGAGAACGGGCCTATCTTTTTTTTGGGATAGGTGTTGACAGCGGCGGGCGCACGTGAATAAAGTTTTTCATTCTTAAAAAGATTCTCCACAGGAAGAAAAACAAGTGTGGGGCGGCGGACAAAGCGAAACCAAACATGTTGGCTGACAACCCATGTCATGGCCGTTTCAACCTCCAGTGCTCTATAAGCACCGGGTGACGGTGGTAAGAAACATTGCCATGAAACCTCTCATGTTGCGGTCTGCGAAGCGGCCGCTGCCCCGCGCTTGTTTCAATTTGATCCCATCCTCGCGTATACCTTCTGGCGCGCTCGCGCAGCCGCAAGGAGCGGCGCCACCTGTTCATCCACATAATCATAGACTTTGGCGCGCTCGATGCCTTCGGAGGGCCGCAGAATCCGCCCAAGATACTGCAACACGCGGCCGCTGAATCGTACCGGTGTGGCCAGAAAGAGGGTTGACAGGCGCGGGCAGTCAAATCCCTCACCGATCAGCTGGCCTGTGGCCACCAGGACCCGAATGCCCCCTTCGTTCAAGCGTTTGATGATATCGGCGCGCTGCTCGGCCG
This sequence comes from Desulfobacteraceae bacterium, assembly GCA_003599575.1. Lineage (GTDB taxonomy): Bacteria > Desulfobacterota > Desulfobacteria > Desulfobacterales > Desulfosarcinaceae > Desulfatitalea. The sequence goes on along the minus strand of QZKV01000001.1, from coordinate 49,705 downwards.
GCAAATCGCCGGTGAGCACTTCAGCTTCCACATGATGTTTATGCTTTAAAAGGGCCTGGATCACCTGACAATGCAGTTTGCGGTCGGACAGGACCAGGCAGACGCCCGGCCGATGATGTTGTTGCACCTCCTGGTGGACATCCGCCGCAATCATCCGGTTGCGCTCGTCATTATGGGCCAGCTCCGAAAGCATCGTGCTGTATTCGCTGATCGGATCGGCGTAGGGCACGAACCGCGTGGGGCGCAAAACGATCTCGACGGCTAAAATTTGTCCGGCCGCCACCATTTCAGACGCCGCTATTTCGTGATGCAGGTCGCCCAGATGCCAGAAGATCAATTTGGATAAGTGATCCCTGCGCCAGGGGGTTGCCGAAAGCCCCAGCATGTAATGCGCATCGAACGCAGTGACGGCGTCGGTAAACGTTCGGCTGGGCGTGCGATGACACTCGTCCACGACAAGGTGGCCGAAGTGCTGCGCGATCTCATCGGCACACCTGTAAACGGATTGAACCAGTGCCACCGTTATTTTTTCTCCGAGCTTTTTTTTGCCAGCGCCGATGAACCCCACCTGGTCCTTGGGAATGGATAAAAACGTGCCGATTCTTTCCACCCATTGCAGGGCCAGCTCCTTGTTGTGGACGACCACTAGGGCCGGTTGCCGGCGGCTGGCGATCATATACAGGGCCATGACGGTTTTGCCGCTGCCGGTGGGTGCGCTCAAGGTGCCGAAATCGCGGGCGAGCATGGCGTTGACTGCAGTTGTCTGAAAAGGCCTCAATTCACCGGCAAAGGCGAACGCCGCATCCGGCAACTTTCTTCTGCGGTCATCGATATGCACCGGCTCATCGGCGCTGCGCCCCATCAGAACCAGCTGGCGCATCAAACCGCGCGGCACGATCAATCCCCCGGGGCCGCTGCGCCGGTAAAACTTGAGGGTTCTGGGAACGCCCCTATTCCAGCGCCCCATGCGCTCGTTTTCGCTCCATTTGGGATTGACGAACTGCAACTTCGCCACAAGTTCCGAATACAATTGTTCCGGCAGCTCCGTAAGACGCAATTTGTTGGAAATCTGGATCTTCACGGAAAGCTGGTCTCCATGGACGATAACAGCCCACTCATCTCTTTTCCGGCCCGGCCGGTGACAGGAGTTCCGCTAGAAGCGGCGAGCTGATGATCCGCTGAATTTCACGATTCAATTCCATCAACTCCTGTTTGTCCTGAAAATCCAAGCCCAGATGGTATGTCCGGCCTTCGAAATGGGGTGGCGCGGTCATCTGAATACGTTGGGGAAGTTTCAATGCCTTTACGCATTGGGCATAATGTCGCTCAAAGGCGGTTATTTCCGGATAGCGTCGTTTTCTGAGGTGCTGGCGGATAAGTTGCGCAACATGTCCCCGGTCTTTTGTTTCGTCCCGACGCCAGGCGGCAATGGGGTCCTGCTCCAGTATCTCCGAGACGGTCAGTTCTTCACGCACTGCTATGGCCTGGATCCAGTCCAAAAGCTCCCTTTGCCGATTCAGCCCCAAGCGGATCTCCTGAAACAACTTGGCCAACTCCTCAGCGCCGGCATCTTGCATGGCGTGCAGGCGCAAGGCGATCGGCAATGCAATGGCGCCTTCAACCAATCCGTTTTGGAGCCGGGCGGTCATTTGCAGGATGCGGCCCAGCATCCCCATCAACTCTTTATTCACCGAAAGTCCAAGCGAATGCAGCCAAGCGACCTGTTCGGCCTGTTCGCTGACATGCCGCGCGATCAAGCCGTATGACCTGGCCAGCTCGACAATGTTCAAATCTCTTTGGGCGGCATTGTCCGCTATGGCCAACAAAGCGGTTTTTAAGGAAGGGGTGTCTGCGGGCAAGCATCGTGCGTCGATCTGCTGCCAGCCCAATTGGCGGCATGCGGCTATGCGGGCAAATCCGCTGACGATGGTATAACGGTCCTTTTTGCATAGAAGAACGGGGGCATTGATCACTCCCACATGCCGGATGGACGACTCAATGCCACGCCCGGATGTTCCGAAGCTGATGCGAAATGTGGTGTCCGCTTCATCAACCGCGTTGAGGGGAACCGATCGATACTCAAATGCCATAATTGCTTCCGGTGATGGATCGCAACGCCTCCAGATATTTTGCGCGCGTCTTGGCGATCACATCCTCGGGCAAATGCGGTGCGGGCGGCTTTTTGTTCCATTGGATCGATTCCAGATAATCCCGCAGATACTGTTTATCGAAGCTGGGTTGCGGTCCTCCGGGGCGGTATTCACTTTCGGGCCAGAAACGGCTCGAATCGGGTGTCAGGACTTCATCGATCAGAATGAGATCATTGCCGATCAGTCCGAATTCGAATTTCGTGTCCGCGATGATAATACCCTTATCCAGGGCCGCCTGGGCGCCTCTGCGATAAACGGTCAAAGACAGATCGCGCACCCGCTCGGCCAAATCTCGACCGATGCGCCGGGAGGCTTCGTCAAAATCGATGTTGATGTCGTGCACGCCGATCTCTTCCTTGGTCGAAGGGGTAAAGATCGGCTCCGGCAATTGATCCGATTCCTTCAGGCCGGCCGGAAGCTTGATGCCGCAAATACTCTGCGTTTGTTGGTAGGACTTCCAGCCCGATCCGGAGATATACCCCCTCACAACGCATTCTATGGAAAGCGGCTGCGCCTTTTTCACCAGCATGGCGCGGCCGGCCAACTGATCCGCATACGGCCGGCATATTTCCGGAAATGCGTGTATGTCACCTGAAATCACGTGGTTGGCCACGATGGGGGCCGTTATCTGAAACCAAAAAAGCGATATTTGATTAAGAATCTTGCCCTTGTCCGGAATGGCTTCGGGCATGATCACATCAAACGCCGAAATGCGATCCGATGCGACCATCAGCAGTGCGTCGCCCAGATCATAGATATCTCTGACCTTGCCGCGCTTGACCAGATTGAGCGCCTGCAATTGCGTCTCTTTAGTTGATCCGTTCACTGTTTTCTTCCGTCTACCGCAAATAACTATAAAGCGGTTTGTGTGTTGAATGCCTGAATGTAGTTTTCCAAGACCTGCCGTGCGGCATCATCCATTGCGAAGAATTCGATACCCGATTCGAACAGGCCTCGGGTATTCTCCTTTGTATAGATCACCCGGCCCTTGATATCCACGACATCTTCCCTGAACCCGATGGTCAGACAGACAACGTGGGAGGGATCGATACGGTTGTGCGTTTCGAGTAAAATACCGGACTCGGAAACATTCAAAGTCCGCCCCATTCCCTGGTCGGCCTCCTCCTCATTTTCATCGCAGTAGACATAGTTGAGCAAGTTGATGGAACCAATCCGGGAATGTTTTCGTTTTTCATCGTTTGTCATGGCATGTTCACCTGAAAGGGTTGCAAGTTAAGCGGATATTATTTCCCTATACCAAGTTTTTGGTAATAGTTGCAAACCACCTTGGTGCTCACCGAAATGCAAGTGGCCACATTATCGATGAAATTCTTGAAAGTGGTTGACAATTGATTGTACTCTTTCTGAAATTGCGCAGTGTCGATTTTGCGCACCTTTAACTCTTTGTTGGCCAGCACCGAGGCAAACTCGGGTTCATGGCCGTAATCCAAAAAAGGCAGGTGGCCGAAGTAATCCCCTTGATGGAGCTGTACCAGGGGTATTCGTCCATAATCTTCGTTGCGAATGACCGAGGCGGTGCCTTCGCGGATGATGTAGAGTTCCTCCTCGGTGGTGCTCTGTTTGATCACGGGCTTTTTGTTGTCCACAAAATCCGACATGTCCAGTTTCTTGTGGCGCAATTCGACCATTCTTTCATTGAGCTGTTTCAGCCGCTTGTCCAGACTGACCAGAAAACCCCTGAATTCAGGTGTAAGGATGGCGAATTCCTGCGCCAGGCGCTGCGAATCCAATACACCCAACTGGACATTGCCGACGGCTATGGCGGTTGCCGTGCGGATGTGTCCCTGAATAAGGAACGAGGCCAGACTGCCGATAAATGATCCGTCACCGAGCCGCACGATGGGCACAGGACCTTCCGGCGTTTCGCGCACAATTTCCACGACACCTTCGAGAATCACCCAGATCCAGCTCCCGTGCTTGCCTTCTTCGACGATGTATTCACCGTCGAAGAAATCTTCCTCGTCGGCCACATACATGTAGTCCACAAGGGGGCCTTTAATGATCGGGACTGAATCCATATCGCTTGCAGCAGTCTGTTTGCGGCTGACCGCACCCGGGCCGACTCTTTTGATTTGACCGTCATCTACCATTTTTAAGCCCTCTAAAATAATGCCCATGCGGCTCTTGGTAATTACCCTCTGGCTGAAAATATTTTCCTTTGTGAATTCAAACTCGCCATCGGTCCAGCCAAATAGCGAGTATACTGCCTCAAGGCCGATGGTTGCGCCACAGGATGCATTCACCGGGTTGCCGTTTTCGAAATATATAAATCCTGGTTCGGCGGCATATCGGCTGATCACCCGGAGGATGCCGGTGCTGCTGTTCGCACCCAACAACTGCATGATATCGCCCAGGGCTAAAAATTTAAGGCTTCCGGCCAGTACGACGTTGTCCCGCATGATCCTGTCTTATTGCGCCCATTTAAATTCGCGCTGGAGCGACTGAAGGGTGACTTTCAAGCACTCCTTCAAAGTGGTGCCGACGCCGTCGCCTTTGACCGCACTTCCTTCAAACGCGGGCACCTTCAATTGACGGTTCAAGTCCTTTTCCATCTGCTCGATGGACATCAGCGGAATGCCCTGCTCAGCCAAATCTCTTTTGTTGTATTGCATCACCAAAGGCACCTTGAAAATGCTCTTGCCGTATTCCTTGAGATTGGCCTGCAGGTCTTTCAGCGACAACATGTTTTTCTCACGTCGTACCTCAAGCGAGTCTGCCACGAAAACAATACCATCCACCCCGCGCAATACGAGTTTGCGTGTTGAGCTGTATTTGACCTGGCCTGGAACGGTATAAAGCTGCACGCGGACATCGCAGCCGCGTATCTGGCCGAGCCCGATGGGAAGAAAATCGAAAAACAGGGTGCGATCGCCTTCGGTATTGATCGAGACCATTTCGCCCTTGACCTGTTTCTTGTAGGCCCCAAAAATGTATTCGAGGTTGGTGGTTTTTCCGCAGCGCCCAGGTCCGTAGTAGACTACTTTGCACTCAATTTCACGCTTCTTTAGATTAAAAATCGCCATACGTAAGGCTCCTAAGACAAGCTCCGATGAGTTTCGTTTTGAAAATCATGTCATCTTGAGCCATCAACCTCTCGTCAAATGCACCGGGGCGGCCCTGAGTGGTCTTCACAGCCCTTTGATGGGTCCCTTGGAGGGCGATACAACGGCTGCCGCCGGCCGAGGGTAAAAAACACAATTTTCCTACAGGTCATAAACTGCTAATGCGTATATCCAGACAGAAATCGCCTTGTTTGGGGCCGGTTTTGATCTGTGTTTTCGAGGCGATCAAGCCGGCGCCGTTGAAAATGGCGATGGGTGAAAAAAACTGGACATCATTAAGTTTCATCCCCTCCGAAAGTCCTCCTATGAGGTCCTGGTCCTTCTTGGAAATGATCAGGCTGAGCATGTTTCCGGATTGGAAATTGACATCGAACTCAACCATTTTTCCCTTGCGCGGCCCACTGTCAAAAGTGATGCCGATCGATGTTATATCGAGAAATTCTTCTTCGGGCTGCGCTTGTTCCTCCGGCGCCGTTTCCATTGCGAGTCCCAATTCAGCCTCTTGCGTCTCGGCAGCGCCCAAGGGAGAAGGAAGCGCGACTTCAATTCCCTTCTTCATCAGGATCTCCTCCAGATAACCGCGCACCGCTTCTATCTGGTTGGGCTGAAAGAGGTCACCGGCATACCATTGATGATATTGGTTAACGGCCTCTTCGGCCGAAGAGGATGCCATGTGGCAGCGCAAAATGTTCTTGGCTGCCTCGACCCGGATGCTCTCCTTTTGCAGCAAGCCATTCAACTCGTTCAATGCACGGTCGAATTGTCCGAACTTGGCCAGCGCCACGGCTCCTTCCAAAATGGCGGCCTCTTGATCTTTGTTTTCGGAAAAAGCGAATAAATTCTTTATTAAATCTTGGGCTTTTTTTGAAAGTTCCGGAGTTGCAGGACCGGTTTCAACTCGCGCCTTGGTCGTGTTCAGCGCCTTCATTTTTTCTTGGATGGCTTTTAATAAACTATCCTTGTTTTTCAATTTTTCGATTGAGCCGATCAGGCTTGCGGCATTCTGGTATTTCGCGTGTGCTTCCGTAATCAATCCCTGGGAACGATAGATCTCGGCCTCTTGAAGCACTTTTTTAATCCGCTGCTTGATATCCATTAAAACCCTCGCCACGAATTCTCTGTATCGCCGTGAAGTGGATTGACGGTTCCCACACGTCCAAGCAAGCCAGCGGCGTCAGTCCAACCGAACAATCAACCAGCCTGGATGAACCAGGCACGCTGCTGGTCTGGATAGACCTTCGGCGCATACAAAAATCATTCTTAACGTGCTTAGCGACCAGAAGTCAATATTTAAGAGTTATTTGAATAATCTATACGCCGGTTGAATCCCGTCCGGAAAAGGTGGTTTGATCATTCCCAGCTTTTAAAATCCTCTTTGGTGAGGTCACCCCGCACGGGTGCCCTCTCAGACCCTTGCAGAGCTGTCCCGTTGATCCATGTCATAGGATCGAGTGGTCGAAGCCCACCGGGCAGGGCCAGCGGCAGAATGCACCGGCCCCCCCCCAAATGGCTGAAAGGCAATCGTTGCAAATCAGATCAGATCCGCAATGGCCGATTTTTCTTCCAGCAGTTCTTTTTCGGTGAGCTGCAATCGGGCGCGGCTGAAGTCGCTGATCTCCAAGTTTGGCACCTCGCGCCACTCGCCTTTTTCGCAAACAATGGGAAAAGAGTAAATGATATCCGGGTTGATACCGTAAGAGTTGCCTGCGCTGTAGACGCCCATGCTGACCCATTTTCCGCTGCTGCCCAGAGCCCAATCACGCATATGGTCGATGGCCGCGGCGGCGGCCGATGCGGCGCTGGAAGCACCGCGGGCCTTGATAATGGCGGCACCGCGCTGTTGCACCGTAGGGATGAACTCCTTCACATACCAATCCTGGTCAACTTTGGTTTTCACCAACTCCCCGTTGACGGTGGCATTGCTGATATCCGGATATTGGGTGGACGAGTGGTTGCCCCATACCGCCATCTTTTCGATTTGGCTGGCATGGCTGCCTGTCTTTTGGGCCAATTGGGCAAGCGAGCGGTTATGATCCAGTCGCATCATGGCGGTAAAATTGCGCGGGTTTAAACCGGGAGCATTTTTCTGTGTGATCAATGCATTGGTATTGGCGGGATTTCCGACCACCAGCACCTTCACAGCGCGACTGGCATGTTGGTCCAGTGCCTTGCCCTGGACAGAGAAAATTTCAGCATTGACTTTGAGCAGATCGGATCTTTCCATGCCCGGCCCGCGCGGCCTGGCGCCCACCAGAAGCGCGTAGTCGGTGTCTTTGAAGGCCACATTGGGATCATCGCTGGCCGCCACGCCGGCCAGCAGGGGGAAAGCACAATCCTGCAATTCCATGATGACACCGTTGAGTGCTTTCATGGCCGGCGGGATTTCCAGCAATTGCAGGACCACTGGTTGCTCCGGTCCAAGCATATCGCCATGGGCGATACGGAAAATGAGGGAGTAACTGATCTGGCCGGCTGCGCCGGTAATCGTGATACGCACGGGTTTTTTCATAGTTCATCTCCATCTATTTAAAGTAAAGGTTAAAGGAATGAAACCATTTGTGGGCGGTCTGGAGAAAGCCGAAAAAATGCGAAACCATAAATAAAAAAAGATGTCAATCAGCAATCCTGATGATGTTCCAACTCATGGTCATCCGGTTAGCTGCTTAGCTCATCGCTTCCGGCATTTTGTTTTTAATGGACTTCCAAAGCCTCTTTGATCGAGCGGGCCAGTGACTCGGAGATTCCGGGCTGCGATGTAAGTTCCTCGAGCGAGGCCGACCCTATCCGCGCCAGGCTGCCGAAATGTTTCAGCAGTTGGGCTTTGCGCTTTGGTCCGATGCCGTTGATGCCGTCGAGCAGAGAGTGCATCGCCCGACCTTGGCGCCGCTTGCGCTGAAAGCCGACGGCAAAGCGATGGGCCTCGTCGCGAATGCGCTGCAGGAACAGCAGCAGATCCTGTTCGCGGCTGAATTGAACCGGATTGGCGCGTGCGGGCAAATAGATCTTATCCTGATGTTCTCCCGCGTAAGGGTTCTTTTTGGCAATACCGGCCACATCGAAGGCTCCGGTCAAATTCAGGTCCGTCAGAATGGCCATGGCCACGTTCAACTGGCCTTTGCCGCCATCCACCAGCAGCAAATCGGGGTGCGGTTTCAGTGCATCCTCTTTTTCGTATCGGCGACGCAGCACCTCGGCCATATAAGCGTAATCGTCTGGTTTACTGGAAGGCTTGAGCTTATAACGCCGGAAAGCCGAAGGCTGGGCAAGTCCGTTTTCAAACACCACCATGCCCGCAACCGGTTCGGTTGCGCCCAGATTCGAGTTGTCGAAACATTCGATGCGTCTGGGCAGGCGTTGCAAACGCAATTGTTTTTGAAGCCGCTGCAACAGGTCCAGGCTGCTGTCCTTCTGGCGGAACTGCTCTTCAAGGGCCTGCCTGGCATTCTGCAACGCCATGCGGACCAGTTTCTCCTTATCTCCGCGCTGAGGGGCCGCAAGGGTCACTTTGGCGCCTTTTTGTTCGGACAGCACCTCTTCCACCAGGTTCTTATCCGCCGGCAGGTGGCTGGCGATCACCTCTCTGGGGATTGAAGGAGAGGCTGTGTAGTACTGACGCAGAAAGGCATCGATCTGTTCTGGCTCCGACCCCATGGCATTTTCGAAAACGAAATGGCGGCTGCCCAGCAAAAAACCGCCTCTCACTCTGAGCAGCGTCACCACCGACAGTTCGTTTTCAACGGCAATCCCCACCACATCGCGATCTTTGAAGTCGGTGGTGACCGAAACCTGCTTTTCCAGCGTTTGGCGTAAGGCGAACATCTTGTCGCGCAGCATGGCCGCCCGTTCGAAGTTTTGGGTCTGAGCAGCGGCCGCCATCTGCTTTTCAATTTTGCGAATCAACGCCGGGGTTCGCCCCCTTAAAAAAGCAATCACTTCGTGGACGGCTTCCTTATAAGCTTCACGATCAACCTCCGAAAAGCAGGGGCCCATGCATAGGCCCATCTGGTAGTTAAGGCATGGGCGAGCCCTCTTTTTCAGTGGTTCGCAGCGACATTTGCAAAGCTTAAACGTTTTGTTGATGAACTTGAGTGTTTGCCGCACGGCGCCGGCCGAGGCATATGGACCGAAATAGAGGGCGCCGTCCTTGGCCGGTTTGCGGACAATGCTCAAATTGGGATAAGGCGCGGCGATATTGAGCCTTAGAGACGGATAGCGTTTGTCATCCTTTAAATTGACATTGTAGCGCGGCCGGTGGCGTTTGATCAGGTTGGACTCAAGGATGAAGGCTTCTTTTTCGGTGTGCGTCGTAATGGTCTCAAAAGAGGCCGCCCTGGACAGCAGCATGCTCGTTTTGGGGTCATGCGGGCGATTGACCTGGAAATAGGATTGAAGCCGCTTTCTTAGGTTGCGCGCCTTTCCCACATATATAATTGTGCCGGTGTTGTCCCGCATGAGATAGACACCCGGCAGCGGCACAACGTGCGGCACATCTTTGGCAAGCGGGTGGGCGTCTGAAAAAAGGCTGTCCTGGGTGTCTTCGATCATAGCTTGAAGCAAAAGTATGCGGTTAAAATGTAAAGTATTGAAACATAAACCTAAAAAGTAAAATTCTATAGTTCATAGATGATCTTCTGTTTGAGCTGTTTGATCCTGTCCCGGAGATCGGCGGCCCGTTCGAATTCCAGATCGCGGGCCGCCTGATGCATCTCTTTTTCCAAACCCGCGATGGTTTGCTCCCATTTTTCCACCAGCTGGAAGGACGCGGCCGGCTCGGCAATGGTCGACGCGCCCGCTTCCCTTTGGTAGACCGTGTCGAACAGCGCGGTGATGTTCTTCTTGATCGATTGCGGTACAATGCCGTTGGCGGCATTGAAGTCAATCTGAATTCGGCGCCTGCGTTCGGTTTCGCCGATGGCCTGTTCCATGGCCGGCGTGAAAGTATCCGCGTAGAGAATGACCATGCCGTGTACATTGCGCGCTGCCCGGCCGAACGTTTGTATCAGAGAGCGAGCGGATCGCAGAAAGCCCTCCTTGTCCGCATCTAAAATGGCCACCAGGCCCACCTCGGGGATATCCAGGCCCTCGCGCAGCAAGTTGATTCCGACAAGCACATCGAATTTGCCCATGCGCAATTCCCGGATGATTTCCATGCGTTCAAGTGTGCTGATGTCCGAGTGCAGATAACGTACGGCCAAGCCCAAGTCGGCATAATACTCACTCAGGTCCTCGGACATGCGTTTGGTCAGGGTGGTGACCAGCACACGCTCGTTGCGTTCCTTGCGCAGCACGATTTCCGCATAAAGATCATCCACCTGGTGACCGGCCTCGCGTACCATCACCTGCGGATCGACCAGTCCGGTGGGGCGCACGATCTGTTCCACCACGGCCCCGCGGGCTTTTTCCATTTCATATTCGGCCGGCGTGGCCGAAACATAGATCACCTGACCGACCCGGCTGCGCCATTCATCGAACCGCAACGGCCGGTTGTCCAGGGCGGAGGGCAGTCGGAATCCATATTGCACCAATGTTTCCTTGCGTGAGCGATCGCCTCTGTACATGCCGCGTATTTGCGGTACGGCGATATGGCTTTCATCGATAAACATCAAGTAATCGGAAGGAAAGTAGTCGATCAGGGTCGGCGGGGGTTCGCCGGCCTGCCGCCCGGTCAAGTGGCGCGAATAGTTTTCGATGCCGTTGCAAAACCCCAGCTCCTGAATCATCTCCATGTCGAAGAGGGTACGCTCCTCGACCCGCTGGGCCTCGATCAATTTGTTCTCATTTCTGAAATAATCGACGCGTCCCTTCAACTCTTCCTTGATCGTCTGAATGGCGCGCTGCAGCGTCTGCTTGGAGGTGACATAATGGCTGGCCGGAAACACGGTAGCGGCTTTCAACGCGCGCAGCGTCAGGCCCCGCAACGGATCGATCTCATGGACGGCATCGACATTGTCCCCAAAGAAATCGATGCGCAAGGCTTGATTTTCTTCGTAGGCGGGGAAAATTTCAACGCGGTCGCCTCTGACCCGAAAGGTGCCGCGATGAAAATCGATGTCATTGCGCTCGTAGTGCATGGCCACCAGGTCATGCAGCAGTTGATCGCGCGAAAGGATCATTTCGGTTTGCAAATCGACCCGCATGCCTAAATAATCTTCCGGCGCGCCGAGACCGAAGATGCATGAAACGCTGGCCACCACCAATACATCACGGCGTGACAAAACCGAACGGGTGGCGGAATGGCGCATCTTATCGATCAGGTCGTTGATGGAGGAATCTTTTTGGATGTAGGTATCGCTCGCAGGGATGTAGGCTTCGGGTTGATAGTAATCGTAATAGCTGACAAAATACTCGACGGCATTTTCAGGAAAAAGCTGCTTGAATTCGTGATAGAGCTGGGCGGCCAGGGTTTTGTTGGGAGCGATCACCAATGCGGGACGGTTCATCGCAGCGATGACATGGGCCATGGTGAATGTTTTACCGGAGCCGGTGACACCCAGCAAAACCTGGTCTTTTACGCGCTCGCCCAATCCCCGGCACAAACGCGCAATGGCATCAGGCTGGTCCCCCTGGGGTGAATAATCGGAAATGAGTTTGAATTTCTGCATGTGGTTGCCGATGTGCCGCGCCGTTCAAAGAGTAACTTTACTTAATGTAATTGATGACTTGAAAAGAATAAGGGCCCTGGGTGGATATGTAAAGCCGCACCGAAGTGCGCTTTCCTGCCCGCGTTCGTATGCGCCGTCCTAACCCCGACCGGATCGAAAAAACCGGACAAGCCTTTTTTCAAAGAAATGCGGGCTGCATACGCTCAGCATTTACGGATCGATGAGTCCAGAAGCGCTCGGCCGAAAACGACTTCCCGGCCCTGAAATTACACTGCGCCGGCCCCCAATAACACCACGCACATGGCTGCCATACCCTCTCCAGCTCCGATTGGTCCGAGATCTTCGGTTGTTGTGGCTTTGATGTTGATGCGATCCGCGGTTATCTGGAGTGCTTCGGCCATGGCCTGTCGCATGGCGTCGCGATAGGGAGCGATTTTAGGGGATTGGGCGAATACGGTGGCATCCATGTTGATTAGCGCGAAACCCCGTTCAAGCACCATGTGTGCGGTGCGCCGAAGAAGCTCGATGCTGTAGATATCCTTGAAATGCGCATCCGTGTCCGGAAAATGAACCCCGATATCGTCCAGACCGGCCGCACCCAACAGTGCATCGCAAGTCGCATGGACCAATACGTCTGCGTCCGAGTGTCCCAGCAAACCTTTTTCAAACGGTATCGTCACGCCGCCCAGAACCAACGGCCGCCCCACTACCAGGCGGTGCACATCATATCCCATGCCGATTCGCATTTATCTTCCCCTTCGCTTGGTGAATTCGGGTTGGGCGTAAACCCACGGGCACGATTTTTTATTTTATGTGTTGGCGACAGTTGAATCAACCGGTTTCTCAGCACCGGAAATTATGCTATGGAATGATTATTTTTGAAACCGCTCAGGCGAAAGGCGCTGCCATGGATTCGCTGGACGGCATCAGGCACCTGGTTGCCCAGATGAGATTTCGTTATAGACGCAGGACCATCGTGGCTGCCCGTTCACGAAACAGCTTGCTCATCAATTCATAGAATTTCAGGTACCATCATAATGAACAACCGACCTCTGCATGTCAAAAAAAGATTCGATTTCGAAATCGGATACTTGATCAAAAGCCCTTGCCGCGACTGCATCACGCGATACCGGTTCCCGCGTTGCATCCGCTCCTGCGAGATTTTGGACCGCATCCAGACCCATTTGGCCCAGGGCATCTCCAGCACGCATACCAGCTCCGCTTTGGACCCCTTCTATGTCCAGCTGGAAGGCCGGGGCACAAAATAATACTACATATTCACGGCAGAAGGCCGATAAATCTGATACGACGGCCGGCACCGAGGCGATAAACAAGCAGGGGCGCTTGACCGCTCCTGCTCCACAAGCATGATCGGCAAAGCATCCACGTCGAATCCCAGAGCGAATTGGGAGTTTTGATATAGACCGTTATTACCAAAACCGGATACACCGATGGCTCTCCCAGCGCATCTTCAAGCCGAACTCTACAACCTGGTTGCCAGCAAGGATGGCGCCATCGGCATTCAACTTCTCGGGCGCATCGACCATCGGGTGGCCTCGGGCCTGTTACGCCAACTCCTGTCTGAAGTTGAAAAACGCAAGCCCCGCCATGTTACGGTCGATCTGAACCGCGTCACCTACTTTGATGATTTTGGCGTCCTGGTGCTTGCTGAACTGCGCAGCCACTTGGATGAGCGCCAAATACCCTTTCGCATTACGCAGCCACCCTCAAAGGTGGCCGAAATGTTGACCCTGGCCAATTTCGACCATCCCGGGGCATGGACGCCCCTGCAACTCAAAACCCAACCCAACGCCATTTTACGCCTGGGGGAGGCGTCCCTTAAAATCGCCGCCGATCTGCGCTTCATGGTTTCATTTCTCGGATCGGTGGCGCTTTGCTTCTTAGAAGTGGGTTTACATCCAAAAAAAATGCGCTGGGGCGATACGATCGTGCTGATGCAAAAAACCGGGGTGGATGCGGTGCCGATCATCGGCATGATCATGTTTCTGCTCGGTCTCATCATGGCCTTTGTCTCCAGCCTGCAACTGGAACAGTTCGGCGCCAGCATATTCGTGGCGCGTTTGGTGGCCTTGGCCATGGTGTCCGAACTGGGCCCCATCATGACTGCCATTGTTGTGGCCGGCCGCTCAGGTTCCGCTTATGCGGCCGAAATCGGGACCATGCGCATCTCGGACGAAGTGGATGCACTCTTTGCCATGGGGTTTTCGCCTACGCTGTTTCTGGCCATACCCCGCATTGCGGCGGCTGTCCTGGTGGTTCCGCTGCTGACCCTCTTTGCCGACCTGTTCGCAATTATGGGAGGCCTGGTGATCAGTGTGGGCATGCTGGATCTGACTGCCAGCACCTACATCCACCAGACCCTCAGAGCGTTGTCCCTCTTCGAACTCATGTGGGGGTTGATCAAGAGCATCGTTTTTGCCGCATTGATCGCCTGGATCGGCTGTTTGCGTGGATTCGAAGTGCGCGGCGGTTCGGCCGAAGTCGGCAATGCGGCGACTTCGGCCGTCGTCAGCGGTATTTTTTTGATCATTTTATTTGACTCTCTTTTTGCGGTGATTCGCAGCTATTGGTGAAATGAACCGTCATCGATCAATCATGCCCATCATTCAGGTGCGCGATCTTGAAGCCCGCTACGGCGACGATCCGATATTGAAGAATCTCCATATGCAGGTCTATCGGGGCGAAATCTTGGCCATCATCGGCGGGAGCGGTTGCGGCAAGACCACCCTGCTGCGGCACCTGGTGGGCCTGAAGGAACCCTTTGCCGGTCGAATTCTGATCGACGGCATCGATATCACCAGCGGTGACGAACGCAGCTTTGAGCAGGCATTGACCAAAATCGGCATTCTATTCCAAGGCGGAGCCCTGTTCGGATCGATGACCATTGCCGAAAACGTAGCGCTTCCGATTCAGGAATTTACCGACTTGCCGCCTTCGGCGATCGCCACCCTGGTGCGCATGAAGATGTGCAGTGTCGACCTGGGCGGCTATGAAAACCATCTGCCATCCGAGATCAGCGGCGGCATGATCAAAAGGGCCGCGCTGGCGCGGGCCTTGGCTTTGAATCCGGAGATTCTGTTCCTGGATGAACCGACCGCAGGGCTTGACCCGGTGATATCAGCGGAAATTGAAGAACTGATCCTGCGCATCAACCACAGTCTCGGCATCACCATGGTCATCATCACCCATTCGCTCAATATCATCTTAAGGGTGGCCCACCGCGCGGTCATGTTGGATAAATCGGCCAAAGGGATCGTGGCTCAGGGCGATCCCAACGAGCTGAAATCCAACTGTCCCAATCCGGTCGTACGCCAGTTTTTCAACCGGCAGGCCAATCTGCCCAGGCAGGTCGTATGGCGACATTGAAAACCAAATTCAGCGTAGGAATTTTCCTGATCGTGGGTCTGGCGGTGATCGCCGCCGGAATCGTTTGGCTCGGCATGTCCAAATACCTGGAGCGGGGCCGCTTTTTCGTGGCTTATTTCGACGAATCGGTTCAGGGTCTGGACAGGGATTCACCGGTCAAGTACCGGGGGGTCTATATCGGTCGTGTCCACACCATCGGCGTGGCGCCCGATGAAAAACTCATTGAAGTGGTGATGAAGATCGAGTCTGATTTGGACGCCCGCACCTTGAACGAAGCCATTGCGGCCCAACTCAAGTCGGTCGGCATTACCGGCCTGATGTTCATCGAACTGGAGCGCCGGAAAGCAAACGAACACCTGGTATATCCCCAGGGCTTCAACGCACCCTTTCCGGTAGTGCCGACCCGGCCCTCGGAAATATCCAAGATTTTTAAGGGAATTGAAGATGTCTTTGATATCTTCAGGGCGCTGGACACCCAGACCATTTCACATCAACTGACGCAGCTCCTTCAAAAGGTCAATCACACGCTCGATGAGGCCCAACTGGACGCCGTGATCGCCGATGTGCGCACCACGCTCAAAAACGTGCAGCAACTGGTTCAATCGGAAAAAGCCGATCGGCTCTTGCGTTCGTTTGAACAAACCGCCGGCAGTCTGAACCAAATGGCAGTCAATGCCGACGACGGCATCACGGAAATCCGCCAGACCGTAGATCACTTGGAAAGCATCATCAGTACAGGCGGAGAGGATATCCGTCAAATCAGCGCCGATCTCAAGGATTCAGCCCAGGAAATCAAGCGGGCCATGGAATCGGCAACCCTGTTTATCGAGAGTACGGATCGTCATGTGGACAGTATGCAGCGGCAGGTACAGGCGACGCTCGGTCGTATCGAGCAGGCGGGCGAGACGTTGAATCGCCTGCTGGAGCGCATTTCGACCCAGCCTTCACAGATCCTCTTCAGCACCTTGCCGCCGGACAAGCCGGCGGCCCCCTGAGGGCTTGCTGCGTCATTGAAGTGAGGAGCACCATAAATGAAGATGAGACCGTCACAGACTTGGACGTTTCTGCTGTGTTTCTTCATCCTGCTGCCCAGTGCCTGCATGCGTCCATCGTCAGCGCCAAGATCGGTTCATTACTATACCCTCAACTATCCCGGCGCCGTCGTGCCGATCGAGCGGGCTCTGCCGCTGGTCCTGCGTGTCGAACGCTTCAACGCAGCGCCGCCGTTCAATTCTCAACGCATCATCTATGCCGATAAAGGATCGCATCGCAACGCCTATACCTATTTTCAATGGGTCGCCGCACCCGGAGAACTGATCGCCTTCTTTCTGGCCCGTGATTTGAAGCACAGCCGGGGCTTCCAGGCCGTTTTGACGCCGGATACCGCCCTGGCGCCAACGCATACGGTGACCGGCTGGGTGGAAGAGTTCCTGGAAGAAGATTTTTCCGAACCTGCGCAAGCGTGCGCAAGTATCCATCTTTTATTGATCGACGCACGCAATCCTGACCCCTTGCGACGCATTCTCCTCCAGAAGAGTTACCGCGCCAAGGCGCCTTGCGGCAGCAAAACGCCTGCTGCGCTGTCCGAAGCCATGAGTGCGGTCATGGCGGAACTGTCGGTTTTGATGATCCAGGATATCTACGAGCGGCTATCACAAACGCAACAACTTTGATGGCTTCGTAAACGGTCCTCCAATAACCTTGCCGAACCCCCGCAACGTGGTTGGGTCCGGCCTCCGGTAGATCTTGAAAATACAGGATTGCTGCCTGCTCCGAAATGACCTTCGGAGAGGATTGCGGGTTTTTCGAGACTCCATCGATCTATGCACCCTCCCCTTCCACGGCACTTCATTAGCACACCCAAAAAACGTTGCGTCGCCATGACAAAACTGTTGCTTTTCAAACTGTAGAGGTTTTAAACACTTAGCATGCATACCCATCATAGGATCATCATAGGCAACGCGGCCGCCATGAAAGAGATCGACGATCACACCATCGACCTGGTGGTCACCTCGCCGCCTTATCCAATGATCCAGATGTGGGATGAACTTTTCGCAAGCTTCGATCCGGCGATCTCAGAACTGCTGTCGGCAGGCGACGGCGATGGGGCTTTCGAACAAATGCACAGCCTGCTGGATTTGATTTGGGAACAGTTGGCGCGCGTCGTCAAGCCCGGCGGCACGGTGTGCATCAATATCGGCGATGCCGTGCGCACCCTGGCCGGCGAATTCCGTCTGTTTGCCAATCATGTGCGCGTCATGACCGCATTGCAGTCCCTGGGCTTTACACCGCTGCCCCTGATCCTCTGGCGCAAACCGACCAATGCACCCAACAAATTCATGGGATCGGGCATGCTGCCGCCCAGCGCGTATGTCACCCTGGAACATGAGTTTATCTTGATTTTCCGCCGCAGCGGCAAACGTGCCTTTGAGTCGCCGGAGGAGAAAAAAGCCCGTCATGAAAGCGCCTATTTCTGGGAAGAACGCAACCAGTGGTTTTCGGATGTCTGGTTCAATCTGATCGGCACCACCCAAAAGCTTCACAATGGCAAATCCCGGGAGCGCAGCGCGGCCTTTCCGCTGGAAATCCCTGGCCGTCTGATCCATATGTTCTCACTCAAAGGCGATACCGTCCTGGACCCTTTTCTCGGCACCGGCACCACCCTGTTGGCCGCCATGATCGCCGGCCGCCATAGTGTGGGATTCGAGGTGGATCAAGCCTTTCAAGACATCATGCTTCAAAGAATAGCCGGTCTGCCGCAGCTTGCCGGACAGATCATCGAGCAGCGCCTGCAGGCGCATGCCGATTTTATCCGCAACAGGTTGGCCTCAGGAGGGAGCGTCGGAAACATCAATCGGCCTTACAATGTGCCGGTTGTGACGCGGCAGGAGCAAGAATTGTTCTTCGATCCTGTCCGCCAGGTTCAATTCATCGGCAACGATCGTTTCAAGGTGACCTATGGGGCGGCCGAAAAGCCTGCCGAGGATACCTGTTTGCAGCCGGAAGATGGGTTATTGCGCATCAAGGCAAAAGGCCGCCAGCTCAAACTCTTCTGACAGTTGCGGCTTTTTCACTCCGCTCCCGCCTAAATCCTCCAGTGAGATAGACAAATGGGACCATGCAGGAGCATGAAGAAGATGAAAAAATGTCAAAGGCGCTCGTGCCAGCGCCAAGACAACTCATTTCATGCGAATAGCGCAAACGCCGAATCCGTCCCATTCACTCAGAGATTTGCGCGAAGTGAGCACAAACCCTTTTTTGTCCGTTTCTTCATTGTAGGCAATGCTGACCTCACCTACGGTCTGAAACGTCTGCGCATCCATCAGCAGGGTAAAGCCATCAGCTTCATGCATCAGATCTTTATCCCGGATGCGGTCGACACATAACCCCAAAGATGGATCACAGCAACCGGTAGATTGGATATCGATGCGAATCGGATCTTTGATTCTATTTTCCTCTAAAAAAGCCTTAATGTTTTGGATCGCTTCAGGGGTGAGATTGATCATGGGAATGCCTTTCGTTCGCCCGTATGCGTTGGCCGGTTTGACCGTTTATCCAACGGGTTAACCTATTTACGCTTGGGCGCATGAAAATGGGTGCTTGTCCCCTGAAAGACGTCCGCAGCCTCCATGATGGTTTCAGACAGCGTGGGATGGGGATGGATCGACAAGCCGACATCGGTGACATTGGCGCCCATCTCGATCGCCAGAACGCCCTCGGCGATCAATTCGCCGGCGCCCGGCCCGGTTATCCCCACGCCTAAAATCCGCCCGCTGCCGGGTTCGACCACTATTTTGGTCACCCCATCGCCGCGACCCAGGGTGGCCGCGCGTCCGGAAGCCGCCCAGGGGAAGCGCACCGCCTTGACTTCAATTTTCTTTTGTTTGGCTTCGTTTTCGGTCAAGCCGGCCCAGGCGATCTCCGGGTCGGTGAAAACCACCGCCGGAATGGCGGCGGGTTCGAAGACCACCTTGCGCCCGGCGATCACTTCGGCCGCCGCCCTGCCTTCGTGGGTCGCCTTATGGGCCAGCATCGGCTCGCCGGCCACATCGCCGATGGCGAAAATGTGGCTTTCGGCAGTGCGGCGCTGGCCATCGATTTTAATGAAACCGCGCTGATCGGTTTCGATGCGGGTGTTTTCCAGTCCGATGCCGCTGGAATTGGGGCGGCGGCCAACGGCCACGAGCACCTTGTCGAAAGCTTGAGACCTTTCTTCGCCTTGCGGCCCCTGCATGGCGACCTCGATGCCCTTTTTGCGGGCCGTCATGGACTTTACGGTCGTTTGCAGGTGAATCGCTTCAAATTTCGAGGTCACGCGCTGGCGTACAAAGCGGACCAGATCCTTGTCCACTCCGGGAAGCAGATCGGGGGTCATTTCCACCAATTGGACTTTCGTGCCCAGCGCGGCGTAGACCGTGCCCAATTCCAATCCGATATAGCCCCCGCCGACCACCAGCAGGGATTTGGGAATGTCGTTCAGGTCCAGGGCGCTGGTGGAATCCAGCAGGTGTTCCGATTCGATCTCAACGCCCCGAAAGGGAGCGGGATAAGACCCGGTGGCGATGATGGCATTTTCAAATTTCAGCGTCTGCTTGTTCCCCCCGACCGTTGTGATGCGCAAGTTTCGGCTGTCCTCGAATACGGCCTCGCCGCGGATATGCTGGATTTTCTTTTGCTTGGCCAGTTGCCCAAGGCCGCCGGTCATCTTGTTCACCACGTCGTTCTTCCACTTCTGTAGCCGATCGCGATCGATTTTAAGCCCGCCGAAGCTAAGGCCCATCGCTTCAGCATCCTGGCTTTCGAAGATCACTTTGGCCGCGTGCAACAGCGCCTTGGAAGGAATGCAGCCGCGGTACAGGCAAACGCCTCCGGGGTTTTCACCCGGGTCGATCAAGGTGACATTCATCCCCAGGTCGGCGGCCAAAAATGCCGCGGCATAGCCCCCCGGACCGCCTCCGATGACGACCAACTGGGTTTCCTTATCCGCCATAGTGATTCTCCTTAAGATTTCGTTATGCGTTTATACCTGAATCCAGCACAAGAGGAATTCAGGCACTACACCCGTGCGCGTTCACGTACACGGCTGGGCTGCGCGTTTCCCCCGGCCCATCAGTCCAGCATCATCGCAAACGGCATCTCCAAAGCCTCGCAAACCCAGCGCATGAACCGCGCCGCGTCCGCCCCGTCGATGATGCGGTGATCGTACGACAGTGAAAGGGGCAAAATGGAGCGCGGCTCGAACCGACCGTCCACATGCACCGGTTCGATGGCGGTCCGGCTGATGCCCAGGATGGCCACCTGCGGCCACATGACAATGGGGGTGAATTGCGTCCCGCCGATGCCGCCCTGGTTGGAGATGGTGAAGGTCCCCCCTTCCATCTCATCGGGTTTGATCTTTTTGGTGCGCGAGCGTTCGGCCAGGTCAACGATATCGGCGGCCAAACGGCTGATGCCCTTGCGTTCGGCGTCACGGATTACGGGCACCAGCAAGCCGCGTTCGGTATCGACGGCCATGCCGATATGCACGTACTTCTTGAAAATCAGCCGGTTGTTGGCCGGGTCGATACTGGCATTGAAGCGTGGAAACTTCACAAGGGCCGCCGCACAGACCTTCATCACCACGGCCGTAAGCGTCAACTTGATGCCTTGCTTCTGCAGTTTGGGCGCCTGGCTGCGGATGAAAGCCTCCAAATGGGTGATATCGGCCCGGTCAAATTGCGTGACGTGCGCAACGGTCCGCCACGATACCGAGACGCTGCGCGCGGTCAGGCGCCGCACGGCCGGAAGTTCGACCGCTTCGATTTCCCCCCAACGGCCGAAATCGGGCAACGCCGGTTCTTCCAGCCCACCCGCGCCGCCGGCCGCAGCCGCATGCGCCCTGCCCTGCTTGACCGCCGTCTTGATATCGTCTTGCGTGATGCGGCCGCCCGGCCCGCTGCCCTTCACCTGCAAGATATCCACGCCCAACTCGCGCGCGAAGCGTCTCACCGAAGGCGCGGCCGCCACCGGCGGGTGTCGTTCGCCGACCGGCTCAGCCTTCTTTTCAACCTTGGCAGGCTGCTGCGGTTCCTCCTCGGCCTCGGCTTCCTTCTGGACGGCGGGTGCCTTTTCAAGCGGCTTTTTGGCTTCAGCGTCAGGTTCCGGCGCCGCTTTTTCAGCGACGGCACCGGGTTCGGCCTCGGGTTCGGGTGGGGCCTGCTCCGCTTCGCCCTCGCTTTCCACCTTGGCGATCAAGTCGCCCACCTGCATCTCCTGACCTTCCTTGGCCAGGAGCTCCACAATTTTTCCCTTTGCCGTGGAGGGGATTTCAACCAACGCCTTTTCGGTCTCGAATTCAATCAGAACGTCATCCACATCGACCATATCCCCTGCTTTGACCAACACTTTGACGACCTTGCCGGAGGTGACGTTCTCGCTGATCTCCGGAATCCTGACCTCTTGTATCATGCGGTCTCCTTCTGTTGATGAATACCTCCATAAAAGGTGGAACACGTCATATAGGCAGCTTGCCACAGGCAAGCAAAGCGATCAGCGAATGGAAAAGGCCGTGGCATGCATAGGGTCAGGTGATCATGCACACAGATGGTGTCAGCGTGTCAAAAGACAGTCTTGGATAGTTTCCTTTAACGGTTTATTGGAACAGAGGGTTGGCTTTGTCCGGATCGATGTCCAGTTCCTTGCGGGCTTTCCGGACTACCGCAAGGTCGATTTCTTTTTCCCGTGCCAGGGTGCTCAATGCAGCAAAGGCGATATGCCGTGCATCCACTTCGAAAAAGTCACGCAGCGCCTCCCTGGATTCGCTGCGGCCGTACCCGTCCGTACCCAGCAAGGCCATGGGTCCTGGCACCCATCGGGCAATCGAAGCGGGCAGCGCTTTGAGATAATCCGAAGCAGCCACGAATACCCCTTTGGCGTCACCCAGCTGGCGCTGCAAAAAAGAGGCGCGCACCGGTTTATCCGGATGCCTGATATTCCAGCGTTCGGTATCCAGGGCATCCCAGTACAACTTTTTGTAGCTGGTCACGCTCCAGACATCCGCAGCGATCCCATACCGATCTTCCAGGATCTGTCGCGCCTTGACCACTTCGTTCAATATGGTACCGCTGCCGAAAAGATGGGCCTTGTGTTCGGTTCTGCGCTTTTCGGATTTATGCAGCCGGTAGATGCCGCCCAGGATGCCTTCGTCGACCCCCTCGGGCTTGGGCGGCATTTTGTAGAACTCATTCATGATGGTCAGGTAGTAAATGAGGTTTTCCCCTTCTTCAAGCATGCGCCGCAGGCCTTCCTTTACGATGACGGCCAGCTCGTAGGCGAACGCCGGATCGTAGGCCTGCACGGTCGGATTGGGCAGGGCCAGGACGTGGCTGTGGCCGTCCTGGTGCTGCAAGCCTTCCCCGGCCAGCGTCGTGCGTCCCGCGGTCGCCCCCAGCAGAAAACCGCGCGCCTGGGCATCGCCGGCCGCCCAGATCAGATCGCCGATGCGCTGAAAGCCGAATATGGAGTAAAAAAAGAAAAATGGAATCATGTTGACGGAGTGCGTTGAATAGGCGGTTCCGGCGGCAATGAACGAGGACATGGCGCCCGCCTCGGTGATGCCCTCTTCCAGGATCTGGCCGTCCTTGGCTTCCTTGTAGTAAAGCAGGCTCTCCTTGTCCACCGGCTCATAGGTCTGGCCGGCCGGAGAGTAAATGCCCAGCGTGCGAAAGAGCGACTCCATCCCGAAGGTGCGGGCCTCGTCGGGAACGATGGGAACGATATAAGGCCCCATGCGTTTGTCCTTGAGCAGTTTGCTCATCAGGTGCACCATCACCATGGTGGTGGCCACCTCCCGGTCGCCCGTGCCCTTCATGAACTCGGCATACAGTGCCTCGCCCGGCGGACGCGAGGCCGGTACGGACCAGCTGCGTGCCGGCAGGTAGCCGCCCAACCGTTTGCGGCGCTCTTGAAGATAGCGCATCTCCTCGCTGTCGGGCGCCGGCTTGTAAAAGGGCATTTCCTTGACCTGCTCATCCGGAATGGGGATGCCGAAGCGGCTGCGGAATAAACGCAGCTCATCTTCGTTAAGCTTCTTTTGCTGGTGGGTGACATTGCGGCCCTCGCCGGCCTCGCCCAAACCATAGCCCTTGATGGTCTTGGCCAGGATCACGGTCGGCGAACCTTTATGCTCGACGGCGGCCTTGTAGGCGGAGTAGACCTTCTGGGGGTCATGCCCGCCTCTGCGCAGCTTGAACAATTGCTCCGCGGAATAGTCGCGGACCATGTTCTCGAGATCGGGATATTTGCTAAAAAAGTCCTTGCGGATGTATTCCCCGTCCGAGGCCGAATATTTCTGGTATTGGCCGTCGGGCACCTCCTCCATGCGTTTGAGCAGGAGTCCTTCACGGTCCTGCATCAGCAATGGATCCCAATCGCTGCCCCAGATCACCTTGATCACATTCCAGCCGGCGCCGCGGAAGGCGGCTTCGAGTTCCTGGATGATTTTGCCGTTGCCCCGCACAGGGCCGTCCAGCCGCTGCAGGTTGCAGTTGACCACGAAGATCAAGTTATCCAGGTGTTCGCGCGAGGCCAGCGTGATGGCGCCCAGGGACTCGGGTTCGTCCAGTTCGCCGTCGCCCAGGAAAGCCCACACTTTTTGATCATCCGGTTTTTTCAAACCGCGATCCTGCAGGTAGTGGTTGAAGCGCGCCTGGTAAATCGACATCAGGGGCGGCAATCCCATGGAAACGGTGGGAAACTGCCAGAATTCCGGCATCAGATAGGGATGCGGATAAGAGGACAATCCCCCCTCGGGCTTGAGCTCGCGCCGGAAGTTTTCAAGCTGGGTTTCGGAGATGCGCCCTTCCAGGAAGGCCCGCGCATAAATCCCCGGCACGGCGTGGCCCTGGAAGAAGATGATGTCGCCGGGGTGATCGGCGCTCTTGGCCCTGAAAAAATGGTTGAAGCCCACCTCGTACAGGGTGGCGCTGGACGCATAGGTCGATATATGACCGCCGATGCCGCTGCTTTCACGGTTGGCGCGCACGACCATGGCCATGGCGTTCCAGCGGATGATGCTTTTGATGCGCCGTTCGATCTCGCGGCTGCCCGGAAAGGCCGGTTGTCTTTCTACGGGTATGGTGTTGATATAGGGCGTGTTGGCCACGAACGGGAAGGCCACCCCTTTTTCCTGGGCGCGCGTTTGCAGCATGCGCAGCAATTCGCGTACCCGGTCCGGCCCCTGGCTTTGGAGCACCCAATCCAGCGAATCGATCCACTCGCGGTTTTCATACGCGACTTCGTTGCCGGACGAACTTGCCTGCCTTTGCTCAGTCGGCATTGGGATCTTCTCCATAAATCGCCGCCCCATGAAGCTGCTCGAAAGGGAATCGCTTGCCGGGGGCCGTAGTGAGCTTCGAAAGGAAGGCGCGACCTTCACACGCACGCATTTCGACCCTCACTTGAATGGGATCGAAGCGCCTGTTTAGCTGCTTTAAACAAACGGTGCCTAAGAAAATCAACAGCCCACAAAACTAAAACCTTTTGGCCCGCTTTCAAGTCTCCAGCCCTCAATTTATGCAAATAAGCCACGGTCCGTTTCATGCCCCTTCAGCCAAGCGCGCTGGCGGTGGAACGCACCCCTGCGGTGCAGACCGGTTATCTACTTCGCTCAAGCAGGGGGGCGTTATTTCCCTCCCTACGCTTTTCAACCCCGAATCGGCGTGTTATTGTATGCGCAAAGAGCAGCCCAAGCCGATTCTCACCTCCAAGCAGCGTTCAAAAGGCTGCCGGTTTATTTGAAAGTCTTTCATGCGCGCTTGTCTTTGATGAAATCATTCAAAAAAAGATAGGAGCACCGCTATGACAGTCAGTCCTTTTGCAGGCCAGCCCGTCCAGCCGGCCATGCTGGTCAACCTGCCCGAGCTGATCACCGCCTATTATACCCGTCATCCGGACATTGCGCTGCCTGAACAGCGCGTGTCCTTCGGCACCTCCGGACACCGCGGCTCTTCTTTGCAATCAAGTTTCAACGAAGACCATATCCTGGCCATCACCCAGGCCATCTGCCACATGCGAAAGGCCCAAGGCATCAACGGACCGCTTTTCCTGGGCATCGACACCCATGCCCTCTCCAGGCCGGCCTTTGCCAGCGCACTGGAGGTCTTAAGCGCCAACGACGCGCAGGTGATAATCGCAGGCAATAATGAATACACGCCCACACCGGTCATTTCGCATGCCATTTTGAATTACAACCGCGGCCGCAGCAGCGGGTTGGCCGACGGCATCGTCATCACCCCGTCGCACAATCCGCCCGAGGACGGCGGCTTCAAATACAATCCGCCCAGCGGGGGCCCGGCCGGGGGCGATATCACCGCCTGGATCGAAAAACAGGCCAATGCGCTGCTGGCCGGAGGTCTGAAAGATGTCAAACGGGTGCCCTACGAACGCGCCTTGCGCATGGATACCACCCAACGCTTCGACTATATCGATGCCTATACCCGCGAATTGGATCAGGTGATCGAAATGAAGGCCATCGCCGAGGCCGGGATCGCGCTGGGCGTAGACCCGCTCGGCGGCGCCGGCGTGCATTACTGGCAGGCCATTGCGCAGCGCTACAAATTGAATATGACCGTGGTCGACGATACGGTGGACCCGACGTTCAAGTTCATGAGCCTGGACTGGGACGGCCGCATCCGCATGGACCCCTCTTCGGCCTATGCCATGCAGCGACTGATCGCCCTGAAAGAGCGCTTCCGCATCGCCTGCGCCTGCGATACCGATCATGACCGGCACGGCATCGTCACCCGCAGCGCCGGACTGCTGCAACCCAACCATTACCTGGCGGTATGCGTTCATTACCTTTTCCAGCATCGCCCCCGCTGGCGCGCCAATGCCGCCGTGGGCAAGACGCTGGTCAGCAGCCAGATGATCGACCGTGTCGCGTATAAATTGGGACGCGCCTTGTATGAAGTGCCGGTGGGTTTCAAGTGGTTCGTGGAGGGGCTGATGGACGGTTCCCTGGGATTCGGCGGGGAAGAAAGCGCCGGTGCTTCTTTTGTGCGCATGGACGGCACGGCCTGGTCTACCGACAAGGACGGCATCATCGCCGCATTGCTGGCCGCCGAGATCACCGCGCGCATGGATCGCGATCCGGGTGAACTCTACCAGGATCTGGCCGGCGAGTTCGGCGCCCCGGTCTACCAGCGCATCGATGCGCCGGCCACCCCCGCGCAAAAAGCCGCCCTGTCCAAGCTATCGCCTGAAAAAATGCGCCTCACCGAGCTGGCCGGGGAAAAAATCCTGGCGGCCCTGACTCATGCGCCCGGCAACGGCGCCGCCATCGGTGGGCTGAAAGTGCTTGCGGCCAACGGCTGGTTTGCCGCGCGGCCATCCGGGACCGAAAGCATTTATAAAATTTACGCCGAGAGCTTCAAAAGCGAGGAGCACCTGCGCCGCATCCAGGCCGAGGCTCAGACGATTGTTAATGCAGCGACAGCGAATTCATGATTCATTGATCCTCGCCGCGTTTGATTGGGCGGCCGACAGGTGATTGCCCAATAAAGTTTATCAATCAACACCTATTAAAGATTTTAACGAACCAAGGAGAATGGGATGACTGTTTATCGCCTCGATCAACTCGATCAGCACAAGGCGCTTGTGCAATGTGCGCAAGACATGCAGCGGCCGCAGGCCCATCTCAAACACCTGATCGCCGCGCCGGATCGTTTGCAAAACTACTCTGTTCGAGGCGGCGGGCTGTTCCTGGATTTTTCGCGCCAGCGCCTGGACGATCGCACGCGTGATCTTCTTTTTTCACTGGAAGAGTTGCTGGGACTGCGCGAGCGTTTCGGCATGATGGCCGGCGGCGCCAAACTCAACGTCACGGAAAAACGGGCGGTCCTGCACACCGCCGCCCGCAGTTTCGACCATGCTCCGGTTCTCGTAGACGGCAAAGATGTGCTGCCCGAAATCCGCCGCGTGCGCGATCAGATCAAGCGCTTCAGCGATCAGGTGCACAGCGGTCGGATCGCGGGAGCCGGGGGCAAGCCGTTCCGCCACGTGGTGGTGATCGGCATCGGCGGCTCCTACCTGGGGCCCGAATTTGTTTCCACGGCCTTGGCCCCGCTGGCGGACCGCAACATCACGCTTCATTATCTGGCCAATGTGGACATCGATAACTTCGGCGCGGTGGCCAAAGCCATCGATCCGCCCACGACCTTGTGGGTGGTGATTTCAAAGAGCTTCACCACGGCCGAAACCTCGGCCAATACAGCGCAGGCCGAACAGTTCATGCGCGGCCACGGGCTCGATCCAGCCAAACACATGGTCTCCGTGACCGCCAAGGGCAGCCCCGGTGACGATCCCGCCCGGCCGGTTCTGCAAACCTTCCACATGTTCGATTTCATCGGCGGACGCTACAGTGTGACCTCCGCGGTGGGCGGCGTTCCCTTGAGTCTGTACCTGGGCTATGAACGCTTTGAAGCTTTCCTCAAGGGCGCCGCCGAAATGGACCGGCATGCCCTGGACGCCCCGGTCGAGCGCAACCTCCCCCTGATCGCCGCGCTGATATCGGTATGGAACACCACCTGCCTGGGCTACCAGCAGCAGGCCGTCATCCCCTATTCCTCCCCATTGGCCAAGCTGGCCCCGCACGTTCAGCAGCTCAACATGGAAAGCAACGGCAAGGCCGTGGACATCGAGGGCCAATTGCTTCCCAAGCCGGCCGGCGTGGTCATTTTCGGGGAACCGGGCACCAATGCGCAGCATTCCTTTTTCCAGCTGGCCCACCAGGGCCGCCCCTTTCCCATCGACTTCATCGGCGTGCTCCGGCCGCACTTCACACAATATGATGCGCGTTCCAAGGGGGTGACCAACCACCAGGAGTTGTGGGCCAACATGCTGGCCCAGGCCAGGGCGCTGGCGATCGGCGCGGGCCACGACGACCAAGCACGCTTTTTCAGCGGCAATCGTCCGTCTTCGACCCTGCTGCTCGACGATCTGTCGGCCGAAAATATCGGCCGTTTGCTCAGCTTCTACGAAGCCCGCACAGTGTATGAGGGTTTCATCTGGGGCATCAACTCGTTCGATCAATTCGGTGTCGAACTGGGCAAAAAGGTGGCCGATACGCTGAGAGGCGAAATGGTCCAAAAGAATGATCGATCCGAATACGGCTTCGAAGCCGCGGACCCGATTTCGAAGTTCTATCTGGAGAAGTTGTTTGAAAAAAAATGAAAGTTGAAAAGTGGAAACAGGAGGAATTCTGACATTAGAAGTGTGCGTCCGCTCTCCTGAAGTGTAAACTTCCCTTCCCTCAGAACGTCATTAAAGCTGAACCTGGTTGTCTGCCCATTCGAACTAAGTTTCCTGTTAAAAACAAAAAACCAGAGGACACCTATGCGAAAATTATTCGGTTTATGCTTGTTTACGGTTCTGGCACTGGCCCTGGCCGGCTGCGGCGGCAGTGATGAGCGGCGTGTTTTTGAGGCCGCTATCCTGAGCGACCAGCCTGCGGACGGGGATATCGCCTTCGATCCTGTCGGGCAGACCTTCACCATCACGAATGGTCCGGACACGCTGTTTTTCGGCATCGACGATTCGGACCCCAATCTTCCGGAATTCCGCGCCTTCCTGGATTTTCCTTTAGACGGTTCGACCGGCCAGGATGTGGTCCCGCTTGCCGCGCGGATCATTTCCGCTACCCTGGAGGTGTTTATCGACTCGGTGAGTTTCGCTCCCATTATCCCAACCCTGCTCGACCTCGTCAGCTATCCTGCCTCAGGTCTGCGTGAAGAGGATTTCGATTCTCCTCCCCTGCTGACCCAGGAACTGGATTTCTTTGCCTCGGATCAGGGAAGGTTCGTGTCGATCGATGTCACGCCCCTGATGAGGGAGGCGCAACGGCTCGGAGTCGCGGATTTTCAGGTGCGGTTTCTCCTGGATCTCACTGTGGATGTCGGGCTTGTGGGCATCGAGGACCAGCCTATTGTTTCCATCACAGCGCCGCTGCTCACCGTGGTTTACGCGTTCTGAAATTCCCCGCAAGGCCATGGGTGTGCATCGTCTCCGGGCAGAAAAAACATAGAAAAGAGCGCTCCCGTAGTTCTTGGTCGTCCTGCTCGATTAACGGCAATTTTGGATTTCCGTGGGGCGGAACAATGCGGACGATCGCGATCCGTTTCCGCGCTGAGCCCCATCGGCTATGAGCGTTGGCCTCTTTTGGGCAACAATTTTTCAAAGACATACGGCAGACAATATTCTTCTTTCACCGGTTGGCCCGCCAAAAGCGCGTGCATATCCATCCATTCTCTTTTGTTCTCCTCGATATAGGTTTCGATATCATGCTTTTCAAGGAAATTGCTGGTCCGTTGCGCCACCTGCTTGAGCGCAATCGCGCGGATTTCAGGGTGATTGCGGATCAGGGCGGTTGCGCCGGCAATGTAATGGGACCATTTACGGTCCGCGATGGGAATTTTCTCTATTCCCTCGGTGGCCAGCATTTCCGAGAAACGGGGCGAGTCAAAGTGCCTGATGTAGACTTCCATATAGAATTTGGCCATCTCCAGAACACTGGATCCGAAAAATGAATTGAAGGCGTCATCGTCGATGTGGGCATCGGCCAGATACATGAAATCTTTGTCCACGTAGTTGTTGTTGTACATGTCGGCATAGCCGCACAGTGCTTTTGCGACCGATGCATTTCTCTCAAAGCCGATACAGTTGGCCACTATATCCGCATCGATGCGCCGGCGGCCGTCAACGATGACGCCGTGCTCGAACAAACCGGATACTTGTCCGGTAATCGTTTCGATCTTCTTCAAATAGTGCCCCACGAACCAGAGATCGGAGACGCTGATGGTATGCCCATCGTGCTTGACCTTGCCCATCCAACACTCGGGTTCGGTGGCGCCGCTCATTTCGTACGTTTTTTTCCAGTACATCATGTTCCTGAAATTGGATTTTTTATCGTGTTTGAAGGCTTCGTCATAAGGGGTGACAAAGTTCAAGTAGTCGATGATTTTGGGGCATACCGTACCGTGCCGCCGGCATAGCACGGTCACGTGGCGTGCGCCTCCTTCCAAGGCGGTCCTGACGTTTTCAACTGCAAAGGCGCCCATCCCTACGACCACGACCTTTTTGTTGCGCCATTCAATCCCGGCGGCCTGATCGGCGATGCCGGCCACGATGTCTCCCTGGAATGCCTCCTGATTCGCCCATGTGGTCTTGCGCGGTGCCCCGACGCGGTCGTTAATGGCCAGAATCACGCCTTTGCTCTGCACTGCGGACGTTCTTTCGTTGCGACGATATTGAACATGGTACCGGGTTTCTTTTTTTTCAATCCGTTCTACTTCGGTCTGCAGATAAAGATGGTCCGCTACACGGTCGGCCAGAACGGCGATATCTTCCAGAATTTCCCTTGTTGCGGAATGATCGCGATTGGATCGCGTTTTTGTATCGAGGAGCCGGTAAGCGCATTCTGATGAGTTGACGCGCGATGTGGCATTCGCAAAGTTGGACCAGATGCCGCCGACCTTTGCGTTTTTTTCGACCACACAAAACGAGATGCCGCTCTGCTTCAGGCGATTGGCGGCGTAAAGGCCGATGATCCCGCCGCCTACGATGACCACATCGACCGTTTCGGGCAACGAACCTGTACTTTCCACGCGCAGCCTGCCTTCATTGAAGTGAAGCCGCGCAGCCGCATATTCATCGATGCGGTTCCGGATGGCGACAGCATCCGGCTTGTCGATGCGAACAACTTCCAAATCCCCGGCAGCGTCTCTCAGATCCACGTCGCCGACGGCAAACAGTGCATATGGGAGACAGGGAGAACGAATGGCTTCAAGGGCTGACAATACATCGGGGATTTGCGCGGCCTTTTCATTTGAGACGACAAAAACATAGGGAAGATCCGCGTATTTCCTTATCTTCTTGATTATGGAAGCAGTGTCCGCGGTATCAAATTCCAGCAGATGATCAAAGGGCAGCGCAATGCCGGAAAAGTTCGCTACCCGAACACCCAATGTAAAGTGGTTGATGCGATGCATTCCTTTTCCTTTTATTCAAATTGCACACCGGCACGCCGTGCGCCCTCGACAAGGGACGCGAGTTTCAACCATACAACCTCACCGGAAACGCTCGTCGCCGAGGCGGTGGTGGCGAATCCGCAATCGGTCGATCCGATCACCCGCTCCCGTCCCAGAAGCTTTGCAAATTTTGAAATTCGCTGGGCCACTAGATCGGGATGTTCCACTATGGGTGATGTGGTGTCGATGACACCGGGCATAAGAACTTTGTCTTCGGGGAAAGGCAATTCTTCGAACACCTGCCATTCGTGTGCATGTCGATGATTGCTTGCCTCCAGTGAGATGAATCTGGCCTTGATGCTCATGACTCGGGAGTAAATCTTTTTGAAATCGATGTCGCAATGGTGGGTGCCCGGATAATTTCCCCAGCATATGTGGGCCCTGCATTTGTTCGGATCGACCGCTGCGAGCGCTTTGTTCAGGACGCGGACGTTGGCATCGGTGATCGCCACAAACTGTTCATCGGTCAGCCCTTTGAAGCGCGTGTGCCGGCCCATGGCAAGGTCGGGGCAGTCGACCTGCAAGTGAAATCCATAAGCGGAGATGATGTCGTATTCCTTCTTCAATGCCGTTCCGATGGCATCAAGATACTCCTCGTAGCTCGTGTAATACTGATTTTCCATGAACAGCGCCACCGTTCCCGGAGACGGCGATGTAAAGAAGATCTCGGCCTCCGTCCCCGGATGAGATTGTATCACCTCATTCAAAGCAACGGCCAGCAAATCCAGCTCTTCCCGCAACGAGGCCTCGCCCCTGTATTCAAGCGGTTCCGAGCAGGCCGGCAATTTAACCGGCGCTTTGGGGTTCAGCGTAATCAGTCCGTTCCGGCCGCCGAAACGTCTGGAATATTCAGGCAATTCCTCCAGATCCCGCGGCAGCGGTGCTATGCCGGCGCCGCCAAAGCCCGCCATGCGAATGACGGTCGCACTGACATAATCCGCCCGCGGCAGTTCGCCGTTATTGATGTAGCTGATACCCAGGGATAATTGTTTTTCCACGATGCCGGCCAGGTACCTTTTCAGATCCGCCTGGGTGATTTCCTGTTTGCGCATTAACTTGTCCATCATCTCCTGCGGGCGCGGCAAAGATCCCACATGGGTCGTTTTAAACGCAGTCATGGTATGCAAGCCCTCCTGTGTGCATTGACTCAATCAGTCCTTCTGCCCGCCACGGCATGCATTTCATAGGGGCGCTCGTTGGGCGCATCGATTTTCGCTTCGCTATTGTCCGCCTGCTCCTCCTCTTTGCCGGTCCGCGCTGCCACTCGTTTCTCTATCTCCTCAGCAAATTGATCGAACAGGGGGTAATCGAATAGGACATCCGGTTCGATTTCGATGTTGTACACTTCTTCCAGTGAACGGATCATTTCAGTGGCACTCATCGAATCCAGTCCTTGCTCGAACAAGGCCAAATCCGGATCGATGGTTTCGATGCCTGTGACGTTGAATATCATCCCGCCGATCAAGCTCCGCACGTTTCGATCGGCTGCCTTCGAAGCAGGCTCGACCACCGCCGCGTCGGCATTCGGTTCCAGAATTCTGAGGTAGTCCCCCAAAGCGGCCGCTCTTTGCCGGGTGAAAGGAATCTCCAGGGGCTGAATTTGCTTTCGCAGGGATGGTTCCGCCCCTTTGATGATGATATGCGCGTTCGATCCGCCGAAACCGAAACTGCTGATGCCGATGCAGGCCTGCTGATCGATGGGGGTTTGTTCGGTCACCACCTGGATGGGGTAGGCCTGGAAATCGATGTGCCGATTGGGCTGATTGAAGTGCAGATTGGGCGGAATGATGCCGTAATTCAGGGCCGCCACGGACTTGATCAGCCCGGCAATGCCGGCAGCGGATTCCAAGTGGCCGATATTGGATTTTACCGAGCCGATATAGCAGGTCTGCGTCCGGTTTCGCGCAATCGTATTCTGAATCGCCGACAGTTCGATGGGGTCGCCGATTTTCGTGCCGGTTCCGTGACATTCGATGTAGGAGATTTCCTGCGGCGCAATTCCCGCATCCTGACAGGCAGCCGTTATCAGCTCCTCCTGCGCCTCTGGATGGGGGGCGGTCATGACCTGCGACCGGCCGCCGTTCTGGTTGATGGCGGAACCGGTCAACTCGGCATAAAACCTATCGGCCAGTGCTTTGTTGACCAGAAGGACCAGCCCGCCTCCCTCGGCACGCACGTACCCATTGGCCGAGTCGTCAAAGGCCTTGCACCGGTTGTCACGGGAGAGGAACCCGGAGTTGCGCATATGGGCCGTATACGCTTCATCCAGAAGCATGTTGACGCCGCCCGCAATGGCCCAATCCACCCGCCCGGCCTCTATGTCTTTGGCTGCATAGTGTACCGCCACCAGGGAAGAGGAACAGGCCGTATTGGACACCCAGCTCGGCCCTCTTAGGTCGTAGTGATAGCTGATCCTGGCGGCGATGATGCTCGGATTGGTCCCTGTCGCGTAATAGGCCGAACTCCTGTCCCCGCCGTACTCCTGGTTCCACGCCCCGATATAGACACCGACCCTTTTCTTGTCCAATGCCTGCGGATCGATGCCGGCATCCTTCCAGAGCATCTCGGTCAATTCCAGGGCCAGGATCTGCTGCGGATCCATCGTGCGCGCTTCCGCTTGCGAAATATCGAAGTAATGATGATCGAAGCGGCTGGCCGCGTCGTTCAAAAATCCGCCTTCCGATGCCCCTCTGCCGGCCTCGCGCCGCACCTGGTCGGTTCGGCTGGTCAGCATTTGCCAGAACTGGATCAAAGTTTCCACTGAAGAGGGGAATCGACAGCTCATCCCGCAGATCACAACTTTGTTCTTCCGATCACTCCGGCCGGCCGGCGTTTCGAGCGATGTCCCTACACCGAACCGTTCGATCAGCTGCTTAATTGTTTTGTAACGGTAGAAATCTTGCGCGGCGAGCGAAGGAAACAGCGGTTGCAGCACGATGGAGAACTCGGTGAACTTGAGCGAAGAAAACCCCTGGTAGGCCAACGGCAATGCGAACTCCAATCCAGGCTGGTACGCATCCACAACTGTTTTTACTTTTTTCAGAAAAGAATCCTGATTGAGCTTTTTTCTCTGAAACAAAATCCATTGGATATCGTCCTCTCCGCGGAACATGGATGACGCATAGGTGTAATCTTTGAAAATGTCGCAGCACTTTTCCAACACCGGATGAAAACCGATTTCGATGATCTCCAGACTGTCACCGCCGCAGCGCTCCCGAAGCGTCCGCATGGTTTGGATGAAATCGACGGGTTTGACCATCCAATCGCGCCAGTACTCGTCGCTCAGGCGCGTTTCGAATTGAGAGGTGATGCTCGATATGAACCGGCCCTCTTCGACGCGCTCCGCTGCAACCCGCGGCAGTTGATCCGAAAAGCGCCGGTAGTCGAGGTGATGCCATGGATGGGGCAGTTTCATTTTCACGAATTGGGGATAAGCCTTCAAAAAGTCATCCATCTCCTCGGCATACCCGCTCACCGTGACATGCCTGCGCCCCTCATCTTCGAAGTTGTAGGAGGAAATTTTCAGGGGCAAGTTTGCGACCAGCGCATCGGGCAGCCACCCGTGCAGCATCACCCCATCCAGCCGGGATGCAACCTCTCCGATGCGATAGGCCAGAACGAGAACCTCTTCCAAGGCATAGAATCCGGCCTGGTAAGCGGCGGCGAGTTCTCCGGTGCTGTGGCCGGCCACCACATCCGGCCGATATCCCCATTGACGCCAGAGATCGGCCAGGCATATTTGCGAAACCACTGTCAACAATGGGCTGAACGGGCAACGATGTCTGCCGATTTCCTTTTTCCAGAGCTGCTCCAGATCGAGGTCCAGTTTTGAACGCAATATTTCTTCAATGCAAGCCCAGGATGGCGCCTGCTTTAAAAGCCTGTTTTGAGTTTCACTGCTTTGGGTGCCTTCGCCAGAGAATAGAAAAACCGTTTTTTTCATCTCGTATACCTCGTTAGTTCAACCTGGAAATGACCTCCGGCTCCATGCCGATGACCGGCTGCCCGCCTGGTGCGGCATCCAAGTTGATTTGCATTGGGTCATGATCGAGTGAAAGTCGCTGCGGTTAAGCGGTGGGATTTCCCTTGTCGTCAAGACCACATGTTTCCCTTTTAGGGCTGGATTTAGCACCTTGCGGAAAAAAGGTTGCCGGGCGATCAAAGGGCCAGTTCCCTCACGCCGCTCTCCATGATTCTTTCAAATTTGAAGAATACCTTAATGCGTCACATGTATCTGTCAAGCGTACCTGCAAATGCCGGTGAGTTTTATACCCTGCAAGGCGCACCCGATAAAACTTCACAGTGTGGGCCTTTATAGATAGTAGGGGCTGGGATATCGGAGATAGACATGAGGTGCGCTGAATCCCACAGACGACCCAATCACCGTCCATGAGGGGCGGGAGATGCCGGCCCAAGGCCTGTCAAAAGCCTGTTGTGATAAACTGTAGACATGACCAGCCCGAGGGCCCTGCCGGCGAGATCAGATTTCTAGTGCCATGCCACATTAAAGCGGCCAGGGCCAATGATCGATGGCTGCGTAAAATCGATATAAACGTCGCCCCGGCCCAAGGACTGGCTCAAGGCCGGGGGCCGGACGATCGTGCTTGTCCTGGATACCGGAAAAGCGTTAACTGCCGGCCTGGCTGGAAAACCATCATCAGGAACGGGTTTTCAAGGGATATACCAACAAGTGGCTCTGGGTTTTGCCGCGCAGCCAGGAAGTCGGCTCCGAGGTCAGTACCAGCATGGCATTCGATGCTATCGCAAGACTTTGGATTGCGGCATCCATCTCTTTTCCCCAAGATTTCTTAACAAATTGACCATCCCGGTAACCAATGGCCAGCAAACGGCTTTTCTTGATTGTGGCGGTACTGCCGATGTTTAAAAAGGGGCGTTCCGAAGCAATCACCACCAACTCAAGCCTCCCGTCTGCGTCGAGATCGGCCACCGTCGGAGAAAGCTCAAAGCTGACCGTCCTTGCGGTGGTCTCCCGAGCGGTTGGATAGATCTCATAGGTTACCGAAGACAAGCTGCCCCCGATCTCTTGGGAGAGCCTGAAGAGCAGCTCGGACCCCTGATAAATAAAAAGCTGCTTGTCATGCACGACAACTGTTTCGAGCTTTCCATCTCCCGTGAGATCTGCAAAGACGCTTCCGGTCACCGTAAAATCTTCGGGAAGCTCTATCTGCACGCTTGCCTCGCGCAATGCTGCGTCGACGAAATCCCAACGCTTGACCTGATCGCCCCAAAAATCCCGGCGTTCAAAGGACTGTCCCATCAAGGTTTCAGGCGTACCGTTTCCGTCCAGATCAAACGTGCTCAGGATGAATGGGAGTTCCTCCTTCATGGGAAGAAGCTTTTCGCCGCTCAACACATATATTGTGGCCCAGGCTTCTTCGTGTATCCAGGTTGTAACGGCGAGACACACCGTGGCGCTGTTTTTCGGCCGCCACCATTTCAGATAAACGACCTTGCCGCGTGAGGCGGTTTCCGCGATTTTACCCGGGGTAGCTTTCTCCGCAATCTCGAATATCTGAATCGTTTTTCCATTGGTGACCGCCATCAGCCGGGTTTGGCCGGTCAGGATGAAATCCGCAATCGTTATGCCTTCCGACCAGTTGCCGATCGTCTGGAATTCATCGGAGGCGGGCTGGTTCTGCATTGGAAAAACCGGCGGCGCAAGCATGGGGGGCATGGGGGGGACTTTGGATTGGTTAGATTCGGTGCGATCGAACCCTGCAGGGCCGGCCGTACCTGTAGTCTTTTCCGGCAACTCACCCATGGAGTAAGAATGAATGAGTTCGAATTCCGGGTCGCGGACTTCCAGTTTTTCTTTGAAAAGAATGAAAAAAAGCCTTGGCGGACCCGAAGTGAGCTCGGGCTTTGCCGGTTTCTCCTTTTGGGCCGAGGCATAAGGATCCCAAACCATGGATTGAAGATGGTTCCGAATCCGGAAATAAAGGTCCTCGCCATTTCCAGCGTAATCCCAGAAGATGGCCCGATTGTCTTCGTAGCGGCGCACCGCATCCCCATTATGCATTGCGGTTGCCGGGTCGAATGGAATTGCCAGGGAATATCCCTGCTTTACCTGGATGACGCGAAGCAATCCCTTGAAGCTGCCCGACTGGGGCAATGAGGAGCGTGCATCCTTGACGATTGTAAAAAGATCGCCCTGAGATACGCCCTGTTCGGATCCCAGGTCAATGACCGCCATGCCTTTCGATACCTCTGTGATCTTGCCGGAAAGGGTTTCGAAATTCCGCAAGAGCCTTTCGGTAAAGGCTTCGGCTGCGGCATCCGTACAGTTGTTTCCAAATAACCCTGCAGCGAAAAATATGATGAAAGCCATTGTGCTCAAATAGGTTGTTCGCTTCATGTGCCTGTCCTTGGGAAATCGATGGGTGGTGATATGTACTTTGCTTTCATTTCAGGAAATAAAACTTCCCAACGTTGACATCATGGGCAACAGCCTGCTGCTCTTGGCCAACGTCGGGAAGTATACGGTCTTAGCTCAAGCTATGCAACCTTGTAAGCTTAAAGCGAAACCTTGAACTCCAGATAGGTATAAAGGACGTCGTCGGGATTGTTGGCGGCAACACCCTTGATGGACGCAGCCGCTTGCGCAGCGCTGACTTTGTAAAAATCTCCTATAAAGGCGTAGCCACCCTTGAGAGCAACGGTCATTTTGGGCGCGAGCTGGTAGTAGAGCTTGGCGTTGATTTCACTGCCCATGTATTTTTCTGAGTTTACCACCCGTTCTTCAGCCGAAAAAATCGTTCCCACGCCGACTTTTCCGGTCAATTTTCCGGCGATTGGGAAATCTGCATTGAGGAAGGCCCCGGTCACGCCCAGAAACCTGTCTTCAAAAATGTTGGAAATCCCATACACCAGCGCGGATGAGTAGTTCCAGTCGTCTCCATCCGGCATGAGAATCATCATCCCGGATTTGTAGTAAAAGTTCCCCGCCAGGCTGTAAAGGCCGGCGTTGGTGAAACCGAATTCCTGGTCGTCATCCTTGTCGGCGCCGCTGATATAAATGCCATTCATGGTGAGGTTGACATTATTGATTTTTTTGGAAAGGCGTGCATTTACGGCGAAACCGTTGATATCGATGTCGCTACCGCCCTGCACATCGACTTCGCCGAAGTTGTAAACTCCCCATGCGGATAAGTTGATGGCACCGGGAAGCATGGTTTCCCCAAAAATTCCGGCGAAATAGGATTTCAGTTCGTAATCGGTGCCTGTGGGGATCAATGAACGGAAACCGGTGGCCGCGTTCTGGGCAAGCGACGCGAAACCGTTTTTGCCCGATGGGCCGGAAGTATTCAGAACGCCGTCTCCGTTGGAGCCCCTATCCCATAGATAATAACCTGCAAGCCCGATTTTGGATTTTCCTATCTTTTTGCTGCCGGAAAGCATGTAGAAATCGACATTGTCGTTGATCGAGGTGATGTTCTCCTCCCAAAAGCGATAGGCGCCCAGGCGAATATCGAAGCTTTCTCCATAATTAACGGTAAAGCCGGCCGCATCATCTCCCAGGATTACCCAGTCGAAATCGTCGGTGATCCAGTTCACGCCGATGTTTGCCTTCAAGGGGATTTCGGGCACCTTGAAATACATGTACAGTTGCTTGGTTTCCAGGTTGACCGTATCGGCGCCCAATCCGCCTCCGAATCCCCGGTTAACGCCGCCTGGCGCCGCAGGATTACCGTTGTTCTGACCATAGGCGCCCGAGCCGAAATCAAAATCGATCTCGTTATGCCAGACCAACCCCACGCCGGGCGCGGTAATAAAATTAAAGAGCAGACGCCCTCGCATGTGGGTGTATTTGCTTCCTTGAACATCTTCCCTGGGATAAAGCTGTCCCAGGGACGTCCGCTGGGAATAGGCTGTTTTGGTGCCCAACCAGCCATCGGTCTTTAATTCCGCGGCCCAGGAAACTCCGGTCAACCCGATCACAGCAATCAACATACCAATTACCAATCCCAATTTGTTCATCCGCCAACCTCCTTGGTGACCAGTTGTGTACAATGCCACATCACATCTCAACACAGAAAAACTGCTTCTATTTCCGCATGGCGAAAGAGCGCCCCATTTTCTCTCTGTTCACAGCGGCTGCTGGACCATGGAAATACTTCACCTCCTTTTGGGTAGATTTATGCTGTCTTCAACTAGAAGAATTGTATGTTTCGGTTCTTTGCGGTAGCGTATGCGTAAATTCAAGATATGTACCATCACTGCAGGGAAGTGCCGGATCAGGTCATAATTTTTTCGGATGGGTAGTTAAACCCCTTAGATATAAATACATGCCCCCTTCGATCCTCGGGGTTCAGGCCGGCACCGCCTATCTATGGCCCGGTGTTCCTGCGCAGATTTTTCTCATCTTGGATGTCAATTGCGCGGTAACAATGCGCATCTTTTGCACACCGCATCGGAGAGGCCGAAGACAGCCAATGCTGTCCGCCGGATTGATTTTTCCATTGATTTATTACTGAGAGGGGACCGGTTTGTGCTTCAGGTAACCGGCAGGTGGCCACCGCTTTTGAAGATGGTTTACTGCAGATGCTCATTCGCAATCTGATGGAGATACCCGCCGCTCAGGCGGAACTTCCATCACTTCTGATCTCAATGGAGAATAAGCTTATGTGCAATCCGTAAGATTCAGGCCATGGCCTTGGCTGAAAACCGGCCTTGGTCCGCAAGGCGTTGGGAAACTCTTCTTTTGCCCCTGAAATATTCGGCTGATCGTTAGACGCTATTTATCCTTCTACAGTCATCCGCCATGGTTCAATCTGCTTCATGGTCGTAACGACTGGTTATCGTATAGCGTCAAAACGATCCGTCAGAACTTTACTTCGAAAATAGGCGAGCTATCAAACGAAAGGTCTATGAATGAAATCCTTTAGGAAAAGCTCTATGGATGCAAGTAGGTATACGCAGTTATTCCCATCGCACCTTGATGGGATTGCGGTCAATCACACGCAGGTATTTAAGCTTCGGATAACCGGCAATCAGCACGCTTTGGATTTCATGTCCCCCGGGCAGTCCGATCGCTTCGTCCAAAGGCGGATACAATCGCGCGGCAATTTCCAGCAACCCGATATAGGTGGATTCCAGTCCCAAGGTTCGGGCAAACAACCCCAGGGTTGTCGAGGCGATGACACAGTTGTCCTTGGGGGTGCTGGTTTCAAGCAGTGAATGAAACATAAACACCACCGGCGCGTGGTGAAAAATCGGATCGTAGCCGACCGATTTGGCTTTCAGCATGTTATCGCGGTAGCGCACCGTCTTTTCAAGCTGCAACCGGGCCGGTGTTTGTGGGCCGGACGGCATCGTTTGAAGCTTTTCTGAAGCCATGCGACCTCTCTCGATAAAAAAGTCGATGGTTAAATCGGACAGCTTCTTTTTGCGTTCGCCGTCTTCAAGAACGATGATTTCGACACCTTGAACATTGCTGCCGGTGGGCGCATACCGGGCCGACTCGATCAGCCGGTTGATAGTAGCCTTGGAAACAGCCCTGTTTTTGAAATGACGGTGGCTGCGGCGTTGGCGGATAAAACTCATAAACTCATCGGGTTGAAAGTGCACCGGTGTTCCCACCGCTTCAAAATTTTCCGCATCCATCCGGCTGTGGGTTATGGCGCCCGTGGGGCACAATGATACGCAGTGACCGCACACGATACAGCAGTTTTCGTCGGCTTGAACCGAAACTTTTTCATTGGCAAAGGTAAAACAGCGTGCGCAGCGAAGGGCGCAAATACCGCAAGCGTTGCATTTGTCTTTATCGATGGCAACCCAACTCATTTGTTTCTCCTACATCACTGAAAAGCAAAATGTGCGCAGGGGGCAACCTGCGGTTGCCCCGCTTTGATTTGATTTCGATTCAGGCGATGGGGGCCATGCAGGACACCCCGACGCCCCCTTGTTATTTAAAGACAGAAAAGACCGAGTTCCTTATCTTCCCGAAAACACCCCCTTCTGCTTTAAGGAGCTTCTCCATCTCACCCGGATCCAGGTGAACCGCGCCGCATCCTTCATTGACGCAGATGTCGACGTGAACGTCCTTAAACTCCACTTCCACCAGGCTGTGCGTCCCGCATCTGAAGCAATGCTGTTTGTGTGCGTCGGCGTAGGCCGCCTGGGCCTCTTTTTTAGCCTCGGCCCTCATTTTTTCAATCTTTATCCTATCCATTTCCCGGAAATGAAGATCTTCATCGCTGGCTTTAACAATGACGCGTTCGTTGGCCATGGTAAGACTCCTTTTTTTATTCGTTTTTATACCTGACCCGAAAAAGTGGGAAAGGTGCCTCCGGTTGAATAGCCGGCAACATAAGCAAAGTTTATAATTTGAGCAAGGCCATAATGAGCCCCGTGCCGTTTCAGCTCCGCTTCCAGGGCCAG
Source organism: Desulfobacteraceae bacterium (assembly GCA_003599575.1). GTDB lineage: Bacteria > Desulfobacterota > Desulfobacteria > Desulfobacterales > Desulfosarcinaceae > Desulfatitalea. The sequence goes on along the minus strand of QZKV01000001.1, from coordinate 8,021 downwards.
GCAGCCGATCCGGCAAATCCGCCGGCCCTGTTCAGATCAACCGCCGAGGCAAAGGAAACGGCTGGATGCGCAGCTTCCGTTGGGCAATTACCTATGCTCCGTCCAAAGCCAAGTTTGGTAAGAAGGGAAAAGCGGGTTTGTTGCGCCATGGCAAGGCGATTGCCTCAAGAACGACACCAATGCCTCAAAATATAATTGAATCTTCTTTGCGTTCTTTGCTCGTGGCTGGGAAACACTCCCTGAAAAAAGTCCGCATGCGGCACAAACAGCGGCGCTGGCTAGGTGCAAAAAAAAGATCGGTTGGGATTGAGCCTGGAAAATGCCGGCATCTCTTCCACGTCCTCAAAGTCGAAAAGATGCCGGCTGCCTATCATCGCCGACGGGTATAGATGATCTCCATCATTTTCTCTTCTTTGCCGCTTTTGTCTGTGCCGAACATTTCAAACTTATGGGTATTGTGATCCTCGATCCGGGTTATGGAACGCCAAGTCACGGGACCTTTGACAGGGTCTTCGGCATGACACACTTGCGTAATGGTCTTGCCCTGGCCCTCGCCTTCAAAATAGAAGATACCGGTGCTCATGGAATCCATCCAGATCGATACGAATTTCTTTTTGAAGTTGTCGTATCCATTGATGCCGATGCCTTTGAAAGGCGTACCCATCATGTCACCGCTAAACTCTTGATGTAGATAGCGCCCGCCCAGGATCATTTGGTTTTCTGAAGTGCTGGCGGACTCCACGGGCGGCTGACCGGGTTCCATCCAGGTCGTTGTCTTGGCCGTCCAACTGCCCTCCATACTCTCGAGCAATTTATGCGAAGCACCCGGTTGGGACATCTTCGCGTGGATTTCCATCTGGGCCTGCATGTCCATTTTGCCTTCTTTTTCCGTTACCATCACAAACCTCCTATTGGTATGTCCGCATGTTTCCGGACATAGGTTCACGACTATTGGGAGGGCATTCCCATATGCGCTTTGACGATATCGCCGCCCTCCTCGCTGATGTCAAGCTATGGGCAACGATCCACCCGGTAAATGGGGTGAAGCCTGTAGGTTGGATACTCTGCGCCAATCAGGCGGTGCGGCCCTGCCCACCGACGCTGCTCGTTTGGCTCCGCGTCTTCACCTACAAACAAGGATCTTTTTGCTCCGCCCACCAAGTTGAAGATGATGCGGCTTCAACAGGCGCTGCTTATCAAGGCCTTGATGAGGACGGCCGTCCGTTGTAGATTCAAGAAGCCAACTCATGGAAAAGATCATTTTCACATACGATAAAGATCAATCCCGCAAAAACGGGCAGTTCACCGTGGTGTTGACCCCGGCGGTGTTCAACCGCGGGCGCTGGGAGATTCCCAGGCGTACGAAGATCTACTTTGTCAAGGATCTCGAAACGGTCGCGGCCCGCGTGCCTGACAAAGCCCTGTTCCGGACAGCGCTGGAAAGCGAAATGGCGTTCCGAAAAAATGAAGCCCGTTTTTTTAATCAAGATCAGGAATTCACCCGTCTGCGGATTGCCTCGCGCCATCTTTTCACGTTTATCGGCGCCTGCCGGAAACATCGGATGTTGATCCACCCGGACGGCTCGGTCGCAATATTCCGCATGGACACGGACGTGATCCCCGAAATCGGTGTTCAAGATGATCACCTGGCGCTTCACCTGGGAAGTCTGACCTTGGCCGAAGCGGAGATTATCGTTCAAGCCATGCCCGTCACCCTGATCAAAGGAAATCGCATCGTTCAATTGCGCCCGGACCTGCCTTTCGCTTTTCTCAAGGCCATCCCCACGGACAAAGCCCTTGACGAAGCGGAAAGAATCCGTCTGCTCCTCAACCTCTCCAAACAGCCGGACAAGTTGAGGATTCGGAACACCGGGAAAAGCGACATCCGCACTGTGCGAAACGCAAGCGCCCAGGCGGTTGTGAGCCTCGATGATCGGGCCGCCAAAGCCCGGCTGTACTTCGTTTACAAAGGCAACCGGGTCAAAGACAACGATGAAACTTCCGTAATCGTCGACATCCGCCGGCACCTGGAAATCCACCGCAACCGCCCGGCGGAGGAAGGTTTCAAGGCCATCATGTTGGCGCACGGCTTTGCCGCACGGCCGGAACGCGATTTCAACTGGCGCGCCCCTGATCGATCCCTGGAGTCCCTGGTGCCGTCCCTTGAAAACCACGGGTTTGCGGTCAATATCGGAAGCCGCAAACTCGCTGAGCCGGTGTCGGTCCGCTGGAATGTCCAAACGCAAAAACAGCACCTCCGCGTGGGAGCAATGGTTTTTTCAGGCGAGTTTCAGTTCGGCGCGGACGGCCTGTTTCAGGCCTTTCGGGAGGGCAGGCGTTATGTAGAACGACCCGATGGTTCGTTGGGCATCATATCCGGCGAAATCCGGCGGGTGCTTGCGGAACTTTCCCAAAACGGCATCGTGGACCAGGGGGTCGTCACCTTCAGCAAGGCCGATTTCACCAGCGTACGCGCCAGCCTGGCGGGCGAAGCAGATGTCCGAACAGATTCATCTTTCGAGGCCCTGTGCCGATTCGGCGGCCGGATGGACGGCGTGCGGCGCTACCCGATCCCGGCGGGGCTTGAAACGGTTCTGCGGCCTTACCAGATCCTGGGCTTCAATTGGTTGAGAACCTTGAAAGAGCTTGGCTTAAACGGCATTCTCGCCGATGACATGGGGCTGGGCAAGTCGGTTCAGGTGCTGGCCCTGATCAAATGCCTGAAAGTGGAAGGATCGCTCGGCCGCCCCGTGCTGCTGATCGCTCCCAAAACCCTGCTTTTCAACTGGGAGCTTGAAATCCGGAAATTCGCACCGGACCTTTCGATATATGCCTTTGCCGGACCGGCCAGAACCAGGGATCCTGAATTTCTGAAAAAACACCATCTCGTCCTCACCTCATACGGCATGCTGAGGACCGAAACACCGCTTTTATGTTCCATCCAATGGGAATACGTGATCCTCGACGAGGCGCAAGCCATCAAGAATGCCGACACTATGACATCGCGGGCGGTCAGGCACCTTCCTGCGTCATCACGGCTTTCCATCACCGGAACGCCGGTGGAAAATTCTGCGGCCGACCTCTGGAGCCAGTTCGATTTTCTGATGCCCGGATTCCTTGAGGATCAAGCCTCGTTCAAGGAAAAATACGACACCGTCAAAGACCTGGAACGCCTGCGTGAAAAAACAAAACCCTATATCCTGCGGCGGCTGAAATCGCAGGTGTTGGCCGAACTTCCCCCCAAAACAGAGGTGACCATATACTGCGATTTCGCGGAAGACCAGAAATCCATTTACGATCAGGCCCTCGCGGCCGCCCGTGACGAGATGGACGCCATGCAGGGCTCGCGGGCCTTCCATATTTTGCGCCTGATCCTGCGGCTCCGGCAGATCGCCTGCCATCCCCGCCTGGCGGTCAAAGAAAGCCAAAAGCCCCTGTGCAGCGGCAAAACAGAGGAGGTATTCCACACCGCTGTGCAGATCCTCTCTGAAGGCCACAAGATCCTCGTCTTTTCCCAGTTCACGCGACATCTTCAACTGATTCAGGAGCTTTTCCTCCGTCACGAAATCCCCACTTTTTACCTGGACGGGCGCACGACGGATCGGGCCTCGGTCGTTAACGCCTTCAAATTCCATGCGGGACCCTGCCCGTTTTTCATCTCCCTTAAAGCAGGCGGAACGGGCCTCAACCTCAGCGAAGCCTCCTACGTTTTTCTACTCGACCCCTGGTGGAACCCCGCCGTCGAAAACCAGGCCATCGATCGCTCCCACCGCCTTGGCCAGCACCAGCCAGTCACCGTGTATCGTTTCATCACGCGCGGCTCCATCGAGGAGAAAGTGGATATCCTGAAGAAGGTCAAAAAGGAGATAGAGTCCGCGGTCATGGACGAATCGGTGCCCCAATATCTCTCCTTTGACGAAAAAACGTTGCAACGCCTGCTTGCGGATTAATGCGAAAGGTCGGGCGTTGTATCAAATATGAAGAACGTCCTATTCCTCAGTCCACCTGTTGTCCGTCAACGGCAGGGCTGTTCCGCTTGAACCGGCTGGTTGCCGCTCTGGCAAGCAAGAGGCTGTGCTATTTACCATCTTCGCCCCATTCCCCAATGCTGTTGTATGCCTAATGATTCCAACCGAGGTCCATCCATTAATTTTTAACCGGCAAAGGAGAATTCTATGAAACGTACCTTTTCCCTTTGGACCGTTCTTTTCGCGATCGCAGGTACCTTCTTCGTTTTGGGTTCCGCCTCACAGGCAGCGGATCCGGGCAAGTCGTCCGCGGTCGCCGTACTGCACCCGACCCAGGGAAACAAGGCCGCGGGCGCGGTTCGATTCATAAAAACCCAAGACGGCGTCAAAATCATGGCCGACCTGCAGGGGCTGCCGCCGGGCAAGCACGGGTTCCATATTCACGAATTCGGCGACTGCTCGGCGGCGGACGCCACGTCGGCGGGCGGGCACTTCAACCCGACGAATCATCCGCACGCCGCACCCACGGTTCAGAAGCGTCATGTGGGTGATCTGGGCAATATCGAAGCCAAGGCCGACGGCAGCGCCCACATGGAAACAACGGATAAAATGATCCAGTTGGAGGGCCAGAACGGAGTCATGGGACGGGCAGTCGTGGTTCATGCCGGCGAGGATGATCTGAAAACACAGCCCACAGGTGATTCCGGCGCGCGTGTGGCGTGCGGCGTCATCGGCCATGCCAAGCAATAGACGAAAAGAGGGGCATCCCCCCCTCGGACAGAGAAGAAAACGCAAACAGGCACATGATCAAGGTTTTGCCTGAACGCCCGCTATGCCCCCTCTATGCTTTAAAGGGCGTCTGCAAAGCTGCCCTGACGCTGAGGTTGGGAAATTAGCAAAATAAAACTGACCGTCACAGATGCTGAAACCTATAGCAGGTTGCCACCCGGTGACCTTATCCTAAATTGACATCCGATGATTGTGTCCCATGGTCGTAAGCAGGGGGGCCTCTAGAGGCTCTCCCATTGCCGCACGGGTCCCGGTCCGCTGCTCAGGAGTATTCCCTTATGACGACCCAGGGGTTTGATCGCAAGCTCAGCGCCATTTTGAGCGCCGATGTTGCGGGTTACAGCCGGCTGATGAGTGCCGATGAGGAGGCCACCGTCCGCACGCTAACCGCATATCGAGCGCTGATTGAAGAATTGGCAATCCGGCATAAGGGCCGGATAGTCGATTCTCCGGGCGATAACATTTTGGTCGAATTTGTCAGCGTGGTGCATGCGGTTGAGTGCGGCTTTGCCTTTCAGGCCGCTTTGATCACCGAAAACGCCAAGCTTCCCGATGACCGCAGGATGCAATTTCGGATCGGCATCAATTTGGGCGACGTGCTTCAGGAGGGGCCGCGGATCTATGGCGACGGCGTCAACATTGCCGCCAGGATGGAGTCCTTGGCCGCAGCCGGAGGTATCTGCATTTCAGGGGTCGTATACGATCAGATCGAAAACAAGCTTGCTTTCGGTTGCGAGTATCTTGGTGAACAAAAGGTAAAAAACATCATCACGCCCATCCGGGTATATAAAATCTGGGAAGACCCTTCCAAGCCGGGGTGCCGGGGCAAGGCGCGGCTGGTTCGCCCGCCGAAACGGATCGCACCGGTGGCCGTGGTCCTCATCCTGGGCTTCATGGCCGGAGGGATTTGGCTGTTCGATCTCCCGCGAAAATCAGCCAATCCCCCCCTTGAATCCGGAGATGCACGCCCATCGGCCACGCACGCGGCCGCCAGGGCATCGATTGCGGTGCTGCCGTTCAAAAACCTCAGCGGAGACAAGGAACAGGAGTACTTCAGTGACGGCTTGACCGATGACATCATCACCGACCTGTCAAAGTTCCATGAATTGTTGGTGATTGCCAGCGAAGCCGTTTTTAAATACAAGCTCCAGGCCGACAGGATCGAACGCATCGGCAAGGAGATGGATGTCCGCTATGTGCTTGAAGGAAGTGTTCAGAAGGCGGATGAGAAAGTCCGCATCAATGTCCGGCTTGTCGATACCGTCAGCCACAACCTGGTCTGGACCGAACGCTATGTGCGGGATTTGCAAAATATTTTTGAGCTGCAAAACGAAATCGTCCAAATGATCGTATCCAACCTGGCAGTTAACCTCTCTTCAGCCGAACGGTCCCGCGTCAGGCCCAAAACAGACAACCTGGCGGCCTATGACTACCTTTTGAAAGGATACAGTTTTCATCACGAACGAACGCTGGCGGCCAATATCAAGGCCACGGAAATGTTTGAACAGGCGATTTCGCTCGATCCCGGCTATGCCGCCGCATACATCGGTCTGGGCAAGGTCGAATATGAAAAAGTGATTTTCGGCTGGACCGAATTCCCCGAGAAAACTCTGGATCGCGCCCGAGAGTTCGCCCAGAAGGCGCTATCCCTGGACGATGCCGATGCCGCGGGCCATCATCTGTTGGCTCGGACGTTTGCGGCCCAGGCGGAATATGAAAAGGCATTGAGTGAACTGCAGCGGGCGATCGAACTCAATCCCAACGACGCTGACAGCTACGAGGCGCGCGGATGGATCATGCTCTGGTCCGGTAATACAGGCGCGGCCATCGACTCCTTGAGATTCGCCCTGCGTCTCGGCAGCAAACAGAAAACCGCCCTGCTGCATCTTGGCACAGCCTACTTTTTAAAGGGAAAATATGACGACGCCATCCAGACGCTGGAGCACGGCCTGCACCAGTGGCCGGACCTTTCAGGCTACCACATCATCCTTTCGGCCGCATACGCCCAGACGGGACGTATGGATGCCGCAGCTCGTGCCGCGCAGTCGGCTCAGCGCCTGGAGCCGTTTTTTGATCTGGAGGATTACGGCCGGGCTTTCAGAAATCCGATGGACCGGCAAAAAATCATCAATGGCCTGCGCAAAGCGTTTGTGCTGGTATCCGGAAAATAAAATTTTCTAATTGCCGGATGCGGCTTTTTTGATCCAGTTCGAATCCGCTTTCTGGATGTTTTCAGGGGCCTTTTTTTCGAATTTCACCATGGCCGAATGATTATAGTTGAGGTAAAGTTTTCCGGCGATGATCTTAAATGCCTCCGGATCCACGCCGTAAAATTGCCCAGTCGCCATGGCCATCGAGCAAAAGCCTCCGTATTGGGGCGCATACAACTCCGGGTTGGATGCGAACATATCGCGGTGTTCGATCGTGGAAAACTGCCATCTGGCGCCCTGCCAGTCAAAGGTATTGGTGGGATCCCCCTTGATCGCCCGGCCCTGCGTGAAATAGGCGACCGGATCGTAGCCTTTGATGGCGATGCTGTCTTCGTCTTTGTTGACCGAAAAATCCGTATTCCCCGCAACACTCATCGTTATGGCCGCCAGAGCGAGCTGTACGGCCAGGATTGATATTATGGAATATCTTTTTAACTGAGACGTTGACATATAGGACCTCCCTGCATCCCGATACCTTCTGAGGAGTTCAATAACCCTATGTAGACGTGAGGGTAAGCATCCAGCAAAGGGTTGCAAACACATCGATCGTGAGTTTACCTTGCCGTGCAAAAATATAAAGGGCCTCCTCTCGGTGTCCTGAGAGTTTGAATGGAACGAAGGGGCCGCGGCAAAATAAAAAAGGAGAGCCGAATGAACGGCCCCCCTCTTCCAATCCGCTTCATGCGGGAAGGCAGCGCCGACGCCGCCAGCCCCCGAGATATCTCCATCGCCGGTAACACCCGGCGGCCAGCCCCATGTTTTGGATGCACATCATGGATTGTTATTCTTGATCACCGCAAAGATTTTCTCCATAGCCGAACGGTTGAAGTAAAAGCGCTCCGCGCTCTTGACGCCGACCGTGCCGGCAATCAGCACCTTATCGAAGTCGTGGTTGTCCCAGGCGTCATTGACAATCAGCAGGTGATCCCACACTTTGTTGACTTCGGCGAACCCGAGAAGGTCCATCACGATGACAGCCTTGCCGTAGGGCAGCTCTTTGATGAAGTAAGTTCCTAAGGTGATGGTGTCGTTGATGTCGCTCTGGTTCACCCCA
>QZKV01000003.1 GCA_003599575.1 Desulfobacteraceae bacterium | reverse complement strand
TCGTATTCGTAATCGTATTCGAACTTTAGATAATCGAGGGCGATTACGAATACGATTACGACAACGAATACGACTCAGAAAAAGCGTAGCCTTGGATGGGCACTAATTAAGTCCATATTTAGAAATATGTGTACTTAGCGCGCCCGCGCTCCCACGAATCATGATTCGATTTCATCGGATTCCGATCTGGAGCAAAATGCAGGATGAAGTTTTATCGATGCGGCGCGATTTTCACCTTGATCCAGCCGGAACGTCTGCTGTCAAAAGCTTCGTACGCATTCATGACCCAATCCATCGGTTCATCCTGGGTTAATACCTGGGCCGGATCCACGGTCCCGCTGGCAACCATCTGGATCAGATCCGGTATGTAGCGGCGATGATTGCAGTTTCCCATGTTGATGGTCAGGTTCTTGTTCATGGCGGTTCCGATCGGAAACTGGTCCAAGCCTTGCGGGTAAACGCCGATGATGGACAAGGTTCCTGCTTTGGCCAATCCCTCAACGGCCCACTCCAGCACCTGGGTCGGGGCGTCTCCGGGCTGCCAGGTCCGGCCGTGCGGATTCGTTTCCGGCGCCACCTGCTTGACCTGTTGGTCCATCTGGCGCGCCTTTTCTTTGCCCGGCGCGGCCGGTCCTGTGCGGGCGCGCTGGGCATCCACGCCCACGGCGTCAATGGCGCGGTCCACGCCGATGCCGCCGGTCAATTCAAGTATCTTTTCCACAGGACTTTCCGCACTGAAATCGATCACTTCGGCGCCCTGGTCGCGGGCCATTTCAAGCCGGCCGGGAACCTGATCCACCGCCAGGACGCGTGAGGCGCCATAGAGTTTGGACGACATGATCGCAAACTGTCCCACCGGTCCGCACCCGAAAACCGCCACGGTATCGCCGTCTTTGATCTCAGCGATTTCGGCGCCGAAGTAACCGGTGGGAAAGATATCGGAAAGCAATATCGCCTGATCATCCGTGACCGAGTCCGGCAATTTGACCAAACCGACGTTGGCAAAAGGCACGCGCGCCTTTTCGGCTTGCAGCCCATGGAACGGGCCGCTGAGCTTGGGACCGCCGAAAAATGCCGTACCGGCCCGCTTGCCGTTGGGATTGGCATTGTCGCATTGGGCGTAGTAGCCGGCGCGGCAGTAAACGCAATAGCCGCAGGCGATGGTGGAAGGAATCACCACCCGGTCACCGGGCTTCAGATTGCGGACATTGGCCCCAACCTGCTCCACGATACCGACCCCTTCGTGTCCGAGGATCGTGCCGTGAGCCATGCCGGGCATGGTGCCGCGCACCATGTGCAGATCGGTGCCGCAGATGGCGCTGGCCGTAAGACGCACAATCGCATCGGTGGGTTCCTGGATCTTGGGTTCGGGGACATCTTCCAGGCGAATATCTCCGATATTATGAAAAACAACGGCTTTCATGGAAACGATCTCCTTTGGGTTCGGATTTTTGGCTGAAAGCCGAGCATCAGGGGCAGGTCAGCGCCGCTTTTGAATGAAGCCGGAAACGGGAGCGGCCGCCTGCCAGCCCGGTTTTCAAACCTATATTTGCATAAAACGAATCGCGGCAAGGAGATATAAGCCCCGAACCTTATTGGGGCGGGCAAATGGCTTTATGTTCGGGTTTACGCGATGGCCGGTCGGCCGCTGGCCTTTTTATTTGTGCAGCAAGATCGCACAGAGGGATCAAACTCCGTGGTCGTACACGTACGCAAACGGGCCAACGAGCAATACGGCGCCGGCCTCCTGCAAATAAGCGCTGGGCTCTATTGGATTGATTCGCCGAGCATCCGAGAATAGGCCAAAGTTCATTCCGGGAGGATCAACCATGCGTAAGATAGCCGTTATCATCACCGATTACTTCGAAGACGTTGAGTATACGGAGCCTGCCGAAGCATTTCGCTCGGCCGGCCACGAGCTGGTGCACGTCGGGCTGGAAAAAGGCAAAACCGTCAAGGGCAAGAACATGACTGCGGAGGTTCGCATCGACCAGGCCGTGGGCGATGCTTCCGTAGGGGATTTCGATGCCTTGCTGATTCCCGGGGGTTATTCACCCGACCGCCTGCGTGTAAATGAAAAGGCGGTTGCGTTCGCGCGCTCCTTCGTAAACAGCGGCAAGCCCGTCTTTGCCATTTGCCACGCACCCCAGTTGCTGATCACGGCCGACGTGATTCGCGGAAGAAAAATAACGGGGTACACATCGATCATCCAGGACATTAAAAACGCCGGCGCCGAGTTTATCGATCGGGAGGTGGTGGAGGATGAAAATCTGATCTCCAGTAGAAACCCGAATGACATACCGGCATTTTGCAAGGCCGCCCTGGCCAGATTGAGGTAGTCCGGCGTGCGTCGTTAATACGCGTTATTCACCGATTTGCCCTTCAATTTGCGGCCATCCAGCTGGAAGTCCAATTTCCCGCAGCCCCGGGCGGCATGCGGGTCGCCTGGTGGTTAGGTATGGGTCAAAAACCGTATTCGCTTGCGCGGGATACCTGCTTTCGGCAGGTGCCGATCCATCGCCACCGGTTCCGGTGACTATCTTGTATTTGGCCGTGATGGGTCAGACCGGGTTCTTCCTTTCACAGCCCGGATAGGTGAAATAAACCTATCGGACGGAAGCATGTTATGTTGACTTTTTTTCAAGTGACAAGACCGGCCGCACGGCGCCTGCGCCGCCTGGTGCATGTGATATCCCGTCCCGCCAAGCGGGAAACCGGCCCGGGCGGGATGGTCATCTATCCCTACCGCGGCTATGGTTCCCGCAGGGAAGTCTTCCTGATGGGCAGGGTCTTCAGGCAGCAGCGGCGCTCACCAGGGTCTGAAGAGAACCTGCGGGACGATCTGGTGGGCATCGCGCAGCGTTTCTTCAGGCGTGGTACGCCCGGCGTACGGCTGAGGGCGCGCCTGAACGGGTCGGAGCAGCTTGTGACCAGCGATGGTGAGGGCTATTTCCAGTTTCACATGCGTCTGACCCGGCCCTTGCAGGCATCTGCGAAGTCGATGTGGCACGAACTAACGGTCGAGGCCCAGGAGGGTCCCGACTTGGTCGCCGCACACGGTGCAATTCTGGTGGCGCCCTCCACGGCGCGTTTTCTGGTGATCAGCGATATCGACGATACGGTTATCTTTACCGGTGTGGCCAACAAATTGAAAATGCTGGTGCGCCTTTTCCTTCAGGGCGCCCAAAGCCGGGTCGCTTTTCCGGGGACTGCGGCGCTATACGCTGCCTTGCACCGGGGATCGACCGGATCGGAAATGAATCCGATGCTGTATGTATCCCGCGGTCCCTGGGGGATCTATGAGATTCTGGATGAGTTCTTCAACATGCATGCAATCCCCGTCGGTCCGGTGCTTTTTTTGCGCGAGTGGGGGCTGAGCCTGCGCAGACCTTTTCCACGGCGGGCCCGAAATCATAAGCGTGCGCTCATCCGCAGGATGCTGGACTTTTACAAAAATATGGGTTGCGTCCTGATCGGCGACAGCGGTCAGCACGATCCGGAAATTTACGCGCGTCTGGTACGTGAGTACCCCGGCCGCATCAAAGCGGTTTATATCCGCAATGTCAGCCATGAAAGTGCACGCGTGGCCGCAATAGAAGCGCTGGCCAAAGAAATCGCGGCCCAGGGCAGCCAGCTGTTTTTGGCGGCGGACAGCTTCGCCATGGCCGAACAAATGGCGCAACACGGCCTGATATCCAGTCATGCGCTGGCCGATGTCCTCCATGAAAGAATGCAGCAGCCCAACGGCGCCGCCTTCAGCCCCACGCGCCGGGTGGTAAAGTCCAGTCCCGAGTAGACCCGCGCGGCGGTCGAGCAAGGCGAACTGAGGCAAAAACTGGCGCATACCGCCCCAGGAAACGAAGGACCGCCGAATGTGTGGGTGCAAAGCGCCCCAACAAACCCAACCAACTCAACCAACCCAACAAACTCTTACAGCCAGTAGTCGAACATGCTGGCAAATACTTCCAGCAGGTGATGGTAAAAGGGGCGTTTGCGCCAGTGCGTGAGCGTAATCTCCTGATTGTTGGATTGATCATCGAGGAACAGGTTTTCCATTTTTTCCCCGAAGTCCCGCCCCCAGATCATCAGGTTGGCCTCGTTCGAATGTATCAAACTGCGATAATCCAGGTTGGTCGAACCGACAAGTGACCACATGCCGTCGACCACCGCGGTTTTGGCATGCTGCAAAACATCTTTGCGTTCAAAGATGCGCACGCCATCACTCAACAGTTCATCGTAGTGCGCGCGCGAAGAGCTGATGGTGATCCACGAATCGGTGATTCCCGGCAGCAGAAGACGTACGTCCACCCCCCTGCGCGACGCGGTCTTCAACGCCTCCAGAAAAGCACGATCGGGCGAAAAATAGCCCTGGGTGATCCAAATCGTTTTCTGGGCGAAGTGAAAGGCCGCCATGTAGACGCGATAGGCTTGGTGGGCTTCATCGTCGGCCATGTTGTTGGCCAGCCTGACCAGAACACGGCCTTTTTCGCGCAGGTCCGGAAAATACTCGCTCCCGCGCAAAGGCGCGCTGTCATGCAACTGGGCCCACAGGGTCACGAACAATTCTTGCAGGTGGGCCACCACCGGCCCTTCCACAAACATATGCGTGTCGCGCCAGGCCTCGTCCGCGTTTTTCTGGCGTCCCGGTTCACTGTAAGAACTTTTGGCATAGACGCCGCTGATGTTGATTCCCCCCAGGAAGCCGACCCTCCCGTCCACGATGAGCACTTTGCGATGATGCCGTGTATTGATACGCCATATGCGCGGATCTTCGCTGGGATCGATGGGATGGAATTTATGCACCTCGATATCTTGTTCGCGTAAATGCTTCAGGAAGGCTTCATCGGCCTCAAGCGCTCCCACAGCATCGATGATCAGGCGTACTTCAACCCCGGAGCGGCGCCGCTCAATCAGAATTTCGGCCAGTCGTTGTCCCACCGGGTCATCGCTGATGATGAAGGTTTCAAGATGGATGTGATGGCGGGCGCGGGCCATGGCATCGAACATGGCGTCCAGGGTCATGGGACCGTCTATCAGCAATTGCACATGATTGCCCGCGACCAGCGGATAACCGGTGATCTGCTGTTCCAGCTGTATCCATTGCGACAGCCAGCGGAGTTGGTGCGGATCGGGATCCGCAGGGCCGAACAGGTGCGGCCATATCTCCTCGGTGGGCATGCCCTGCACCCGGATGTCTGGCAAGCTGCCTTCCGGCGGCATCCGAAAGCCTTCGGGCAGCGAACGCATGCACGCGGCAACCGAGATCAGCATCGATGCAATGAAGAGCCATTTGGCAAGGGGAGTGCGATCCATGCTTTGGTGAAGTCGCCCATTTAAATAAACCAGGAGATTCGGCCCCCGGCCCGACGGAGGGGCAGGGGGTATCAGCCTTCCCCTGTGTCGATTACCGGTTGGTGGAAGTGATCTGGTTCATCACCGCTTGCAGGTTTTTTGCACTTGCGGGGGCGATTTGGCCCGCCTGCTGCTCCTGCTGTCCCGAGGAATTCAGGACTTTTCTGGCCAATTGCGCATCATCTTCGCCGTAGTAGGCCCGAACAGAGGGTTCATCCGTGCGGTAGAAAGCCGCCATGGCTTTCTCATCGACGTCCAACACGCCGCCGGTCAGGGCCACGCCCGCAAAGAGCCCCTTGGAGCGTTGATAGGTGATGACATCGGCTTTGGTGATCATGCCCTCGGCCTTGGCTCCGGCCGAGCCCGCGGCAACAGAGGCATCCACTCCGAGAGTGAACTCGTTATCCGCAAGCAGTTTTTCCACTGCTTGGGGGTTGCGGAAAACCATGATCAGATCGGATTGCTCGACCCCGATTTGGGCGCCCAGACTGGCTCCGCCGATATTAACGATCACCGGCAAGCTCCACTGGTCCTGGTTTTTGGCCAGCAGCACGCCCCGTCCGAAGCGTCCTCCGGCGATCAGTCCGGCCTTGATCACATTGGGAATCACCACGATCCCCTGGGCTTGCTCAAGCACCGAAGCAGGAATGCTGCCCTGTTCGCCGGTAAACTCCTGCAGGACCGTGGCCGCATTATGCGCTGCCTCTTCCGCATCCTGCCGGGTTTCGGTCATTTCGGCGCGATCCGTATCCCCACCGGCGGATTGCTCCTGGGACTGCATAGCGCCACCTGTTGTCCCGTCCGTCCGATCTCGGTCGGTCATCCGGTTCTGATCGGTCGTGCGGTTATCATCGGTCATTTGCCCCTCTTCGGAGCGTTGACCGCGATCGGTTTCCGCAGCCGAAACCAAGCTGCCGCTTGAAAAAACCAATAGCAGCGCCATCGCGCCATATAGAATTTTTCGGTTCATTTTTCCTCCTTGTTTGATCTGGGTGGTTCAAAAAAAAGGCACCCTGCCCCAGCTACGGCCTGGCCGCGCATGGAACCGGGTGCCCGGTGGCTCGAAGGCGGAGGGAGTGGTCAATACCCCCGGGCCATCAAAGCCTTGTGCCCAGCAATTGCTTGGCTTTTTCGGCCAGCGCGCGATACTGTTCCTGCGCTTCAGCCATGAATTTGACCACCTGATCGTCATTCTCGCGTTTGGCATCCTCCTGAAACTGGATGCACGAATGCGCGCCGCTAAGCGCATGGTAAAGGACGCTGATCAGGTTGTAGTCCTTATCTTTTGTACCTGTCGCGTGTTGGCTCATGATCTCTCTCCTCTGCATGCTTTGGGTTTCACCATAAACTTTAGGAGTGGGTCGCCCGCAATTCAATTGGGGTAAAATCTGTATTTCGGTTTGGCCATTTCAAGAGCATCACGCCGTTTAACAGTTTGCCGTCATGCTCAAAGCGAATTGCGGATACGCGCATAATCGTTCCAGGGATCATTTTTCAACCGCGTGAGACGGTCGGGCAGATTGTTAACCGTAAAGGCGTCCGGGCCGAGCCGGGAAGACAGCTCCTCCCAAAACAAAGGGGTGGAAACCGGCGCTCCCGTGCGCGCCCTTGTGGAATAAGGGGCCACGCTGGTTGCGCCGCGCGCGTTGCGAAGGTAATCGATGTAAATCTTGCCTTTGCGGCTGGCTTTACGCGCGTTGGCGGTATACCGTTGCGGTTGCTGCGCCGCCATCAGCGCGGCGACATCGTGCGCGTACGTTTTGACCTCGTTCCAGTCCGCTTCCCGGTCGAGCGGCATTTGCACGTGCAGGCCTTTGCCGCCGGAATTTTTTACAAAAGCGGAAAACCCCCGCCCCTGCAGGATGCCCCGCAGGTGCCAGGCGGCGTGAACCACGTGCTCCCACGGCAGCTGCGGATCCGGGTCGATATCGAAAATCAGGGTGTCCGGAGCCTCAAGCCGGTCGATGCGGCAGCCCCAAGGATGGATCTCGAGGACATTGATTTGCACCAAGGCGATCAACCCGGCCAGATCTTCGATATATATGTAGTTTTTTTCTTCATTTTCTTCCCGGATGGCAATGGGTTTGAGCGGCTCCGGGAGCGTTTCGCTGAAATGCTTCTGATAAAAACATGCGCCTGTGCTGCCTTGCGGGCAGCGCACCAGTGACAACGGACGGCCAGTGATATACGGCAGCATCCGGTCGGCCACCTGCTGGTAGTAGCGGGCCAGGTCCGCCTTGGTGATGCCGAAATGAGGGTACAAGATGCGTTCGGGATGCGTCAGGCGCACGCCTGCGATGCTGACCGATGTTGGTTTTCTGGAAGCGGAGGCGCTCTCTTTGGGCGGCACCGTTTCACCGTCCGCAGGTGAGGCCGGCGTTTCCAGCGCAACCTGATCGGCTGGTTTGTCTTCGCGCAAGCCTTTGAACACCGGATGGCGCAGCAGCCGTTCCTGTGTCCATTCCGAGAAGGCCACCTCGGCCACAAGCTGCGGACTCGCCCAATGCAAGTCCTTCCCTTTGGGCGGATTGTCAAAAGGTGCGGAACGCTGCCGCAGCCCCTCCAACCTGCGCTTCAAATCGCTGCGTTGCTGGATGCTGAATCCCGTCCCGACCCTGCCCGCATAGGTCAGACGGCCCGCCTGATAATACCCGACCAGCAACGACCGCAGCCCAGCCGGCGCGGCCTTGGATTCGCTGTACCCGCCGATGACAAATTCCTGCCCCAGAATGCATTTGACTTTCACCCAGCTGGAGGCGCGGCGTTGCTCGTAAATGGCGTCCGTGCGCTTGGAGACAATGCCTTCCACGCCCAGCCGGCAGGCATTGCGGTATACTTCCTCCCCCTGGCCCTGAATTTCTCCGCTGAGCAGCATTGCCGCTTGCGCGGATCGCTTGGACTGGACAAGGGCCTTCAACAAGGCCTTGCGCTGCAGCAGGGGCACCGCCGTCAGGTCGTACCCCTGGCAATAGGGCAAATCAAACAGGTAAAAAACCAGTTTGCCGCTTTTCCGGCCTTTGAAGAAATTCTGCAGGGCCTGAAAATCGGTGGTGCCGTCCGCGCGCAAAATGGTGGCTTCACCATCCAGGATGGCGGTATGCACCGGCAAGTCGGCCGCTTCCCGGGCGATACCGGCGAACCGCTCGGTCCAGTCCAGGCCGTTGCGGGTGATCAGCCGCACGCGTTTGTCTTGAACCAGGCACAGCAGGCGGTAGCCATCGTATTTGATCTCATGCAGCCAGTCATCGCCCGCAGGGGGTTCTGCGACTGTACGCGCCGTTTGGGGAGAAAACCTTTCGGGCATATCGGCTTTTCGCGCGCCGGGCAATCGGCTGGGCTCGATACTTTCAACGCCACCGGCAGGAGGGGCAACCGCCACGGATCGTCCCTCCTGCCACATCCGATCCCGATCGCGGGCCACTTGGTCCATTTCCCTGCCGGAGAGAACGCTGGCCGGCGCGTCTGTGAGGATGGAATCGGCCCCCGGCCCGACCGCCTCGGCATCCCGATGTTTGATCAAAAGCCACTCATGCTTGTCTGCCTGCGCAGGCTTGTTCATGCGCACCAGCGCCCATGCGCCTTTGAGTTTGCGGCCATGCAGCTTGAACTTCAGATTTCCCTTGGCAAGGGACTCTTCCGGATCGCCTTCGGGCTCCCATTGGCCGTAATCCCAAACCAGCACGGTGCCGGCACCATACTGGTGCGCCGGAATCACTCCTTCAAAGTCACCATAGTCGATTGGATGATCCTCCACCTCGACGGCCAGTCGCTTTTCCTTGGGATCAAGGCTTGGACCTTTGGGGACCGCCCAGCTTTTCAGCACGCCGCCGAGTTCCAGCCGCAGATCGTAGTGCAGCCGGCGTGCGGCGTGCTTTTGAATCACGAAAAGGCGCCCGCCCGGAGTGGCGGATACACCACCTTCGGGCTCGGGCGTTTTTTGAAAATCACGCTTGCGGCGATACCGGTCAAGTACCACAATCCATTCTCCTCTGGAGGCGGAATCGTTGCACCGTCCCCATCCTTTGGTGATTAGGATGTTCAAACATTGTACTTTAATGCCTTGGTTCCGCCGGACGAATAAGTCACCCAAGGTATTCGCAACCTGCCAAAACCCCAGTTTTGCATTGGGCTGCTTCAATCGTCGGGCAGGGGCGTCCGATGATTGCAATGGGTCGAAAATAGGGTTTGCCTCGACAGAAAAATGCGCCCGCGCAGGTGCTTCGAATACATTTCTAATCCATTTGGAAACCGATAATACAGTCTACTCCACATTGTAAAACAGCGCCTGCATGGCTAGTCTGGTTGCATTGGGTCAAAAGCCGGACTCAAAATCCTAGTTTCAACAAAGGAGATCTATCATGAAGTTCAAAGCATTATTCATTGCCATTTTCTTCATTGCAGCCATTTTCTCGGGATCCGCCTGGGCTGCGGAAAAGGAAGGCTATAGCTCCGATCCGTCCAAAAGCAAAAGCATGACCGGCACCACCGGCGGAGCTGCGGATAGTAAAAGTGGGACTATGACGCGTTCCGGAGAGGGCATGAAAAGCGATGACATGCAGAAAAGCCTGCACCAGTCCGGGATGCACAAGGCCGGCGACCTGATCGGTCAGAGCGTCGTCAGCCAGCAAGGCCAGGAACTCGGCAGCATCGACAATCTGGTGGTTTCTGAAAGCGGCCAGGTGGAGTACATCATCCTGTCCCGCGGGGGCGTAGTCGGCATGGGCGATAAATTGTTTCCAATACCCTGGCAGGCGGCCAATTTGCAGATGAGCCAGGATGACAAAGTAACCGCCAGCATCACCGAAGAGCAGCTTCAGAATGCCCCCAGCTTCGAGGGAGAAAATTGGGCTCAGATCGGCTCTGACGAATACAAGCAGCAGGTCCACAGCTACTTCGGCTCCGAGCCGCAGTCGCCGTCCACAGGGACTGGGACGATGAAAAAATAAGCTGAAGCGCCATCAAGCGCCTCTTGATCGGCTCCGGCAGCATCATGCAGGCGTTCTACAATGGCCCATCCAGCGGATTGGAGATCCCCACGCGATGCGGCCGATTGACCCCGGGCGGGGGCACATTTGCGCTCCCCGCCCTTTCCTCTTCATTTACGCCCGCCGGTTGCCATCTCGCCCCCGTTGCTTATACTTATCACTGACTTTTAGATATGAGTAAATCTATGGAAAAACCATGCATTATGGTAGTGGAAGACGAGTTCATCGTGGCCCAGGATCTGATCGCGAGTCTGACCCATATGGGTTACGCGGTATGCGCGCACGCGGATTCGGGTGAAAAGGCCATCCAGCAAGCCGAGGAAAACCAGCCCGACCTGGTCATCATGGACATCGTCTTAAAGGGCGAGATGGACGGCATTCAGGCCGCCGGCCAGATTCACGAGCGCTTTCAAATTCCGGTCATTTTTCTCACCGCCTTCGGCAATCAGGCCCTGCTGGATCGCGCCAAATCCATTGAACCGTTCGGCTACTTGATCAAACCTTTCAATGAAGGTGAATTGCATTCGGCGCTTGAAATCGGCTTGTACAAGGCCGCCATGGAAAAAAAGCTGCGCCTGAGCGAAAAGCGATTCAAGGCCATGGCGGAGCTGCTGCCGACCGGCATTCTCGAAATCGATCATGATTTTAGAATCACCTATATGAACAGTTCCGCATTCAAGATGCTGGGTGTTTCGCAGGTGCAATTTGAAGAAGGCATCGATGTACGCGATTTTTTGCAAATTGAAGAACATGAATTCCCGCTCGTTGATGAACACGCCGAGGACCGAGACGAATACGGCGCACCCCTCCTGAGGCTCGGCAAAGGCCCCGCCGAGTTCCGCCTCCAAAGAAAGGACGGCTCCAGCATCGAAGTCATCGCCGATTCCGCCGTGATGCCCGCAGGCGAGAACAAAGCAGTGCTTCGCCTGGGAGAAGAATCAACCCGCATTCTGGTTAACTTGACGGACATCACGCAAATCAAGAAGCTCGAGTTTCAGTTGCACCAGTCCCAGAAGATGGAGGCCATCGGCCGCCTGGCTGGAGGTATTGCCCATGATTTCAACAACATTCTCTATGTTATTTTAGGCTACAGCGAATTGATGATGGGCAATATGGCCAAAAATCATCCTCACTATGAAGGATTGCGGGAGATATTTACGGCTTCGGAGAGAGCCCGCCTGCTGGTCAAACAATTGATGGCCTTCGGCCGCAAACAAGTCCTGAATATCAACTGGGTGGATATCAACCAGGTGATCAGGGATTTTGAAAAACTGCTCGGCCGCGTCATCGGCGAAGATATTGAGCTGAAGATCCACCTGATGCAAAACCCGGCCGTGGTGAAGGCCGATATCACCCAGATCGAGCAGATCTTGATGAATTTGGTGGTAAACGCCCGTGATGCCATGCCTGACGGTGGCACTTTAACGATCCAGACCGGCACGGTTGAACTTGACGGTAGTTTCGCATCGGCCCGGTCCGAAGTAACGCCAGGCGACTACATCATGATCGTGGTCGCGGATACCGGGACAGGGATGGATAAAGAGACCATTGAAAAAATCTTCGAACCGTTTTTTACCACCAAGAGCAAGGAGGTCGGAACCGGGCTGGGACTTTCGACGGTATATGGGATCATCAAGCAGCACGACGGGCACATAGACGTGTATAGCGAGCCCGGCCGGGGTTCCGTTTTCAAAATCTATCTGCCAAGCTTCACGGAAGATGTATGTATCGTGGAATCAGAATCGGCGGTGCCCTCGAAATCGATGGAAGGTTCGGCCACCGTACTGGTGGTGGAAGATGATCCTTCCGTACTGCGCATGACCTGCAAGATCCTGGTCGAAAAGGGGTACCGGGTGTTCGAAGCGCTCAATGCCGATGATGCCGTCCGGCGGGCTCAAAATTACAAGGGAAAGCTTCACCTTCTGCTGACGGATGTCATCATGCCGGGCATGAAGGGGCCGGAAGTCTATCAGCGCATCCGTGAATTCCACCCCGAAACCCGGGCGCTCTTCATGTCGGGATACACCGCGGATGTGATTACCCGGCACGGCGTGTTGAAGGAGGGTTTGCAGTTTATACAAAAGCCCTTTTCCGCGAAAGCCCTGCTGGCGAAAATAGAGCACTTGATCACCGAGTCGCTATAGCAGCGAGGCCACCTTTCCCGTATGCCCGTGTCCCGATGGCCCAATAACCCGGAGCCGCTTGCATGGGCCGACGGGAAGCGGGCCAACGCAAACGACCTACCCTCCCAGCACCCGCGTCAACACGCTGGCCAGCTCGTCCACCTCGATGGGTTTGGAAACAATGTCGTCCACGCCCGCCGCCAATATGCGTTTGCGGTCCTCCGGCATGGCATAGGCCGTGAGGGCCACTATTTTGGTTTCCCTGACCCGGCGGTCCGTTGAGCTGCGAATACGGCGGGTGGCTTCAAGGCCGTCCATGACGGGCATCTTCACATCCATCAAAACGATATCGAAGGCTTGTTCCCGGACATTGTCCAAAGCTTGCTTGCCGTTGGCCGCGCTGCGGATCTGGAATCCATGCCGCTCGAGCATTTGGCTGAAGGACAGCAGGTTGATGAAATTGTCTTCCACCACCAGCACCCGCAAAGGCCCCAAGCCGGCCAGGCCGTTCAGCGGGCGAGTCGCTTCCTCGGCGGGCACCGGCTCAGCTTCGCCCCAAGATAGATCGAAGCTGAAGGTGCTGCCCTTTCCAACGGTACTGCGCACCTTCAGGTCACCGCCCATGAGCTGCACCAGTCGTTTGCTGACGGCCAGGCCCAAACCGCTGTGGGCGGCGCTTTTGAGCAGGCCGTCACCCTCCGGCTGAAGAAAACGGTCAAAAAGACGCTCGTGCAGCTCAGCGGGAATTCCCGTGCCGGTATCTTCCACCGAGAAAAGGAGCCGGGGCCTGCCTGGACTTCCCGGCTCGCTGCAGACCGCCCGCAGCGTGATGGTGCCTTCTTCCGTATACTGGACGGCATTGGAAATCAGATGCGTTAAAATTTGACGCAGACGCTCTTTATCCGCCATGATCCGGTCGGGCACCCCGCGGTCCACCGCAAGGACGGTCTGCAGGCATTTTCGGTCCGCCTCCCGGGCGAACATCGCAATCGTCTGATTCAGCAGATCGCGGACGGCAAATGAACTCAATTTGAGCTTCAGGCTTCCTGATTCCAATTTGGCCAGATCGATGATGTCCTGCAGAAGCACCTTGAGCTCTTCACCGGCCTCCTGGACCAGCCGTAGATTCTCCGGCGTGCAGTGTAGCCGCGGATCGTCTCTCATCAGGCTGATCATGTTCAGCATGGCCGTCAGCGGCGTGCGCAAGTCATGGTTCATCTTGCTTAAAAATGTCAACACACTCTGGGCATTCACCGTTAACTCCTTCCGCACAGCGGTATGGTTGCGATATGCGCGTCCGGGTTACATTTCAACCGGAATTTCAATCGTGAAGTGCGTTCCCTGATCGCGCGTCACCGACATTCTACCGCCCAATTGGTTCTCGGCCAGGCCCCGGACCAGCTTTAATCCCAACGACTCCATTTTCCCATGATACACCGCATCCGGGAGGCCCACCCCGTTGTCGCTGATATTGAGAAGATAATGGTCCTTATCCACCTGTCGCGCTTCTATGGTGATGCGGCCGGCCTTATTGCCGGGAAAAGCGTGTTTGAGCGCATTGGAGATCAGCTCGTTGATTATCAGACCGCACGGAATGGCCTGATCCATACTCAGCTTGATGTGATCGGCGGATACTTCGATACTCACGCGGGAGGCCTTGTACATGCTGATCAAGCTGCCGGCCAGACTTTCAAAATATTGGTTCAGGTCGATTTCGGAAAGCGAAGCGGATTGGTACAGATAATTGTGGATCAGGGCCATGGCATTGACGCGGCTGCTCGACTCCTTTAACAAGGATTTGACCTTTTCGTCTTGAACGGTGGAGGACTGCAGGTTGAGCAGGCTGATGATCACCTGCATGTTGTTCTTAACGCGGTGATGGATCTCCTGCAGCAGGGTCTCTTTTTCCTTGAGGGATTGCTTGATCTGCTCTTCGGCCTGCCGGCGGGGTGTGATGTCGAACGCCGTCACGGCAAAGCGCGGATGGGCGTCGAAGTTCTGGAGGGGAATATGGCTGACGGTCACAAGAAAGCAGTATTCAGCGTCTTCGTAAGGTAAAATATATTCGAACGTGATCGGGTCGGCGCTCTTTTCGCATTGGCGCAAAATCTGCACCCCCTCGGAAACGACCTCTTCCGGCAACCCCAATTGCCTTCCGGTCATGCCGGTCACACGCTCCAGCGGGAGCTTGAAAAAATCGGCCGCTTTCTGGTTGGGCATCAGATAAATAAAATCATCCTCAGTCAGTTCCAAGACCGCCATATAGACCGAGCTGGCTTTGAAAAAGCCCATCAGCCGGGCCTGTGTTTCGCGCAGCGCCGCCTGCATGCGTTTCTGATCGGTGATATCCCGCACGCACACCTGGGCGAGCAGCATTTTTCCGTCGCTGTCGTAAACGGGTGTGCCGCCGTAGGATGCAATCCAGGTCTTGTCGATGTCGCGACGCCTTCCATGAACCTCGACGGAAGTAAAGGTTTCACCCCTCAGCGCGCGGCCGATGGGCCATTGGTCGGGCGGCAGCTTATTGCCATCCAGATCGAAAATTTCCAGAAATTCCGTCATTTGATTCAAATGCCCCTTTATCCCGTCGTCGCTCTCGAAACCATAGATGTTCAAGGCCGCCTGGTTGATCTGGGAGAGGTTGCCGTCAGGATCGAACGTAACCAGCCCGTCGGTCATTTGGTTGAAAATGGCGCGCAGCTGGGCCAGGTTGCGTTCGTTCTGGGCATAGGCTTGCCGCAAAGCCTGCTGCGACTGCTTGCGCAGGGTGATGTCACGAAAAAGGATCGCTTTCATCAGCGTCCCCTGGTGGTCCTCGAAGGTGGAAGAAGTGATTTCCACCGGGAAGGAACTTCCGTCCTTGCGGACCATCGGCAATTCTCCGCGAAAACGGTTGCCCCGGGCACGGGCGCGAAGAAAAGCGGACACATCCGGATCTTCCGATTTCAAAAGATCCTTTAAATTCAGATGCGGCACTTCGTGGGGAGCGTAACCGAGCATGGAAAGCGCCTGAGGGTTGGCCGCCAGCAGGGTGCCCCGCGCAAGCGACAGCACGATTCCCTCCATGCTGTTTTCGAACACGGACGCATACAATGCCCTGGGTTTGTTCAGCAGCTCCGCCAGGACATGCTCAAGTGGCCGCTGGCGAACCACGACGGAAGCCGCGACCAACAGATAAAGCCCACCCAGGTACTGTGCCAGACGCCCGGTCCAGCCGATCAGGCCGAGATCCGATCGCTGCAATATGGCGCACAAAAATCCTTGCGCGATAATCATCAGGGCCAATGCGTACCAAAAAAGGAAATCGGTTCGGTTGACGATGTAAAACAGCAGGATGTGCAGCCCGGCGATAAACAGCAGCGCGGACGATGCGCCCGCGAGCATTTGCCGCAAAACCGAGGGCCCGTTCATATAAAAGGTCGGAAACATGCCTTGAAAAGCGGCCAGCACAATCAGGGCTTCCAGCAAAACGACGGACGCATAACAGATCCTCAATTTCTTTTGACGCCGGAAGGCGTCCATCTCGCGCGGCCAATCCACCAGCACCGAAAGGGTGGCGGCGAAATAAAAGCCGCCGGTTAAAAGAGCACTGCTGACATCTATGGTATCCGCAATGTTGACGCCGCCGCCGACGTAAAGAAACCATTCGGAGGTGATGGATGCCGCCCCGAACATCAGCGCGCCGCTCCCCAGCAGCAGGATGCTGAGCGCACCACTGCGGATGTAACTTCTGGCTGCGATATAGCTGATCAACAAAGAGGTGAACCCGAGAAAAACGATATTCAACACGGCCAGAACATACGTCGGGGCATATACTTTTCTTTCCAGCACGTTCGCGGGTAGAAAAAAATGAGCTCCCAAAATGATCATCAGGATGGCCGGAGCCGTAAAGATAGCGATTTTTTCGGAAAGCTTTTTTTCCATCGATCCACCCACCGTTGCCTGAAAATTAACAGGTCATGCTTACGTGGCGGATTCGTTTTGGGAATGGGCACTAAACGGTATTTTAGAATGAAGATGTATGAAAATGATGGCCGGCGGGAAGGGTCCCGGCCGCAAGGCTAAAAGGCCGGGCATTCTACCGGGGAGGATGGAGATCCGCTGGACCAATCCGTCCAATGTTTCGATCGGGGTAAGTTGTATCGCGGGAGCGACTGTGCGTTTGAAATCGGCAGGCTGTTGAAAAACTAGGATCCATGTCGATCCGCCAAGGGCCACCAGCCAGCAGACCGAGGGCCTCCGCCGGGTGACCGTTTTCAACAGCCTGTTGCCTCCAGCACCCCTTTCATTCGATGATTTCGAGCACGGTACGCTTCTTGGCTTTGGAAGAGACCGCCGCAAGGAGCATGCGCATCGCCTGGGCTGTCCGGCCCTGCTTGCCGATCACTTTTCCAACGTCTTCTTTGGCCACCCTCAATTCCAGGACCATGGTCTGGCTGCCGTTGACTGTGGTAACCATCACGTTTTCAGGTTGGTCCACCAGCGATTTGGCGATCCGGGTGATCAATTGATCCATGCCATAGTTTTCATCGACAACGGCACCGTTCTTCCTGGGGCTCCCTTTTGATCCAATACGATTGATGATGCTGGTCATACTCCGCCTCCCTTTTTAGGTTTATGCGACTTGGGGTTGATTGAGGGCTGGACAAGCGCGTGCTGTGCTTCTGCGCACCCGACTTGCTCATTCCGGGCCTGTTTTGCTAGTTTGCTCATGCAATCACGACTCGATTCCAAGAATAGGACATGCGCAGATTTGGGCATATGAGGTGAATACGGGTGAAATAGAAGGGCGATGCTGTATTCCGTTCCTGCGGGCAATGCATGCCGCCTGCTTTGCCGAGGCCCTGCATTCGTTCGTGCCCGCGGGCACAACAAACACTTATTTCCCCTGCCCGGTTTCCCGCAGCATGAGACCTGCGGGAAGTGAATCCCCGAACAGCGTTTGTTCTTCCTGTCTGGCCATCGGCACCACCTCTGCCAGATAGCGGCGCTGTTCCGACAGACCGGCATGCGGCGACATCCATTCGAGAATGCGCGCCGCAACGGAAGCGTCCACATCGCGGGTGCGATCGCCGGTCTTGCGCGCCAGTTGCGAAAGCGAGCTGCCGACCACATGCGGATGGGCCCACTGCCGGCCCAACAGCCAATCGATCCATTCGGTCACCTCATGCGGTGGAATGACGCGATCGGCCGGTCCGTACAAAAGCTCGCGCGCGCCGATGCGGGCAAGTGACCAGAAATGCTGGTGCCGGGCCTGATTGGGTTCAAGCTGGGACAGCAGCAGGCGGCCCCACTGGATCTTGTCCTTGACGTACAACCGCTCCAGATTGGCCACGGCCATCCACATCTCGATCTGCTGCTGAAGGGACAAGCGCGTCTTTTTGCCTTTTTTGCCTTGCAGCAGGGGTCCCAGGGTTTGGCTGATCTGGCGCTGCTGCCCGGGAGACAAGCCCCCGGCCATGCGGCGCCACATGATCCACCACTCCGACTGTACCTGGGCGTGGTTGGGCCGTACGGCGCCCTGATTGAAGACCTTCCAGGCCTTTTTAATGCGTTCGGGATCGAGCGTGTCACCGAAACCGGGACGCAGGCAAAAACCAACCAGGTTCAGCCAGCGCGCTTCATGCAAGGCGGACTTCGCGCGCACATCGCTGTCGCCCAGCAACGTATCGGCCAGCTCGCGGATCAGTCCCAGGGGCCAATCCTCGCGCGGCAAACCGACAATGGTGCCGATCTGTTTAATCACGCCTTCCAGGCGCCCTGCTTCCGCGCCGGCGAAAGCGGTTTGAACGGCCTGTCGTGCGGTCTGCACCAACTCCGCGTCCAGGACGACCTCCTCGCGAACCTCAATGGGCGGCGCGCTGTCGCGCAATTGAAACTGCAATCGCCAGCGGTGCTCGCTGATCAACGAACGACACCATAGCGCCAGTGTGCCCAGTTCGGTGTACTGAGCCTCGATGCGGGCCGGAATCGCTGTTTGGACTCCTTTTTTTCCAAACTGAACAACGGTCTGCAAAGGCGGCAGGGGCATGAAGGTTTCATCGATATTCACCAATCGGCCGATCCGATCGCGGCTGCGAAAGCTCGAACTGTAAAGGTCGAAGCGCACCGGCTGGTTGGCCAGAAGTTCGAACTCCCTCTCACCAAGCTGGATATTGGTGCCTTCGTCCAGGCCGCGCTCCACCACGCAGATGGCCTGCCGGGTGCCGCCCGCCGCCTGGGGTGATCCGACGCCCAGGTAGTAAGCGCGGGCGCTGCCGCTGCCGACCCGCACCCCGCGCCCGATTTTGACCAGCCCGTAATAAGCGGCCCCCAGGGACACCGCCAGATCATGGTTCGGGTTTTCAAGCACCCGCGGGAGGCCGGATCGCCCTTCCGCGTACCAGTGGCGCAGGCAATCCATGATCCTGTTTTGAATGCTGGCCGGTTTGAGCGCGCCGCCGTTGAAAAGCACCATATCCGGCATCGGGGTGCTTTTGCCGATCACTTCGGCTATGTCCGACTGGTGCCGCGTGAGGAAACGGAGCAGGTGCCGGGTGATGGCCGGTTCCGGTTCATAGGGCAGCCCGAATTCGGCGATGGCTGCGCGCTGGATCGCGGGCGGGCCGGCATCGGCATCGATCAGGGGAAAAAATCCCTCCAGAATGGTGTGTTCGATGGTATCGCGGTCCAGTTCGGCTGTAACGGTCCCGGCGATCAAACGGCTGCCCGTCCCCATCAGAGTGACCCGCTGGGTATCGGCCTGACCGGAAAGGATGCGTTCCTTGGCCTGGCGGCATTGATGGCACAAGGCTTTCCAGCGATTGGCATCCAGGCTGGGCGCCGGCCGGCCCCACTGGGCCTCAACCCGGCGGGCCAGGGCCAGATCGATATTGTCGCCTCCCAGGATCAGATGATCGCCCACGGCAATGCGCTCGAAGCGCGGGCTGCCGCCTTCGACCGCATTCAAACTGACCAGGGTGAAGTCGGTGGTGCCGCCGCCCACATCGCAAATCAGAATCAACTCCCCGGGCTGAACATGCTCGGCCCATTGACGCTCATGCCGATCGAGCCAACTGTAAAAGGCCGCCAGCGGCTCTTCCAGCAGGGTGACATGCCGGTAGCCGGCCAGCTTGGCGGCTGCCAGGGTCAGCTCGCGCGCCACCTCGTCGAAAGAGGCCGGCACGGTGAGAACGATGCTCTGATTTTCGAGAAAAAACTCCTCTTCATCGCCCCGGCTGTAATTCCAGGCGCGCCGGATATGTTCCAGGTAGGCGGCGCCGGCCTGCACGGGGGAAAGCTTGTACACCTCCTGGGGGGCTCCCCACGGCAGGATGCGCGCGTTGCGGTCCACATTGCCGTGGCAAAGCCAGCTTTTGGCCGACGAGACCAGCCGGGCAGGCACCTGAGCGCCCTGATCGCGTGCCAAGCTGCCGACAAAATGATCTTCGGAGCGGGGCCAGGGGTGCCTCACCGCCGCGGCATCGATATCGTAGATACCGGGGATATACAAAAAGGACGGCAGGACCGGCAGCCGCCTGAATTCGCCGGGACCGGTCAATTGCGGGACCTCGAAAATTTGGATATTGCCCGCCGGCTCGGCCAAATCGACATACGACACCGCCGAATTGGTGGTCCCCAGATCGATGCCGATGATGTAGCGGTTGGCGGTCCGGGATTCGATAATGGGATCGTTGCTTAGCATTGCATACCTTCACTGCTCCCTCACATTCCACTCCAGTTTCCACCTGCGGTCGTCGATTTTGGATACGCACCACAGCTCGAGGGTACCCACTTCGGTGATACGTAGTTCCAGGGTGACCGGAATGGTTTGGCCGTAGTCGCCTTCAAGGGTCGTTTCAAGGGTGGTGATGGCTTCGATCTCGCCTTGCCAGTCCTCCACAATCGTGCCGACCGCATCATCGGTGCGCGTGGTTGCGCCCAGAAAATCGAAAGCCACCGCTTCGCCCACGCGCAGCACGAACTCCTGCCCGGAAATGGCCGCGGAAG
The DNA here is from genome assembly GCA_003599575.1 of Desulfobacteraceae bacterium. Lineage (GTDB taxonomy): Bacteria > Desulfobacterota > Desulfobacteria > Desulfobacterales > Desulfosarcinaceae > Desulfatitalea. The sequence goes on along the minus strand of QZKV01000003.1, from coordinate 46,417 downwards.
TGCCTTCTTCCATGCCGAAGGAAGCGACGCACAAGGCTTTGGTCGGCGCGGGCAGCCCCGGCACGGCCGGCATGGCGGCGGCAACGCCGATGTAATAGGAGCGTCCCAGTCCGCCGCGAATGCGGATGCCCCTGCCCAACCGCGCCAAGCCGTAATAAGCGGCCCCGCGCGCCACGGCCAGATCGAAATCGGTGCCTTTGATTTCGCGAACGGCGTTACCCGATCTCCAGCTGTTCAAAACCGTGACCACCTGTTCGCGCAGCAGCTTGGATTTCATGACCCCGCCGTTGAAAAGGACGGCCGTGGGATTGATCGGTTGACCGGATGGATCGCGGCGATCCAGAAAAGCGGCCAGATGCCGGGTAATGGCCGGATCGGATTCAAACGGCAAACCGAATTCCTGAATGCCCGCCCTGCGGGCCGCCTTGGGCTTGTCACCCGGCTCGCAGGCCGGGAAAAACCCGTCCCGCAGTACGTCTTGGACCAGCTCACGGGTCAACTCGGCCTGGACCATGCCGCCGATCAGACTGCTGCCGCGCCCAAGGATCGTGACCGGCAGACGCTCGCACTGCGGATCGGAGAGGATCTGTTCCTTGGCCCTGCGGCAGCTGTGCCAAAGACCGTTCATTTGCCAAGCGTCCAGACGGGGGCCGCTTTCGGCCAATTGGCGTGCAAGCGCATAGGCCAGGGCCAGGTCCATGTTGTTGCCGCCGACCAGCAGGTGGTTGCCTACGGCGATACGCTCCAACACGAGGTCTCCCTCTTCTTGCGCCACTTGTATCAAACTGAAATCGCTGGTGCCGCCGCCCACGTCGCACACCAGAATCAGATCGCCCGGTGCGACTTCATCACGCCAGTCGCCCGCGCTGCCCGAGATCCAGGCATAAAAAGCGGCCTGGGGTTCTTCCAGCAGCGTCACCTGCCTCAATCCGGCCATATCCGCCGCCGCTACGGTCAGTTCACGGGCCACGGCGTCAAACGACGCCGGCACGGTCAAGTAAATCGTTTGATTCTCCATCTTCAGACGTTCGTCCAGCCCTGAGGCGGTACGCGCCATGCGGTGGTTCCAGGCATCGCGGATATGCCGCAGGATGGCGGCCGAGGCCGCCACCGGGGAAAGCTTGGCTGACTTGGGGCTATGGCCGGGGCGTATGGAATCCCAGGGCAGGATCGGCGCATTGCGGTCCACCATGGTATTGCAGAGCCACGATTTGGATGAGGCGATCAGACGCTGGGGGATCTCTTCGCCGCGCCGCCGCGCATACTCGCCCACGCTGGTGCGGGCCGAGGCATCCCAGGGCAAGGCCAGGGCGCCCGGCGGTGTTTCCTGTTCGGCCGGCAGCAGCACGAAGGATGGCAGAATCGGCCTGGCTTCGAGCACCCCGGCATCCACCACCTGGGGAATTTCAAACAGGCGAATGCGCGCATCTTCGAGGCTTTGTACGTCCGCGTCGATGAAAGCAACGACGCTGTTGGTGGTCCCCAGATCGATACCGATGATATAGGCGGAGTCGGTCATGTTTTCTCCTAAAGACGTTGGCCCGGTACCCGCTTGCGCGTCAGCCGGTTGGCCCATCGGCCTGTGGGCCCCGGGTCGGTATGGGCATCGCAATTGCCGGAAAGTCCATCAGGGTGGCGTCCAATCGCGTGTAAGCCCCTCAATGGATCGACGCGCTTGCGGATTAACGTATTTCTATCTCAGCCGGCGCTATGATCCAGGGGTCCTGTTGGCCTGAAAGCATGGGCATATCGATTTTCAAGGCGCGCCAGCCGCGATGGCGCACGACGCCCTGGAAGGGCGGCCGGCCGGTCACATTGCCGACCAGTTTCAGGGCATTGGGATCGAAATCATGGCTTACGGAGATCTCATCACCCTCATTCTGATCGAGCACGGCCTTGGGAGACAGGTACTTATCGATCGCCTTTTTGCAGTTTTCATGAATGCTGCGAACCGCGGCCCCGATCTGGCTGTCATTGTACTGCGCCAGATTCTCGGAAAAGAAATCCAACAAGCGCCCCTCCTTTTGCAGCACGGCAATCAGATGTAAAAAAATGCGTTTGTTCATATCGCCCGATTGTCTGGCGGCATCTTCTTTTGAAGCTGCAGCGGCCGCGGCAGGCCGTTGTGCGGCGGCGACGCGCAGCCTGCGTTTAAAAACGGAGCGCAGGATCGCCCATGTCAAGAAGGTCAAGAATATGAAAAACAACAGTGCGGCGGGGGCCAAGGCCGTCCAGAAAAACTTCAGCGCCGTCCCGGACCACTGCGCCAGGCGTGCGATTTGCGGGGCAGCCGGAGCGGTTTGCATAAGACCCCGCAACTCGGCCGAGACGATCTGCAGGATCCAGTATATGCCCCCCAGCACAAGCAGGCAGGTCAGCAAATTGAAAAACCCAACCCAGACCGCTACGGGTCGGGAGAAGGCTTTGACATGCTCCATGGCGATGTTTCTCCTTTCATCCTTGAAAAACGCATGCATGGCGTGCCTTGATCGGTTCCAAAAGATAGGCTCCTTTATCATTTATTCAATCGCCTGTACACGTCTCGACGATTCAACAAGCCCCACGCTACACGACTATGACAGAGTTCAGGGTGCTGGCGGTTTTATGCGTACCGGCGCGGTGCCTGGCCGTGGAAAGCCAGCTGAAAATACTGGGTGGGGTGCGTTTGGCGCATACCGAAAGGGCCGTCTTGCCGATCGATTTGAGAACCCTTTCCGGCTCGCGGTTTTCTTGGAGGGTATCTTTTGCGGGTGGTCAATGTTCCCCGCGGCGTGAGGCGTACCGGACGGCACGCCCGACCGCCACGGGGATAAGCGGTGATCGATTCCTTCTATTCTACCATTCTATTTTAAATGAAACCCCTACCAGGGCGCCGGCGAAATCGGCCACCAGATCCTGGTTGTCTATCTTTTGGTCGATTAACTCCTTGCCCAACCCAACGAGCATGGCCGCAGTAACGGCGGCCATAATCCGGTAAACCTGCGGCAAGTCGGGCCATATCTGGGCCAGGGCCGTATCGGCCGTGGCGCTGATGGCGGCGCAGGCGCTGGTGTGCATGTATTTATCCGACCCAATATCGGCGAAGCCGATGCCGTTGATCAAAAAGAAGATGATGATGCATGATGAGATTTTTTTTTTCATAGTGGCTCTTCTCCGATCCGGTCGTCGGAACCTAGTTTCGCCGGACCTGACGGGCGAGTTTGGATGGAACTTCAACTCACGTGTATTTTTTTCGGGCCTTCTCTTTTTCCTCGCTGAAGGCCGTCATGACTTCCTCCAACTGATTTTCATCCAGGCTATCCTCAGCCGCCTCGAATATCTCCGCCTCCTCTTCTTCGATATGGTGCTCAACGATTTCCTTGAACACCTTGAGCTTAGCGGTCCAGTTGTCCGCGTCTTTGCTTAACTTATCCAATTCCTTGAGGACCATTTCGGCTACATGGTGTTCTTCAATGGCCTGCATGGCCTCTTGGCGGGCCGTTTTTTTGTCCAGCAAAATAGAATAAAAATGCTTCTCTTCGCTTTTCATATGAGGCATCAGTTCCTGCTTCAGTTTCATAAAGAGATCTTCCTTTTTTTTCACTGCGCGTTCCGAAGTGTTCTCGAGTTGATCGAGAATGTCCTTCACCTCTTCATGATCCTTCTCAAGCGTACGGAAAAATTCGTGTGTCATTGTTGTTTTTTTCCTTTCTTGTTTTTTGAGGAAGGGGTTGTGGACCCGTCGGGAAACTTGGAAGGTGATATTGGAGTCAATAGATCAGGAGGGAGAACGCGGCGGCAAAACAGCCGCCTTACCGCCGCAAGGCTGTACGCATTATTTCATCAACAGGTTGTGGGTATTTTCTTTTGATTCTTCCCTGGACATATCGAACGCCTTACCAGCTGCTTCGAACGTCTTTTCGGTAATGGCTTTGCCGTCGGGATCCACGCCCATGTGTCCTTTGCCATGGTCGTCGTTCGGCATATTGCATCCGCAGTTGTAACACATCGCATTCACCTCCTTGGTTGGTGTTCCCGATGGAGAGAGTCTCTTTCCATCGTTAGCTTGCTATCATGCTCCGATGATCGAAAGTAATCAGGTGCACTGCGTAATTCGGCATCAAAAAACAGGTAGTCCTCATTGGATCAGGGCATTCGTCCCCTGCCGGTCTGTCCGTCGGCGGACAGGATCGAGCTGATCATCTGCTTCTTCAGCAGGAAGGCACGCAGTTCATCTTCCTGTGTGATGGTGTCCCTTGGAAAAGCTTCCTTGAGGGGGTCGCGATGCTCGCCGTGGCAGGACAAGCCGAAATGCAGGTGCGGTCCGGTTGAAAGCCCCGTGGTGCCGATATAGCCGATCACCTGTTTTTGCAGGACCGTGCCGCCCGGCCGGATTTCAGGGCCGAAATCGTTCAAATGCGCGTAAAAGCTTTCATAACCATGCGCATGCCGCAGGATGATGGTGAGTCCGAAACCATTCATCCAACCGGCAGTAATGACCACACCGTCGGCAATGGCCCATACCGGCGTTCCCAGCGGGGCGGCGAAATCGATGCCTTGATGCGGGCGCACGCCGCCCAGGATGGGGTGTTTTCTCTCTTGCATGAATTTGGAACTTACGAACTGGTAATGCAGGGGAACTCTCAGGAACTTTCTTTTCAGCGACCGCCCCACCCCGTCATAATACTGGTCCCCGTGGCGGATAGCCATTACGCCGGCTTCACCCCTGCGCAGTTCGAAAGCCTCGATCTCCCCATAGCGCAGCAGCCAGTCGCCCCCGTATATCTTTTCCACGACCAATCTGAAGTGATCGCCCGGTTGTAATTCAATGACCGGGTCCAGATCCTGCAACAGGATTTCTTCTAAACTTTGGGTGAGGTCATCGGCTTCACCGGCCCTTCGGATCGTTTCGCTCAGGTTCTTTTCGAAACGGGCGCGGACGGTGTCCATCTGTATTCTGCGCGGCACCTTCCACCGGCTCAGGCCATAGCGTTCCTGCCCCATGGAAAGATGAAAAAGATCATGCCCGGACTCGATGGTGAATTCGCGCAATTCTCCGCTCGGGTCCATTCTGAAATGATAGGCGGTGTTGGGCTGGATTCTCCCGAAGTCGATATGCGCTTTCAAGCCGGTTATGATGTGATGAATGGCACGCGAAGGTATCTGTTTTTCCAACAAAGAAGTATACAGGGATTGACCGGAGACAATCCGTCCGATATCCCAAGTGTACTCCGCGGGTCCGGCCCGGGCGGCCCCCGTGCCGAAGAAAAACAGGAAAGCCGGTATCAAGCAAAAGGCCGCCTTTGTATTCGCAATCTGCCAGGCGCGTATGTTCATACCGAGGCCTCACTTTTCTCTCGGATGGATTGACCCCGAGATGCCCCGACCCGATGGTTAGGCGCTGTTTTGAATCAAGCCCCGGAGGGGACGACCTTCTCACACCCATTTCCGGACGGCTGGATGGCATATCCGAGGTCCAAGGCCTGCAATCTGCGCAGTTCCACCAGGCAGAACCACCCGGCCGGATCGGTATGCCAGGCAATTGCTTGCAAGCCGGCCTTGCGGAAGCGCTCCTGCGCGCTTTTTCGGCTGAATTTCTGACTGATTTCGGTGCGAATGCTCTCCCCGCGGGTGAAAGACCAGGAGATGCCCAGTTCGGCAAGATTAACATTGAAATCCTTTTTGGCCTGCAGGTGCATTTCGATGCGCTCCTGCCGCTCGTTCCAAAACGCCAGATGTTCGAACGCATTCAGATCGAAATCCGCCCGGAGCCGCACGTTGATGTGCTGGAGGAGATTCAGATTGAATGCGGCTGTAACCCCTTGCCGATCGTTGTAGGCGGCTTCCAGGATCTCTTTTTCTTTGATCATGTCCAGGCCGATGACCAACCGGTCTTCCGGTCCCATGATGCCGGCCAGGCGCTTTAACAGATCGATGCCCTCCGCGAATGTAAAATTGCCGAAGGTCCCGCCGAAAAACACGATCATCTTCCGGCCGGCCGGAATTCGTTCCACATGGCGGGTGAAATCGGCGATGAGCGCATGAACTTTCAAGCCCCTGAAATCAGCGAGCATCCGGCGCGCGGATTGCACCAGGCAGCCGGCGCTGATGTCCATGGGCACATAGCGGATGTGCGCGAGACGGTCCGGGTCGGTCCGCTCGAACAGCTGGCGGATCTTCAGATCGGCACCGCAACCGATCTCCACCAGGTCACCGGGTTGCGGCTCGAAAAAGGACATGATCGCCGCCCCCGAAGTCCGCAAAATCGATATTTCCGTACGCGTGGGATAATACTCCGGCAGGCGGCAGATCTGATCGAACAGACGCGAGCCCAGGTCATCGTAGAAGTACTTGCACGGAAGGGTCTTCGGCCTGGCGGACAATCCCTCCCGGACATCCTTGCCGATTTCATCTTTGAAATCCGCGCGCACATAGTTGGCGAAAGACAGGCGCTGCCGGGCGCCCCAGCTCAAGTCTTGAACTTGCCCGCGCGGTTCGGCCCATTGTTCCGCAGGGGAATAACTTTGCAAGCGATGTTGTTTTCCTGCAATCGGTTTCATCGAACTCTCTTTCCGGTGCCGGCCGGGTGCCGCCGATCATCGACAGGTCACGAACCGCACGCTGTTCATGGACTGGTGGATGGTATCGTCGATCAGGGAGACGACCCGGTCGATCTGGGTTTCGCTGTTGGCGCGGCCCAGAGAAAACCGCAGGGCGCAATGGGCTTGCTCGGCGGTCAGGCCCATGGCCAAAAGCGCATGTGAAGGATTGGGCGAACCCGAGCGGCAGGCCGAACCCGACGAAATGGAAACCCCCTTCATGTCCAGGGCCAGCACCATGCTCTCCCCCCGCACCGCCGGCAAAGAGATATTCAAGGTGTTGGGCAGGCGCTCACGCGGATGGCCGTTGAGCCGGGCGCCGGGAACGATCGCAAGCAGGCCTGCCTGCAGGCGGTTGCGCAACCGTTCGACACGGCCGGCCGATTCCGGCAGACGGTTCTCGGCCAGTTCGGCGGCCCGGCCGAATCCGATGATACCGGGACTGTTTTCCGTGCCCGCGCGCACGCCATGCTCCTGCCTGCCCCCATGAATCAACGGCGTGAGGTTGACACCCTTGCGCACATAGATCGCGCCCACCCCTTTGGGGCCATGCAGCTTGTGCGCGGACATGGTCAGGTAATCGACGTCCAGATCGATGACATCCAGGGCGATCTTGCCGGCGGCCTGCACCGCATCGGTATGGAACAGCACCCCGCGTTCCCGCGTTATGCGGGCCAGTTGCGCAATCGGCTGAATCGTACCGGTCTCGTTGTTGGCGGTCATAATGCTGACCAGGACCGTTTTGGGAGTGATGGCCGACGCCAGGTCGTCGGGATCGACCTGGCCGTAGCGGTCCACCGGCAGAAGGGTCACCGGGAAACCGTATGCGCGCAGCCATTCCATCACCTTCAATACCGAAGAGTGTTCGACGGCCGAGGTGATGAAGTGCGACTTTTTATCCCAGTGGGCCAAAGCGCTGCTTTTTATCACCCAGTTGTTGGCCTCGCTGCCGCCGCCGGTAAAGTAGATGCGCCGCGCCGTGCACCCGAGCAGCTTGGCGATTTTGCGGCGGGCCTCTTCCAGCGCGTTTTTGGCCGCACGGCCCTCACGGTAAATGGACGAGGGATTGCCGTACCCGTCGCGCAAAGCATCGGTCATGCAGCGGATCACCTCAGGGGCCAGGCTGGTGGTGGCGTTGTGGTCCAGATAGATGCGCTCGGCACTCGCGGGTGCTTCGGCGGCACGGGACAGATGCCCGGCCAGCGCGGCCGGCTCGCCCGAATCGATGCGCAAGGCGCCGCCGTCCTGAGCGACTTTTTCCACCTCGCATAAAAGCGCTTTGTAGATGGGAAATCCGGAGATGGGATCGTAGCGCAAGCCGGTCAGGTCATTGATGTTGCAGGCCTGCCAGGCGGCTGGTCCGAGCGGGCCGCCGCCGCCCATGTTGGCGTCGATGGCACCGGCTACGATATCATCGCTGACCAGGGCGCGCATGCGCACCCGGCCGCGCGGCGTGCGCACCCGCACCGCATCCCCGTCCGCAATCCCCCTGGCCGCGGCGTCGCCGGCGTTGAGCATGATGGTGGGCTCGGGCCGCTGTCGGCACAGCCCCTCGATGCCGTGGAACTGGCTGCGGAAATCGGTGGCCACCCGCGCGCCGGAGTTGAACACCAGCGGATAGTCGCGCGTCAGTTCCGGCCGGGCCAGCGGACCTTCCTGGGGTTCGGTATAAACCGGCAGGGGCGCATAGCCGTGTTCCTCCAAAATCGTGGATGCGATCTCGAATTTGCCGGTGGGCGTGTCGAATCCGGGACGCCCGTCGGCGCGCAACAGCCCTTTTTCCCATTTCTTATATTGCATCAGCCCGGTTTCGATGCGCACCGCGCCGCCCGCGGCGCGCACCTGTTCCAGGGTGAAGGGCGAAGCCTTGAGGGCATGGCGCAGCAACGCCTCTTCGTTGCGCGGGTACAGGTGGCCGTATCCGAGCCGCTCGGCCAACTCGGTCAGAATAAAAAAGGCGTTGCGGGATTGTCCCAGCGGCTCGATCACTTTTTCGCGGATGCGGAAGACCGGACCGTAGCGCATGTACGATTCGATTTCGTACCAGGTGGCCGCCGGCAGCACGATATCGGCATAAGCGCAATCGGCCGTCAGGTTCACATCGATGCACACCAGCAGATCCAAAGCCTCCAGGGTGCGCCGCCAAACGCTCGGTTGCGGCCAGGCCGTGGTGATCGAAGCCCCTAAAACGAGCAACGCGCGGATCGGATAGGGCCGGCCGTTGAGCACTGCTTCGGGCAGGGCGTTGGCATGCGATTCGCCCCGGTAAGCACTGTAGACCGGGAAGCTTTCCAGCCCCAGGGCTTTTTTCATGTTGGGGTTGGCGATCAAGCCTTGGCGGTTGATCGGAAATTCACTGCCCGGCATGGTAAAGCAGCGCCCGCCGGGCACATCCAGCTGGCCGGCCAGGCCCCACAGGACCATGGTGGCCCGGATGGCCTGCACGCCGCTGTCGTTGTACTCCAATCCGGTATACATCACCGGTGAGGCACCGCGTGCGGCGGCGATACGCCGGGCCAGCGAGCGCACGGTCTCCTGCGGGACGCCGGTAATCGATTCGACCACTTCGGGACGGAAATGCTGGAAATAGGCGACGAACTGGTCGAAGCCGTGGGTCCAGTTGCGGGCAAAGGCTTCGTCATGCAATTCTTCTGCGATCAGCACCTGGCACAGCCCCAGGGCCAGCGCTCCATCCGTGCCCGGCCGGATGGGCACCCATTCGGCGCCCGCAAGTTTGGCGGTGGCCGTGCGCCGCGGATCGATCACCACCACCCGCGCACCGCGTTTGGCCGCTTCCGCAATGCGGTAATAATCAAGCGGCGGACTGTCCGTGGCCGGGTTGGCCCCCCAGACCACGATCAGATCCGCATTTTCCAGATCGGAAAACATGTTGATCAGCATGCCGCCCATGGTGACATGCGGCGCGATCATGGCGTAGGAGACGTAGCACAAGGCCCCCACGCCCATGGTGTTGGGCGAACCGAACGGAAAGAGCACGCTGGAGGCTGAAGAGACCGCGACCCCGGCCGGCTGAAACACGTCGCACATGCCCAGCTCGAAGCTGCCCCGGCCGGTATAAATGGCGGCCGCCTCGGGTCCCGAGGCCTCCTTGAGCGCGTTGAGGCGGGCGACGATTTCATCGAAAGCCGCATCCCAGGAGATCGCTTCGAAATCCATTGTCCCCTTGGGCCCTTTGCGGCGCAGGGGTGTTTTCAAGCGATGCGGGGAGTAGACGATCTCGGGTGAGTGCTCGCCCAGTTTGCACAGGATGCCCAGGGCAGAGGTGTCATCCGGCCGCACGGCTGCCATGCGGCCCTCTTGATCGTAAGATACAACGATCCAGCAGCCCGCCGGACAAATCCCGCAAAGGACACGGCGCTCTCTAGAAAAGGTTTGCACAAACCATCTCCTGAAGGTTTTGCAAAGCGCGAAGCCTTGCCTGGAAAGGTCACCGCAGCGGTAAAGGTACACAGCACCAGAGTCCGCCATGCAGCAACATCATCTCCGGAGGTGCGGTCCGTTGGAAATTGGCTAGTGGCGTTGAAAGCGGCTCACCATGCGCGAGCGGGGGAAATGAACGACGCAAGTGCGTCCAAGTGGCGGAAACATAAGGATCGAAGGCAAGCGTTTGAATACCGTGCGGTATGTATTGTTATCGGGGCACGCCCCCATGAACCGGCACATCCCTGGTCGATCCAGGCGGAAGATAGGGTTTTAACCTGCGATGAACAAGCCAGCCCAGGAGCGCACCAAAGAAGAAGGCATGTCCGAGGAATGCCTGGACGAACGGGAGGGTCCCCAGCGGAAACCAGTACCACCCGAAAAGGGGTGCCACAAGATAGAAGTTGACGATCCATAATCCCGTTCCGAACATCCCGCCCCATCCCAGCCATGCCAGGGGAGAACCACTCCGGATGCGATAGCGTGCCGCCAGGAAGGCAAACAACCAGCCGAAACATATCGATAGCATCAGATGGATCGCCATCCCGATCAGCACGGCGGCGAAGGCTGAATACCAGGGGGCCAGCGCATCCCGGCCCAGCAGCATGGCCGCGATCGACCGCAAGGGGCTGAAAAGTTCACCCTTCAGCAGCCAGGCCGCCGACATTTCGAAAAGCATGTAACCGATCCCGGCCGCCAGTCCGCCGGCCGCACCCATCCGGAAGACCCACCACCTGTTTAGGTGCGGATCCTGCATTTCCCGGCGGCGGATGGCTGAGTGGGTGGTCATGACGATTGCTCCTTGGTCGGTTTTTTGTTTGGGCAATGAGCGCGGGTGTTCAGAGTCATCCCCAAGCATAAAATGCCCGCTGAAAGCGGGGTATCAGGTATCCACCCTATTTGTGATTTGTGCCGCGTGTCCGCCGATCTGAACGGCCCCGGTTGCCTGAGCGCGCGCCAGGCGCCCGATGCATCGTTTCACCATCAGAATGCAACCGTTTTGGGGAAGGATGACCGTCCGGCCGAGACTGCTTCCAATAAGGACCAGGACGGGACCGCGAACGGCCCCGGAGCATAAGTTCGCGTCCGCGCGCTGGAAGGCGCACGCCGGCAGGCACGTGGTCACGGTCGCCGATGGGGTGAAGACCACCGGCATACTGTCCGGAACCTATTCAAAATACATGTTTGGCCTGATTTTGTTTGTACATGCGCAATGCTAGGCTGCGTTCCAATTCGGACGTTGCTTTCAATCGCGATCGTTGATGCCGACCCGCCGAACAGGAAATCCGACCCGAGCCGGCCTCTGAGAGGCTCCCTGGCAAAAAAGATGACCTTTTCAAAGTCAAAAATATGAGACCTTTATGGCCAAAGGCATCAAGCGCCGCGAATTCCTCAAACTGATGAGCTGGAGCAGTGTGGCCTTCGCCACCGGCTGCGCGCCGGAATTACCGGATTTGATTCCGTACGTCCGTCCTCCCGAAGGTATCATCCCCGGCCAACCGACCTATTTTGCCACCACCTGCCGAGAGTGCCCGGCTGGATGCGGCATGCTGGTGGCGAATCGGGACGGCCGCATTGTCAAGGCCGAAGGCAATCCGTTGCACCCGATCAGCGCCGGCAAGCTCTGCCCCCGCGGCCAGGCTTCATTGACCGGCCTTTACAATCCGGATCGGATCCGGCAACCGTCCGTGCGTCTGGCGGACGGCTCCCGGCAGGCGCTGGAATGGACCAAAGCCGCCGGGCTGCTGGCCCAGCGCCTGCAGAGCCTGCGCGACCAGGGCCGCCAGGAACGGCTGGTGCTGTTAACCCCTCTGGTCACCGGCACGCTCAAAGAGGTCATCGATCAGGGATTGGCCGGGTTCGGGGCCGGACCCCAAAGCCACCTCATGTACGAGCCATTGGCCTATGAGGCACTGCAAGCGGCCAATCAGGCCGTTTTCGGGGAAAAGGCGCTGCCCACCTACCGGATCGATGAGGCCGATTTTCTGATCTCTTTCGACGCCCCATTCCTGGAGACCTGGCTTTCCAATGTGGAGTACGCCCGTCGCTTCGGCCTTTTTCATCGACCCCGCGCGGATCGCAAAAACTTCTTTGTCCATGTGGGCTCCCGCCGGTCCCAGACGGCCGCCAACGCCGACCATGTGCTTCTGGTGGCGCCGGGCAAGGAGTATCTGGTCGGCCTGGGCATACTCAAAGCCCTCATGGAACAAGAGGCCCCGGCGCATTGGGCGTCCGGGCGGCGCAACATGCTGCAGGCGCTGCTTGAACCCTATTCGGTCCGCGATGCGGCCGGTCAAAGCGGGGTGCCCGAAGAAGAACTGCGCAGGGTCGCGCGCCGCTTTCAAAGCGCCGCCCGGCCACTGGCCCTGGCGGGAGGCAACGGCCTGTTGACCCCCAATGCCTATCCCAGCGCGATCGCCGCCAATCTATTGTGCGCCTTCAAGCAGGAAAGCCTGGCCCTGCTGGATTTTCGAAACCCGCATGCCATCGGCGCGGCCGCCCCGGCCGCGGCCATGCAGGAGTTCGGCCGGCGTTTACAGGCAAAAGATATCGATGTGCTGCTGGTTCACGACAGCAACCCGGTATTCACCCTGCCCGCCGCCTGGCAGATTGGCGACGGCCTGCGGCAGGTGCCGGCAGTGATCAGCTTCTCCAGCTTCACAGACGAAACCGGCGCCTTGGCGCATCTGCAGCTTCCGGCGCACACTTTCCTGGAAACCTGGGGGGATTACCGCCCCAAGGAGAACATCCTGAGTGTCCTGCAACCCACCATGGGACCCCTGATGGACACCCGCCCATTGGGCGACCTGCTGATCCAGTCGCTTTTTGACCGCAGGGGCGAAGATCATCCCAGCTTCCTGGAAATGCTCCAGGCCGCCTGGCGCAAGCAGCAGGAAAAGGAAGGCACAGGCAATTTCACGCGCTTCTGGATGGAAACGCTGCGCCGCGGCGGGCGCTGGCCGGAAGATCAAAGGCCTGTGTCACCCCCCAAACTCGCGGGAAGGCTGGACGAAGCCGTATTTCCAAAGGAAACCGGCAAGCCGGAGCTGGGGGCGTTTCACGCGGTCGTATACCCGACCGTCCAGTTCTATGACGGTCGCATGGCCAACCGGCCCTGGATCCAGGAGTTTCCCGATCCCATTACCCAGATCACCTGGGGCGGCTGGGTCGAGATGAACCCGGACGATGCCCGCCGGCTGGAGTTGTCCCAAAATGATTTGGTCCGGATCGAATCGCCGCATGGAGCCATTGCGGTGCCGGTGATGCCGATCCCCTCTGTCCCGCCGGGCCAGGTGGCCGTACCGCTCGGCCAGGGCCATACCCATTTCGGACGGTTTGCCGAGGGTTTGCCCGGCAATGCCTACCAACTGCTTTCCCCCAAGACCGATGAAAGGGGCGCGATGGCCGGCACCTCTTTCGTGGTCAAGATCAACCGTCTGGAGGAACGCTTCGCCATTGCCACCACCAGCGGGAGTTTTACCGACCAGGGCCGCGACATCCTGCAGCGCGAAGTTTTCATGCATTACAGGGAGGCTGCCTCCGCCGGGCACAAGCCGCACATCACCATGCCTCTGGCCGAGGGCTACCATCGCGATGTGGATTTTTACGCTCCGCACCAGCACACGGAATTCCGCTGGTGCATGGTCGTCGACCTGGACCGCTGCATCGGCTGCGGGGCCTGCGTGATGGCCTGCTACGCGGAAAACAACGTGGCCTTCGTGGGCCGCCAACAGATGCTCAAGATGCGCGAAATGTCATGGATCCGGACGCAACGCTATTTCGAACCGGGCACGTGGCGGGTGGGCTGGCTGATCATGCTGTGCCAGCATTGCGACGCAGCCCCATGCGAGTCGGTTTGTCCCGTTTTCGCGCCCCATCACAGCGTCGACGGCCTCAACAACCAGGTGTACAACCGCTGTTTCGGTACGCGCTTCTGCTCCCAGAACGATCCTTACAAGGTGCGCCGCTTCAACTGGTTTACCTGGAGGCGCCCGGAGCCGCTGAACATGCAGCTCAACCCCGAAGTGACCGTGCGGCAGAAGGGGATCATGGAAAAATGCTCCTTTTGCATCCAGCGCATAGTGGCGGCCAAGGTCCGAGCACGCAATGAAGACCGGCCGCTGCGCGACGGCGAATTCACCACCGCCTGCGCCCAGACTTGTCCGACCGACGCCTTGATCTTCGGCAACCTGCTCGATCCGAAAAGCCGGGTGGCGCGATTGATCAAAGATGCCCGGGCCTATCAGGTGCTGCACCATCTGAATACCAAACCGGCGGTCATCTACCTGAAACGCTTGACCCAGGAACTGTGAGAGTCCGTTTGCCGTGATGGATTTGCAGGATCAACTTTTGGGAATTGAACTTAGTCAATGACCCAATAAACACATAACCCGATAACCTCAACGAATCAACCAACTCAAAAAATCCTAAGCCTATGAAGCAATTGAGCTATCAGGAGATCAATGAGAAGGTCCTTTACGGCTTTTCCAAGCCCGTCAAGGCCTACTGGGCCGTGCTGGCCCTCGCGTTTGTGGGCATTCTCATAGGCGTCTTTTCCTGGGGATGGCAGATCGCCACGGGTTTGGGCGCGGCCGGCATCAACCACCCGGTCATGTGGGGCACCTATCTGATTAATTTCGTCTTCTGGGTGGGGATTGCCCATTCGGGAACCTTGATTTCCGCCATCCTCTATCTGTTCAAAGCGCCCTGGCGCACGGCCCTGGCGCGCAGCGCCGAAGCCATGACCGTCTTCGCGGTCATGATCGCCGGCCTTTTTCCTTTAATCCACCTGGGCCGGGTGTGGATCGTCTACTGGATCCTGCCCTATCCCAACCAGCGCAACCTGTGGCCCAATTTCCAATCTCCGCTGGTATTCGATGTGATCGCCATTTCCACCTACCTGACGGTCAGCACGATCTTCTGGTACACGGGTATGATCCCCGATCTGGCCATTCTGCGGGAGAGATTCAAGGGGCTGCGCAAGAAGATCTATACGGTCATATCGCTCGGCTGGACCGGAAACGCCAGCCAGTGGGGGCATCACGGCTGGGTCTACATCCTTTTTGCGGCGCTGGCCACACCGTTGGTGATTTCGGTGCACAGCATCGTTTCCTGGGATTTTGCGCTGGGCATCGTGCCCGGATGGCACAGCACCATCTTTGCGCCCTATTTCGTGGCCGGCGCCATTCACTCGGGCCTGGCCATGGTCCTCATCCTCTTGATACCCCTGCGCATCCTGTACCGGTTCGAAGAGATCCTGAGCATGGATATTTTCGAAAATGTGGCCAAAACCATCATCTTTACCGGTCTGATCATGCTGTATTCGTACATGACCGAAACTTTCATTGCCTGGTACAGCGGCAATGAGGCCGAACGGGGTATTTTTCACTGGCGCGCAACGGGGCCCTATGCCTTCGTCTTCTGGCTGATGTTCTTCTGCAATGCCATCGTACCGCTTTTCTTCTATATCAAAACACTGCGCACCCGCCTGGTTCCGTTGATCGTCATTTCGGTGCTGATCAACATCGGCATGTGGTACGAGCGCTATGTCATCATTCTGAGTTCTCCGGCGCATGAATTCGATCCATATTCCTGGGGCAGGTACTTCGGGCCGACCATCGTGGAATTCGGTATCCTGCTGGGGTCGTTCAGCATTTTCTTTTTTCTCTTCCTGCTGTTCGCCAAATTCCTTCCCACCATTTCCATGACCGAGTTGAAGGAAGATCTGCCGGTACCAAGGCGCAGGGAATGAAAAGCACGTGGTCCGTTGGACGGTTTGCAGGGCTTGAAAACAAAAGTTTGAAGTCTGAAGGGGACATAAACCATCGGGTTCGGACAATATGCAAGAAAACAAGAAACTACTGGCCATTTACGCCTACGTCGACGATGTCATTCAGGCGATCGAAAAGATGAAGGCCGAAAAAATCGCCGTAGAAAACGTATATACGCCCGCACGCAATGACGAAGTCGAAGAGGCGCTGGGCATGAGGCCCAGCCCGGTGCGGCGCTTCGTTCTTTTCGGCGGCCTGTTCGGTGTTATTTCCGGCTTTGTCCTGGCGACTTATACGGCCGCCCAGTGGAAATTCATCGTTTGGGGAAAGCCTCAGATTCCAAGGATCCCGTATGTCGTCATCTCATTTGAATTTTGTATTCTCTTTGCGATCCTGGCAGGTTTGGCGGGCCTGCTGATTCTCTCGCGCATGCCCCGCCTGAGTACTCCTGCGCATTACGACGCCCGTTTCACGGTGGACCGCTTCGGCATCCTGTTGACCTGTCCGCCTGCACGCAACGAGGCGGTGCGGCGCCTTTTGCATGAAAGCGGCGCAGAGGAGATTCGCGATGTCTGAAATCGACCGCAAAGCTGTTTTCCGGGACGCCCAGGGCCGTCCGGCCGGCGGATGGATCCTCTGGCTGCCGGCGGCGTGCGTCGCAGTCGGCGCTGCCGCCTTCCTGTACGGCGCCGGCGGCGCCATGCACCAGCGCGCCTGGCAGGCCTTTCTGGTCAATCTGATGTTCTGGACCGGGCTGAGCTGCGGGGCGGTGATGTTTTCGGCCGTGCTGATCATCACCAAGGCCGACTGGGGGCGTTCCATCAAGCGCCTGGCCGAAGCGCCGGTATTCTTTCTGCCGCTGGCATTTGTACTTTTCTGGGTGCTGTGGATCGGCAAGGATGGTCTGTTTCCGTGGATTCACGAACCGGTTCCCGAAAAACAGGCCTGGTTGAATACTCCGTTCTTCTTCTTACGGGAAGGCGCGGCCCTGCTGCTGCTGGCGCTCTCCGCAGTGGGCATGGTTTTCACGGGCGTACGCGGAGACGCACAGCTGGTCGGCCGGAAGCAAGGCGTGCTGGATTTGCCCGAAAAAGCGCCGCAGGCCAGGGCTCAGACCATCTTGGCCAACATCTACGGCATTTTTTTCGGCGTGCTGCTCACGATTGTGGCCTTCGATCTGATCATGTCGCTTACCCCCCATTACTACAGCACCCTTTTCGGCGCGTATTACTTCGTGGGCAGTTTCTTCACCGGCATCGCCGCTGTGATCATTGTGTGCTTTTATGCCAAGCGCCGGCTCGGTCTGGGACCTTACATCCGACCGCTGCACCTGCACAACCTGGGCAAACTGCTGCTGGGGTTCTGCCTGATTACGGCCGACTTTTTCTACGTGCAGTTTTTCATCACGTGGTACGGGAATCTGCCAGAGGAAACCCATTTCGTGCTCCAGCGCGTGCGCGGACTCCCCTGGGAGCCGCTGGCCTGGACCGTGCTGATCGTCTGCTTCGCGGTGCCTTTCGTCATTCTGCTCAGCCGCCGCATCAAAATGAAACACGGCTTCATGGTGGCCCTCTCGCTGCTGATCCTGGTCGGCATGTGGCTGGAGCGTTTTCTGCTCATCGCCCCGTCGCTGTGGAAGGAAAACAGTCTGCCGCTGGGGATCATGGAGCTGTTGATCAGCGCCGGGTTTTTCGGATTGGTCGCCCTGTGCATGCTCATTTTCTTGAACAGCTTCCCGCTGCTGCCGGTGTCCGATCCCTTATTCTGGAAAGGCTTGGAGCGGGTGCAATAGTATGCAAACAAACGATCCCCAAAAGCTGGTTCCGCCCTATCATCCGCGACGCGGAAAGTGGGCTTATATCGGCATAGCCGTGATCGGTATTTTCATGCTCTTTTACTATTACGTTTTTCCGTACCGCGACATCGGACCTGAGCAGCCGATTCCTTTCAGCCACCGGGTGCACGCGGGCACCAAGCAGATCGCCTGTCGCTTCTGTCATCCGTTTCCCGATCACGGCCCCCGCTCCGGGCTGCCTGAAATGAGCAAATGCTTTTTCTGCCACGATTACATCATTCCGATCCACCCGGAGATTCTGAAGGAGAAACAGACGCTGACGACCGGCCGGCCCATCGAGTGGAAGCGGGTTTTCTATGTACCCGATTATGTACAATTCAACCACCAGCCGCATATGCGCTGGGCAGGGCTGGACTGCGCCGAGTGCCATGGTGCGGTGGAAGCTCAGGATCGATTGCTCCGCAGGCGCTTTCAAATGGGTTTTTGCATCGATTGCCACAAACGGCTGGGGGCGCAGATCGATTGCTGGCTGGCGTGCCACCATTGAGATTTCAATTTGAGATTTGAAATTCAAAGAGACGGCTTGGTTGTGAGGTTGGGGCATCATTTAAGATGCATGGAAAGGTTTGAGGGCTTGGGATGCAGCGCTTTTCAAATTTCAAATTTGAAATTTCAAATTCCGGATTTGCCGGCGAGGAGTAGAATTCCGTGAGACTCTTAAAAGTCGAACCGTGGGGGACCGCAAAGTTGTATCTGCTCAGTTCGGCCATCTGGTTCGTTGTGGGGACGACGCTGGGCGGCATCGATGCCACCCATCTGATCGCCCCGGAACTGCTCGGCAATATTCCCTTTCTGGTCTTCAGCCGCCTGCGGCCCATGCACACCAACACGGTGATTTTCGGATTCATCGGCACCAGCCTCATGGGCGCCGGTTTTTACCTGATCCCGGTCATGGCCCGCACGACCCTGTACAGTGAACGGTTGGGCAAACTCTCGCTGTGGGTTTGGAATCTTTCCATATTGACGGGGAATATCCTGCTGGGTCTGGGCTATTCGCAATCACGCGAATATGCGGAATGGGTTTGGCCGGTGGACATAGGTATTCTGACCGCCTTTGCCCTGATTTTCGCCAACTATCTGGGGACGACCCTGAGAAGAAAAGAGAAAATGCTCTACGTCAGCACCTGGTACCTGTTCGCCGCGCTTGTATTCACCTGGTGCTTCTATTTCTTCGGCAACGCCGTCTGGAACCCGCGCACCGGGTCGCTGGTCGGTTTGGCCGATGCCAACCTGGCCTGGTTTTACGGCCACGGCATCATCGGTCTGTTCATGACACCCCTGGCGGTGGCCGTGGCCTACTACGTCGTACCCATCGTGTGCCGTACGCCGCTTTACAGCCACAGCCTTTCGATGATCGGCTTCTGGTCGGTCCTGGTGCTCTATTCCCACATCGGCGCCCATCACATCATCCAGACGCCCATTCCTACCTGGTTGAAGGTGGTGGCCATCACCGGCAGCCTGAGCATGTTTCTGCCCGTGGCCACCGTTGTGATCAATCTGTGGCTGACCATGCGCGGGCGACTTGGGATCCTGCATGCCAATCTGGCCGGCAAATTCGTTTTTGCCGGGCTGGTGTGGTATGCCTTGACCTGCATTGCCGGACCGCTGCAATCTTTGCCCTCGGTGCAGCGTGTGACCCATTTGAACAATTTTGTGATCGCCCACGCGCACCTGGGGGTCCTGGGGTTTTCCGGATCGATCGGCCTGGCGGGCATCTGGCTGATCATTCCGCGCATCGCCGGCCGTCCGATTTACCAGAGACGCCTGGTCGACATTCAACACTGGTTCCTGATCTTCGGACTGACCGCTTTTCATTTGATTCTCTCCACGGCCGGTCTGGTCCAGGGCAACAGCTGGCTCAACGGAGAAGCGATCTACCGCACGCTGCCCATGACACATATCTACATGGTCCTGCGCCTCTTTGCAGGATTGTTCATCATCGCCGCGGCCTATACCGGATTGTACGCTCTGCTGCGCACCATGTACTGGCCGGGGAGCATCAAGGAGGGTTCGCCATGAAGATGGTCCCCGTTGTCGTCGTGGCCGGCTGCCTGTTGATTTTTTCGGCCGTCTTGTTTGTTTCGATGCTCCTGCCGTGGCATACGATCACCGAGGAGCCGTCGGCCATTGTGCGGGCGCGCACCCCCCTGGAAGAGGAAGGCCGTAAAATTTACAGGAACAACGGCTGCACCTATTGTCATACTCAGTTCGTGCGTCCCATCGATTGGGGCACCGGCGCCGAAAGAATTTCCCAACCCGGAGACTACGTTCTGGATGTGCCCCACCTGGTGGGGACCGAGCGCTGGGGGCCGGATCTGTCCCAGGAAGGCGGGCTGCACCCGGATGACTGGCACGTGGCCCATTTCATCAATCCCCGCTTCACACGGCCCGAATCGGTCATGCCCAACTGGGAGTTCCTGGGCATGGAACAGATCAATGCCCTGATCGCCTACAAGCAGAGCCTGGGGTTCAAGCTGGCAGATCACCGCATGGCGCGCCAGAACTACTGGAAGGAAAGGGCGCTGGCGGCTTTCCGGGCCGGCCCGGATGAAAATGTCCGCTGGCTGCACGATCACGTTCCACGCCCCTGGCAGGAACTGCCCAATCCCTATGCCACCAGCGACTACCGCCTGCAGCGCGGCCGCCGGACCTACCAGGCTTTTTGCATCGGCTGCCACGGGCCGATCGGAGACGGGATGGGGCCGGCTCAACCCTATCTCGATCCGCCGCCCCTCAATTTCACCCTGTTGAGGGGCAGGGGCGTCAGCGGCGGCATTCTCTACTATCAGATCATGAATGGCATCACCGGTACGGCCATGCCGTTTTTCAAGGAAGAACTCGAGTCGGAGAAAATCTGGTCCGTGGGAGATTATGTGGCGGTGTATTTTATCGGAGAGAGCGATAGCGGCGGGATGCAGGAGATCGATATCGCCAATGAGATCGCTGACATTCCGGTCAAAAAGGGGGAATAGGCATGTTTCACCTCATTTTATGGATCACCTTGATCGCGGTAACCCTGGTGGTCAGCTTCGCGGCCTTTTACTGGGCATTAAAGAACGGACAATTTGACGAACAGAAACGGGCGGCCTATTTTCCGCTTTTGGATCTGCCGCCCGAGACCGTTCAGGAACGCCCGGCCAGACGTATTGCGGAACTTTATGTATTCTCCTTCACCGCTGTAACATTTTTCGTGGCAATATTTCTCGCGGTCCTGCTGGGCGCAGGCGACGCATGAGAGGAAACGGCCATGCGCTTTTTCCCGCTTCTCGATTTTCAGCACTGGGTTTACGGAACGGCGCTGGGGATCATTCTTGTTATAGCGGTCTATATCACCTGGCGGGGATACCCGCATGACCGTGAGTCCGCCGACGATCCCTTCCAGGAACTTCAGCCCGATTTCGTGCCGCAGTCCGAGCACCATCCGGTCACGCCGGTTCTGGTGTTCTTGTATGTGGCGGTGGGCATATGGATCGTCAGCTACTGGCTGGTGGTCGGGGTCCTGGGAAGAGCGATCATCTAAGGGGAGGAAAACCGATGAGCAGCACCCAAGAGAAATCAACAATGGTGAGCATGCTGCTGCCAGTGGCGATCGCCCTGGCGTTTATCGGGTGGGGGTTGCTGGTCTTTTACACCGTCGGGGATAAAGAACCGCGTGATTGGGATTTCGGAGAGCTGCCCGATGTGCCGGGCTCGAGCCCCTATTCGGTCGAAAGGAAGGGCCGGGAAACGGAGGAGAACGAGGAACTGACGCGCCGGTTGAGGGAAAGAATACCGCCGCAGCATATCGACGGCCGCACCGACCCGGTCAACCCTTACCTGAAGGGAGATCCCGATGGTTCGCAATGAGTCCGCCCAAATGGTTGCCTTGGCGGTTGTTCTTACTCTGCTCTGCGCGGGCTGCGATTATGCCCGCATGACCACGGACGATGGATACGACACCTATGAAGCTCACATGCCGGTCATGCCGGCCGGCTCGGTTTCCTTTTCTGAAGACCTCCCCGCCCTCAAGATGATGGGGCCGGCCGCATTGCGCAATCCCCTGCAGGCCACGCCGCCCGTAGTGGCGCAGGGCCGTCGCGGATACGGCTATTTCTGCTCCCACTGCCACGGTCCGCGCGGAGAAGGCCACGGGACGGTGGGGCAGAGCTTCGCGCCCTTGCCCACCGATCTGCGATCGGAACGGGTGCAGCGCCAGGATGACGGAGACCTTTTTTTCAAAATCGGTTTCGGCTTCAAACGCCACCCCAACCTGAGCCACACCATGCTCGAAGACGATATCTGGTCGGTGATACACTTCATGCGGCAGATGCCGGAGTGATTTTCCCGCATGCGCGTTCGTTGACTGCAGGACCACTGCGCAGGGATAACAGCTCACCCCCGCGACTTGAAGATCCGCGCAAGACTCGGCAGATTCTCAGCGTAGGTGGGATGAATATGCTGAGCCCGCTCGAGCAGTTCCCAGGTCGCCCCGGCCTCGATCAGGTCCATGAACACATGCACCAGTTCGCCGGCCTCATATCCCACCAGAGTGGCGCCCAATATGCGCCCGCTGTCCTCGTCGATGACCATCTGATAAAACCCGAGCTCATGGCCCCATTCGATGGCCCGCGCCATGTTTTTCACTTCCATGCGGGCGTCGCGCGCGCGAATGCCTTTCCGGCGGGCCTGTTCCAGGCTCAGCCCCGTGCGGCCGACCTGCGGGTCGGTGAAAACCGCATATCCCAAAACCCGGTCGTCGCGGCTGCGCGGGCGGTCGTTCAGGATGGCCTGCAGGCGGCGGTAATCTTCCCAGGAGACATGCGTAAAGGCCGGCTGTCCCGCGGCTTCGCCGATGGCGTAGACGCCCGCACGCGTGGTTTCAAAATGGTCATTGACCTGCACGAACCCCTTCCCGTCCAGTTGAATGCCTGCGGCCGGGGCGTTCAAGGCCGCGGTGTTGGGCCGGCGCCCGGCGGCCACCAGCAGGGCCTCGCCCTCAAGGATGCTTGGTCCGGACAGGCGCACGCTAAACCGTCCGTCGCGAAATGAAACCTGCTCTATTTCGACACCCAGATGCAGTTCCACGCCGTCACGGGCGAGCGCCTGGGCGAGCACAACGCCCACTTCGGGGCTCTCCCTGCTCATCAGGCGCTCGGAGCGGTCGATGATGCTCACCTTGCTTCCAAGACGCGCGATGCCCTGCCCCAACTCCAAACCTACATAACCGCCGCCCATTACCAGGGTGCGTTCGGGCAGGCGGGTCAGGTCCCAGAAGGTTCGGTCGGTCAGGAAGGGGGTGTCGGCCAATCCTTTAACCGGCGGCGTTGCGGCTGAACTGCCCGTATCGATGACGATCAGCGGAGCGGAAAAGTCCTGTCCATGGCAGCGCACATGCCCCTCGGGGGTAAAAGCGGCCTCGCCCTGGACCACTGTCAAGTTCTCCTGCTGCAGGCGTTCTTCGACGTTTTGGGTAAAACTGTCACGGATCCGGCGCACCCGCTGCATGACCTGTCCGAAATCGACCTGCACCTGTGCATGCACGCCCAATCCGGCCGCCGCGCGGGCACGCCCGGCCGCGTGGGCGGCCCCCAGAAACGCCTTGGAGGGGGTGCAGCCCCAATTGGTGCAGCTTCCGCCAAAGCGGCTGCGTTCGAAAATACCCACCTGCTTGCCCGATCGGGCCAATTCCGTGGCCAAGGGCACGCCGCCCTGCCCGCTGCCGATGATGATGGCATCCATTTTACGCATGATATTCACCTCTTTTGCCTTTAAGCATTATTTTTGACCGGCGGTCCGAATCTCCGGCCGAGGATTGGACAAGGCGGCGATTCTCAAGCCTGCCCCAGTCCTATTCCTTGCTTTCCGGAGCGCTCCATCGATCAATTTCTTCCTCGCTCATTTCCCCCAGAGGGCGCAGCCGGGCATCGGAAAACCCCCACTGTTCCACGTCCGGGCGATACTGCGTTTTGGACAAGAGCGTCCCTTGACAAATCCGCTCCTGGGGAGCGGGCCGGGCCGATTCGTCCCTCAGGCGCGCGAGCAGCCGGTTCATTATGGCATCCGGGATGATCGAGCGTTGCGATGGATAGACAAAACCGAACAGGACCAGGTAGCTCAAAAGAACCCGGAAATGAACGCCGAACCGGTCCAGCAGGCGCACCCAATCCAGGTTCTTGCCCCGGAAAAGCAGCAGGTGCTGGATATCGGCCCCGTCGTAGCGTTCGCGCTCCATCACAAAGGCTTTGGACCAGACCATCTCCTCAACCGGACAGATCTTCACCGGGGCACCCAGAATCTGTCCGTCCTCGGCATGCCTGAACCATAGATCGTCCACTTTGCCGATGGCATTGCCCGAGCTGAAAATGATATCGATCTGGTGCTCTCCCCAGGAGGCCTTGCCGAGCCAGTGGGGAAAGGTACGGCTTGTTTCGAACCCGGCTTGCGATAGAATGTTCAGCCCGCGTTCGAAATCCTGCGGCAAAATGAACAGATCGATATCCTTCGTGTCGCGCCGCACACCGGTGTAAAATGTGAGCGCGAAAGCACCGCCGACCAGAAAAGGGAAATTCGAGCCGGTGAGGATATCCAGCGCCCCGCGGTATATCCTGCGTTTGGGATCGGAGGGTTTTCGATCCTCGAAGTGCGCTGAATGGCCACTTTGCGTTTCGTCGCGTTCAGACATCTTTGACCTCTTCCTGGATCCGGTCCGGAAAGCATTCGGTCGATTCGATTTCGATCTGGAAAAGACGATAGGGCGCCTCCTCGGAAAACAGGCGCCTCATCAGGGACAATGAAACATTGTAAACCGGAATCTGCCTGGATGTATAACCTTCGGGGCTGCCGCCATGGGAATGACCGTGAAACACCACGCTGACAGGATGGCGATTCAATGCCTCTTCAAGGAAGCTCGATCCCAAAAAGGGGAATATTTCGGGCGACTCGCCGATCAACGTGTCGCGGATGGGGGAGTAGTGGAGCAACACGACCCGCCCCGTAGAGTCGAGCCGGGCCAGGCTGGATTCCAGCTTCATGGCTTCCAGGCGTGATTCTTCCACGAATGCTTTGATGGCATCCTCTCCCCAGGCTTGGAGCCCCCTTTTTTTGAATCCACCCCCGAAACCCTTTGTACCGGTAAAACCGACCCCGCAAATTTCATAGCAGTTGCCATCCAGCAGAATAATGCCGTGATCCGACAGCAAGTCCTGGATTTCCAGTTGTTTTCCGGACTGATAGTCATGATTTCCCAGAACCGCGATGACGGGCATCTGGTCGACCACTTCTTTGAGTTCGTTGGTCAGAACGCGCGCTTCCTCGACCAGGCCGTAATCCGTCAGATCGCCGCACAAGAGCAGGGCATCGGCATGCTCGTGGACGCGCTTGAACAGGGGTGCAAAGCTGCCCGTGCTCGAAAGTTTGCAGTGCAGATCTCCGACAGCGGCGAGCCGCAGTACTTTTTTCATGATCGACCTCGTCCTGATCGGGGGTTCGTTAAAACAGTTCATCGGCATTCGAGCTCGGCCCTAACGACCACCCGCCATGATTCCTGGCCGGAGAAAGCGGCCTACAAACTCATATGATCTTCACGCGGAAGGGTGATCGCAAACTGAGATTTCTGTGTATTCATCTCCCCGGACGACCCCATATCAGGGAATCTTTTGCGCAGCCGAATACATTTGCACATCGCCGCGAATAGGGTTTGGCCGGTATTCAGATTTCTTTCACGGGGTCATACAAATCGTTAGGCTTGGGGGCTTGATTCCAGCATTCGGCAGTATGATAATGTGGATCGGATCAAGCAGGCCACTGCAGTTCAGCGTAGCGCCTTTTCCAACGGAAAACCAGAAAGGCAGGCCCACTTGTCGCAATCAACGACTTTAGCTGTCTATAAACGGCTGGGGCGGCGCCTCAACCGCTTCCCCCAGCGGGCGCCGTCGTCACCCCTGCTTCACCAAATCCTGGAAATACTCTTCACCCCCGCAGAGGCCCATTTGGCAGCATTGCTGCCGCTGCGTCCGTTCAACGCCGCCAAAGCCGCGCGCATATGGAAAGTGCCGGAAAGGGAGGCTTGTAAGAAACTGCGAAAAATGGCGGCGCGGGGAATATTGATGGATATCATGCAGGCTTCCGGCGGAAGGCTCTATGTCCTGCCGCCGCCCATGGCCGGCTTTTTGGAGTTTTCCCTGATGCGCGTGCGCGGTGACATCGATCAGCAGAAACTGTCCCGTCTGCTTTACGAATACATCAATGTCGAGGAAGATTTCATCAAGGACCTTTTCCTTTCCGGAAACACCTCTCTGGGCAGGGTCTTTGTCCATGAACCCGCCTTGCCGGCTTCCGTCGCCGCGGAAATATTGGATTACGAACGCGCCAGCGAAGTGATTCAAAGCGCATCTGCGATTGCCGTCGGGATTTGCTACTGCAGACACAAGATGGAACATGTGGGGCGGGCCTGTAACGCTCCCAAGGCCATTTGCATGACCTTCAACCAGGTGGCCGATCCTTTGGTCCGCAACGGTTTCGCACGCAGGGTGGAGGCCGCCGAATGCATGGACCTGCTGCAGCAGGCGTATGACTGCAATCTGGTGCAGGGGGGGGAAAATGTCCAGCGCCAGGTCAGTTTCATTTGCAACTGCTGCGCCTGTTGCTGTGAAGGGCTGATTGCGGCCCGCAAGTTCGGTTCGCACATGCCCATCCATCCCGCCAATTTCATCCCCCGGTTCAACTCCCAGAGCTGCAAAGGCTGCGGCAAATGCGCGCGCATCTGCCCGGCCGGTGCCGTGCGCATGCAGGCTGCGCCCGGTCAGGAAGCCCGGCCGACAGCCGTCGTGGACGAGACGATCTGTCTGGGGTGCGGCATCTGTGCCCGCAATTGCGCTCAGGCGGCCATTCGCCTCGAGGCCAGGGCCAGGCGGGCCATCACGCCGGTGGATATGGTCCATCGGACCGTCTTGATGGCCGTGGAAAGAGGCCTGCTGCAAAACCTGATCTTCGATAACCAGGCCCTTTTGAGTCACCGCATGATGGCGGCTGTCCTGGGCGCCATTTTTAAGCTGCCGCCCATCAAGCAGGCCATGGCCAGAAAACAGCTCCAATCGATCTACCTGGAGGCCCTGATTGCCTGGAAAGGAGATATTTTTCCGACATCGCCTGCGAAGGCAGTCACCTGATCGGTTTGTTGGGTTTGTTGAGTTTGTTGGGTTGGGTGGGTTTGTTGAGTTTGTTGGGTTTGTCGGGTTGGACAGTATATCTATCACGCCAGATGGCAGGAGTTGCGCAATCAGACCAAGTTCGATCGCCTGGTGCTCTTCGGGCGCTGGCTGCCGGGCATGCGCGAGCGGGTGGAGCGGAATCTTGCCCGGCCGGGCATGTCCAAGGAACGCGCTCTGGCTTTCGTGGTGCGGCTGCTGGACACGATATTGCTGCGCATCGGGCAATCCGGAATATGCACGGCTGAACCGTTCGTATGGCCTGACCACCCTGCGCGCGGATCATGTCCAGTTTTGCGGCTCACAGATGCACTTGAATTTTCCTGGCAAAGGCCAGAAGCAGCAGCTGGTGGATGTACACGACCGCCGCCTGGTCCGCCTGGCCCAAAAATACCAGGAGCTGCCTGGTCAGGAATTGATCCGCCATCTCAATGGAGAGGGATGCTACGTCACCGTTGAATCCGGAGACGTCAACGCCTACCTGATGGAAATCTCGGAAGAAAATTTCACGGCCAAAGAGTTCCGCACCTGGTGCGCCACCGTGTTGACCGCCGCCTAACTGGTCCGCGTGGGATCTTTCGGGACAAAGAGAGCCGATCTGCGCAATGTGACTCGCGCCATTCGAAAAACTGCCCGGCGGCTGGGCAACACCCTTGCGAGCTGCCGCAAATACTATGTCCACCCGTGGGTGGTCGAAAGTTACCTGAGCGGGGAGCTGTCCGGCCTCTGGAAAGAGGCCGAACGCCTTGGCAACGATGGGATGGACGGCCTGTCGCAAGCGGAAAAAACCGTCATGCTGCTGCTCCAGAAAGGGAGCACTGAAACACATCCTGTGCAATAGACAGGCAGCATCATGCTTGAGGGAAATTTTCAAGGGCCGGCGCGCCTCGGCCGGCCCTTCGGTTGTGTTACTTCTGGGCCTTGATGTTGATCGATGATTCGGCCAATTGGGTCAGTTCACGATCCGTGCTGACTTCTTCGTCCAACGTTTGTTGCAGCAAAGACGCCTGTTCAGGGTATCCAAGCCGTTCGGCATAGGTCCGCGCCGTACCATAGCCGGACATTTCGTAGTGTTCGACGCGCTGGGCGCTGGCGATCAAGGCCGCATCCAGGACATCGCTATCGATATCGCCTCTGAAGAAGCTTTTTTCTTTCTTGATAAAACTCTCGCCTTCTTTAATGATGCCCTGCATCCCCTCGCAGCTGGAGCTTGCGGGTTTTTCGCCCAGCTGGTCAAAAATCTCCTCCAGGCGCCGCTTTTGATGTTTGGTGACCTCTAGATGCTTTAGAAAAGCACTTCTCAACCGCTCATCTTTGGTTGCGTCGGCCATTTTGGGCAATGCATCCGTGATTTGATTTTCGGCTGAGTAAAGGTCTTGCAGCTCGTGAACATACAGTTGTTTAAGATTATCTAGTTGCATGGGACTCCTCCGACATTCTTATATAATTCAAAGCCGGCAGCCTGCTGACCGGCCGGCGGTTTTTCGGCTTTTCCACCGCCCAGACCTCAGACAATTCCGGCCTTGTTGTTCCTACAGTATGGGCTCGAAGCGATTGATTTTAAATGGGCAATGAATCTTATTGGAGGTTGCCGAAACCCCTATTTGGAAGCGGATAACCGATTTGGCTATTTGCGGCGGGAAGCTTCATCTTGAAACAGGATGGTCAAGATCAGGACCAATCCGCCCAGGCCGGCCAGGAAAAAGAAAATGACGGCCAATCCAGGATACCCCATCAGGGTAAAGGCCGTACGGACGTTCATCATGAACGCGGCCCCGATAATCAGCGCCGCCAGAATCAAGCCGGTGGTCAAACGGTTGGCGATCTTTTGAAAACCGGTCATCAGGTACTTTTCATCAAGCACATCCAGCCGCAGGCTCAGATTGTTGTCGGCCAGTTTTTCCAGAAAGGCATTCAAGCGCTGCGGCGTCATGGTGACCAGTTCCCTGGCCTCGAACATGGTGTTGAGCAGTCCGTTCAGGGAGGATTCGCGGCGCATTTTGCGGCGCAGGATCTTGCGGATATGATTGCGGATGGCCACGGCGGGGTCAAAATCCGGATTCAGGGTGCGGCCGACCTGGTCCAGATTAAGCATGGTCTTTCCGAGCAGGGTCAGTTCGGTCGGCAGGATGATGCCGCATTGGGCCGAGATCTGCAGGATATCCATTACCATGCGCCCTATTTCGAGGGGTTTGCTGCCGAAGCCTTGGTATTTGCCGATCAGGACGGTCATCTGGTTGAAGTAGGCTTTTTCATTGAAATCATAGGCGCGCGTACTCAGATCAAGCAGTTGGGTGCCGGCTTGATGGCCGTTGCCTTCGTTTAAAGCATTCAGGAATTTGATCAGCTTGTTTTGAACATCGGGCGTCAGGGCCGAAACCATGCCCAGATCGACCATGGCGATTTTATGATCATCGGTGATCAGGATGTTGCCGGGATGCGGATCGGCGTGAAACAGCCCGTCGATCAGGACTTGGTGCAGATAGGCACCAAACACTTCATCGGCTAGCTGCGCACCGTTGAACTCGGTCCGGCTGAGGGGTGTGATTTCGGTGATCTTGCGCCCCGCGATCAGGGACATGGTCAGCACCTTGCCGGTGCTGTATGCGTCCACCGGCTCGGGCAGCACGATGTGGTCAAAGCGGCGCAGATTTTCCCGCAAAGCTGTGATTTGAGCCGCTTCGATGCGAAAATCCAACTCTCGGGTGACCACCTTTCTGAACTCTTCAATGATCTGCCGGGTCCTCAATCGCCGGCCCACCCGGGTGGTCCGGTCCACGATGGCGGCGACTTTTTGCAGCGTTTCGATATCCTTGTAGATACCGGATTGGATATCCGGGCGCTGGACTTTTACGGCCACTCTGCGGCCGCCGGGCAGCGCGGCCCGATGCACCTGACTCAGCGACGCCGACGCAAAAGGCTCGCTTTCAAATTCGGCAAAGCCCCTGGACAGGCGCACGCCCAGTTCGCCTTCAACGATCCGCCGGACGTGATCGAAAGCAAAAGGCTGCACCCGGTCCTGCAGCCGGCTCAGGGAGGTCACCATCACTCTGGGCAGAATATCGGAGCGGCTGGAAAGAAACTGTCCCAGCTTAATGTAGCAGGGCCCCAGTTGTTCCAGCCTCTGGGTGATCTTGTCCGCCTGGGCGGCATTGATGGGAGTGACCAGGGCATCATCGCTGAAGACCGGTTCGGCGGACTTGCTTTTTCGGGTTTCCAACCAACCGAACTGCAGGAACAATCCGATCAGGTCAGAATACCGCTTAAGATCTGGCCATGCCATCATTGCAGGCGCCCCTTGCCGGCCCGGCCGGCTTCCCCAGGTGGTCCGGAAAGGGCGCTCCTCTGTGAATGACACCCCGCGATGCCGCAGATCATCTGCGCAGTTTCGCAAGCGCCGCGCATACTCACCACATGGCTGCTATTGACCAAAGGAACCGGATGGCCCCTTGGATCCGGACGAACCAGGCGACCCGGAGCTCTTCTCCTGCCATTCGGCGCTTTTCTCTTCAGCCTCGGAGCGGATTTCCTGCCCTACGCCTGCGGCCTTTTGCTCGACTTTTTCGGACGTTTCCCGGGAAACCAGCCCCTGCCGTTCGGCTTCATCCTTGGCGCTCTCCTTGGCTTCCTGAACGACCGCCTGAACCTGCTCTATTTTTTCACGTCCTGCTTCGCGCGCGCGGTCCAGCATCTGATCGCGCTGGGGTCCCATTTTCTCATGTTCATAGGTGGTTTCAGGAAAAAGCAACCCTATGGCGGCTCCTGCGGCCATCATCACGCCGGCGACAGCCAGCGGGTTGCTTTCCACCGACCGGAAGAAGCCTGCTTTTGCACTGCGTCCCCCCTGCACGAGGCTTTGCTGGGCGCGCCGGCGATACTCATCCGCCGAAATTCCCAGCTCCTGGGCCTTAACCTTGACCTGCTCGCTGGTTTGGGACGCTTTTTCACGCACCTGATTGCTCCATTCCGCGGCCTTGCCGCGGGCTTCATCGGTTTTGTCGCGAAGGCGGGACTTCACCTGCGCGGCTTTTTCCGCGGCCTTTTCGCGGCGGTCGATAGTTTCGGATGAAGATCTTCTCCGGTCAATGAACCCCATGCCGTACGTACCGGTGACATCGGTGCCGACGCTCCTTCTTCTTTCGATGAATTCCGCCTCGGTTTCAAACGACTCTTCTGCCTCCCTGCGCACACCGTTGGCTATCAGCCAAGCCAATCCGCCGCCCAGCATCATCGTCGGAATGGGATTGTTTTTGAGTGTATCCACCAGCGCTGTTCCCCAGCGTTTGGATGTTTCACCTGTCTGTCTGGCCATTGCGCTTGCCCTCCCTACGGTTGCTTCGCGGGTCTTTTCTTTGATCTCCGCCATGAGGCGGGATGGAGAAAGACGCCTCTCCAGCTCGTTAATGGTTCGTATGGTCTCCTGCCTGGTTTTTTCGATCTCCGCACGGATCTCATCAATATCCTTATTGCCGGACGGCGCGGCAGGCCTGTCTTCGTAGGCAGGACCGCTTGGAACGATGCTGGTCCGGTCCGGATTCAGGTCTGTTGTTTTATCCATTTTTTATTCTCCTTAAGGGAAATGATGGTCTGTGTGGGCTTGAGATCTCTTTTTTGCAGGCGGCGTTTGCCGGCCATCAGGAACGCGGCCCCGGCGGCCAGGACGACCACCGCTACAACCCCAAAAGCCAGCCATACCGCCATCCACTTGGACAATAGAATCGCAACGGCCGCCAGAAGCGCGAGAAAACCTGCATACACCAGCGCTCCTCCGGCGCCCATCATCATCGCATCCTTGGCCATGCCGGATGCCTTTTGGGTCAATTCCACCCGCGCGAGCTCGATCTCCTGACGCACGAGCGTTGAGAGCTGGCTGGTCAAATCGGAAATCAAGCCGCCCAGAGAACGATTTTCTGATTTCCCTTCGTATTCTCCTTGATAATATCTTTGCATAATTTAACTCCTTGAATCGGGGATCAGGAACCGGTCGGTCGCCCGCCGGCTTTCATGAACCGGGCGGCCGCCAAGCCGATTACAAATGCCCCGCCCATTACCGCCCAGGGCCTGGAACGCGCGAAACTCTTCAGGTCGTCGATCAGCTCGTCAATATCCCGCGTCCCCAAGTAGGCGCCGAGCTGTTCGATCTTGTCAGCCGATATTCTGATCAAATCTCCACCGCGGTTATCATCCATGTGCGTTCCGGTCTCGCGCAGCGCTCCCGCGGTTTGGTTCAACTGCTGCACGAACTGCTCCTTTCGATCGGAAAGGTACGGCTGGACGCGCTTTTTGGTCTTCTCCGCGGTTTTTTCAGTAACAGCCCCCACCTCCTGATCTCCTTGGGCATACGCGGTTTCGGTTTGCCCCTTGAATTCTTCATTCCCTTGCGCCATGACAAACTCCTTTCTCAAAATAGTTGTTGAATGATGCATTCACGGCGTGGGGCCGTCTTTGCACCTCACCCAGGCCTTGCTATCCAGATAGATAAGCGTGATGCGGAGACTGCTGCGCACCCGAAGGAGGCCCCAGGAGAAAAGAAATCTCGCCTTGCAGCCGATTACATGAGTAAACCTGACCTCTGGAATTTATTCCGGAAGGGTAATCAGGTACATGGGGCGGTGATGGTATCCGGGTGTTTCGCAGCCTCTATTTTGAACGCGGCGAGTCGTTTGGGCCGGTCAGGCAAAATTGCCGGCCGCTACCGATTCCACGATTTCATCAATATTCAATGTTTGCGATTGCGCCGACTGCAGCGCTTTTTTGAAGTCTCCGCGAATTAATTTCAGGGCGTAACGCTCCGCCTCGATCTCCTCGGTCGTGCGGATGCCCATGCGCCGGAACACCGGCAGGGGCGGGCACCACCCCTGCAGGGCATGCTGAAGCAAAAATCCGGCCACAGCCGCGGAAAGCCAGTAAAACTTCGGACTGACCGTTTTTCCCAAGAAGAGGCCCAGCAAACTGGCTGCGGCTGCATTGGCTTGCAGGGTTCTTTCGATGTCCCATTCGGTTTCCAATTCCTGCAAGCGGTGTTCTATGGCATCCGCCCCCGCCTGCGCATAGTAGTGAATGTCTTCACGCATCCTTTGGCGGATTTGTTCCTGCACATGATCTGCGGTATGCTTGCTGACGCGCAATCTGGCTTCCGATGGCTTCATAGGCTTTGGGCCTCCTTTTTCCGCGATTTCCCCGTGCTTGTCCACCGTACAGGGAATCACAGCTTTTTTTACCACTACCGGAGAAATGCCCGCGTCGGGCTGTCTTCGGGCGTGGCAACATGGACGGTAACTTCTGCGCAGCATTCAGAAAATGGGCGATGGACCTGCTTTTTTTCAGGCAGCGCCCGTATTTCGCAAAGCCCGTTTGCATTCATCGCCGGAAGCACCATCCGGCGGCTGAAAGGAACGCTTTGCCCATACCGGATTCGCCCGGTTAGGCCCATTCGCCGGTGAACAGGGGTTTAACCGGATGCTTGGACCGGTCCAGGTGCAGATCCTTGAACATGTCGGCCGAAGATTGGGTTTCGTGTTGTGTATCGAGCCGTATACCCAGCTCTTCCTGGATATCTTCGGATGCGGCAACCAGGACAAACTCGGCGCCTTCATGGTCCAGAAACTCGGGCGGGTCCGCATCCGCGAAACGTTTATCTTCGAATACCTGCATGAGTTTCCGCGGATAGCGGGCCTGGCGTCCTCCTGAAAGGCCGGCATTCTTGGGACTGCCCTTGGCGGGGTTTTTGATACTGATGATGTAGCTGGCCTCCTGATCGACATGCATCTGTCTTTGCGGCTCGCCCGGTTTCTCCGGCAGTTCCAGGGCGTATACCAAGTGGGTATGGTCGCCGTGCCGCAGGATGCGGTAGACCCCTTCGCCCAGCGGGCGAGCCGCGGGGCGCTGCCGTTCGCCCCTGGTCTTGGTTTTGTATGTAGCGGCTTTCAGCTCCTTGGTGATCGATTGGGGCTTTTTGCGCACCATTTCGATGAAGCCCCAATTGCGTTCAGCGCCTTCTTGGGAGGCTTGCGGCAGCCGTTTGGTTCCCAATACCGCCAGGCGGTAGCGCTCCTTCTCTGCGGGGCTCAAGACGACATACAATCTCTGGATATCGCCGACACCAGCCGGGTTTTCGTTTTCCACGCGCGGGCGATACAGAAAGTAGATGTGACCCCTTTCCAGTGTTTCGGTTCCGTTTGGCTTGGCCATGCTGAACCTCCTTTCCCATTTTTTATCTATAAAATTAGGTCGCATCCACCGGACGTGGCATGGGCAAGAGGCTTTAAAAAGGGGGTAAAAAAGGTTTAAACTGCGGCTGGAGCAATCGCACCCGGTCGGCACGATTATCCCCGCGAATCCTGGCTACAGGCCACCCGCCCATAAATACTCCACCGCACCTGGACGCGCCTTTGATCTGCGTATCGTGCCCGAAAAAAATCAAATTGCATGGCGCTCAGGTCCACACCCCATTTCGGCCACCCCGATGCCGCAATTTCAGCGGGCAGGATTGCGTAACCGGTTTGTCATCCCCATCGTCCCCTTGTTGATGAGACCCACTGAGGACATCGTCCCCTTGTTGATGAGACCCACTGAGGTAAAGGAGGTGAACCCCTCATGCCGGCCAGGGCCATGTGGAAGGGCGTGATCCGGTTCGGCGCGGTCAGTGTTCCAATCAAATTCTATGCCGCCGTTGAAGATCGAAAGGTTCACTTCCGGCTGCTGCATAAAGATGATGAAGCGCCGGTCCAACAAAAGATGGTTCATTCCCAGACCGGAGAACCCGTTTCGCCCGAGCAGATTCGCCGCGGGCTGGAAATTGAAAGCGGGGAAATCGTCCTTTTGGAAGAGGATGAACTCAAGTCCCTCGAACCCCCCGAATCGCGGGAGATCAGGATCACCCGTTTTATCGACCCCGTCCGGATCAACCACCAGTGGTATGAACGGCCCTACTACATCGGGCCCGATACGGATCGGCAATCCTACTACGCGCTCGCCGAAGCATTGCGCGCGCAGCATTTGCAAGGCATCGCCAGTTGGACCATGCGCAAGAAAGCCTATTGCGGCGTTCTCAACGCGGGAGATGGGTATCTGCAAATGATCACCCTGCGCCGTGCCGATGAAGTTGTGGATGTCTCCGGCCTGGAAGCACCGCAATTCCGCGAATTGACCCGCCAGGAGATGCAGATGGCGCAACAGTTGGTCGGCGCGCTGGAAGATGACTTCGACCCGCATGCGTTTCGGGACGAATACCGGGAGCGGGTGCGCGATCTAGTAATGACCAAGGCCCGCGGCGGAACGATCGCATTCAAGAAAGTGGAGCGGCGCCGGCCCGAGGTGGTCTCTCTATCGGAGATGCTGAAGCAAAGCATTCTCAAAGTGAAGGAGGAAAGAAAAATTGCCCACGGCTGATGCAGCTGAAATACGCAGCCATGCCATTTGGTCCGGGGTCATCACATTCGGCCTGGTGAGCGTTCCGGTGGCGCTTTTGCCCGCGCAGCGCTCAAGCAGGATCTCATTGCGAATGCTGGCGCCCGATGGTACGCCGCTGCGCCGGCGCTATTATTGCTCCAAAGAAGAACGCGCCCTGAATGCCGAGGAGATCGTAAGGGGTTACGAGATCGAAAAGGACCGGTTTGTCATTATCGAGGATGATGAACTGGAGGCTCTAGCCCCGAAAAGGAGCAAGGAGATCGACCTGCGGCGTTTTGTCCCGCTCAAGCAAATCGATCCGGCCTATTTCGAGCGGGCCTATTTTCTTTCACCGCTGGGTGAAACCATCAAACCCTACCGCCTTCTGGCCGGCGCCATGGAAGCCTCCGGAAGGGCCGGTATCGCCACCTTCGTGATGCGCGGCAAGGAATATCTGGTTGCCATTATATCCGAAAAAGGCATTCTGCGCGCCGAAACGCTGCGCTTTGCCGATGAGATCCGCGCGCCGGCCGACATCGGCCTGGGCCGCCCGGCCAGCGTCTCCGCGAAGACCCTGAAGATGATGACCGAGGAAATTCGCGCCGGGGCTGCCCGCGACCTGGATATGCAAGAACTGAGTGACCCCTACAACCGGAAACTCCGGCTGTTGATCGAAGAGAAAAGAAAAAGAGGCGAAGGCATCCTCATGCCCGCCGGCCCGGTGGAAGAAGCCGATGAGGAAGGCAAGGTGATCGACCTGATGGAAATTTTAAAGCGCAGCGTGGGGTTGAAAAGTGATCCAAAGGCTCGCGGCGGAGACGCCGCCTCCCGCACGGCGGATGCGGACCAACCCAGCCGGCAGGCGCTTTACGAACAGGCCAAAGCCTTGGGGATCCCCGGGCGCAGCACCATGAGCAAGGAGGCGCTTGCCGCCGCGATCGAGAAAAAACGCCAGGTCCGCAAGCGTGGCTGAGCACGTTTTGCGCGCAGGAGCGGTTGGGGATTCGCGCACCGCGCTATACCTTATGGACCCTATACTAAGTTTTTCCCGAACCATCTAAGCTTGCTTGAACACACGCGGCACCATCGCGCAGGTGCAATCCGGGCAACCCACTCAGACGGTCTTATGAAAAAGACAAAAGCTGTTCAGCAGGGTGGAAACAGCAGCCTGTTCCAGCCTGCCGCGATCCGCCTCTTTTGTTCTGCGCTCTGCATGGCATTGATCCTGGACGGCGCGGAACCCTCTGCTGCAGGAGCGGCGGGCGATCCGCAGACCTCAACCAGGCAGGCCACGGCGAAGCCTGGCGCAAAGCCGGTACAGCTTGAACCTGTCATCGTCACGGCCACGCGCGTCGCTGCGGATGCCGGCCGGGTGCCGGCGGCCGTAACCACGCTGAAAAGCGAAGATATCCAGCAGGGCCGGCCGGCCATCAAGCTCAATGACGCACTGGTGCGCGTACCGGGGGTTTTTGTTCAGAACGAAGAGAACTTTGCGCAGGACCTGCGCGTAGACATCCGCGGATTCGGCGCGCGCTCGGCCTTCGGAATCCGCGGAATTCAGATCTACGTGGACGGCATTCCGCATACGCTTCCGGATGGTCAAAGCGCTTTTGATACCGTGGATCCGGAGGTCATCGCCCAACTGGAGGTGTTGCGCGGTCCGATTTCAGCCCTGTACGGCAACAGCGCCGGCGGGGTCATCAACATCACCACCCAGGACGGTCCGGCGCATCCCTTCTGGGAAGCCCGCGCAGTCGCTGGCGAACACGGCTTATGGAAAAGTCTGCTCAAGGGCGGCGGGCAAAACGGAGCGCTCAATTACTTCGCCTCCCTGTCCCATGTGGAAAGCGATGGGTTTCGCGCGCACAGCCGGGCCAAAAGCACCCTCTTCAATGGCAAACTGCGCCGCGACATCGATGCCGCTTCCGATATGACCCTGATCCTTAGTGCCGTGCGGACGCCCGAAGCACAAGATCCGGGCGGCTTGACGGCGGCCCAGGCCGATGCCGACCCCTCGCTGGCGGCGGCCTTGAATCTGTTGTACGGTGCCGGCGAAACCGTTTCAGACCAGCGCGTCGGCTTGATCTACCGGCGCGAGCTCTTTGCCCGCCAGAATCTGGAAGTGGCCGGCTTTTTCAACCGCCGCGATTTGGAAAACGCCATTCCCTTTCGATTCATCGAACTGGACCGCCGGGTGGCGGGCGGAAGGATTCAGTACGACCTCAGCGGAATGCTTTTCGGTTATGCGCACCGGCTGGTTTCCGGAATCGATCTGCAGCATCAGGCCGACGATCGTGTCAACTACGACAATATCGGTGGGGAGCCGGGGGGCACGCTGTTGCTCGCCCAAGATGAAGCAGTCACCGCCCTGGGCGTCCATTTGCAGGAAGAAGTCGACCTTGCCTGCGGCCTGTCCGTTCTTCTCGGCGGACGCTACGACAATGTGCGTTTCGCCATCGATGATCATTTTCCGTCCGATGCGGATGACTCCGGTTCCAAGACCTTCGATCAATTCACCGGCCGCTTCGGCTTGATGTACACAGTGCATCCAGGACTCCGGCTGTACGGCAATCTCGCCCAATCGTTTGAAACCCCGACGACCACCGAAGTGGTCAATCGTCCCGAAGGCGGCGGCGGTATCAACCCGGATATCGAGCCTCAGCGGGCGGTCAACTACGAGATCGGTCTGAAGATGGACCTGGGCCGGGGTTTCAAACTGGATGCGGCGCTGTTTCTGATCCGGCTGGAAGATGAGTTGATCGCCTTCAGGGATGCGACCGACCGCGTGTTTTACAGAAATGCGGGTGAATCGCGGCGCGTGGGCGCCGAGCTGGGCATCACGAAAAGATTCGGACAGGCCTGGCGGTTCGATCTGGCCTACACTTATCTGGAGCCGGAATTCGAAAGGTATGTAAAGCAGGGGCTTGACCTTGCCGGCAAGCATGTGCCCGGAGTTCCTGAGCAGCGGCTGTTTGCCGAACTGCGCTATGCACATGCATCCGGAGTTTATGCGGCCGGCAGTCTCCGTTATGCCGGCGCATTTTTTGTAGATGACGAAAACACCCTGAAAAATGACCCGGCCACGGTCCTGGATGTGCGCCTGGGAATCGAAAAAAAACTCAGGCACTGGCTGGTCGAACCGTTTCTGGGAATGCGCAACCTGCTGGACGAGGAATACAACAACAACGTGCGCATCAATGCCGCCGGCGGTCGATACTTTGAACCCGCGCCGCGAAGAAATTTTTATGGCGGCCTGAGGGTAAGCCATCAATGGCTGTAAAACCTTCGCCCGTCGGCCGGCACGCTGCCGGCGCGCAGGGGGTACAGACCAAACGGGCCGACCAAGTGGGTGCCGCTGTGCCCGGAGAAGGGAGCCAAATGGCCTCGCTGACCCAAAGAACCTTAATTCTGGCTTTCTCGCAAACCCTCAATTTTGCCGTGCAGTTTCTGAGCCCGGTCTTTCTGGTTCGCATATTGGACCAAACCGCCTATGGACAGTATAAGGAATTCATCGTTTACTCCTCCTTGACGCTGTCTTTCATCAGCTTCGGCATCAAGAGCAATCTGCTCTATTTCATCTCGGTCAATCCGGGCAATGACCGCAAATACGTGACCAATACAGTTTACCTGCTTTTCGGATTCAGTCTGATCGGGGTTGTCGCAATCTATTTTCTGAGGGGCTACATCGAGGGTTTGACCACCTACAATTTTGTACTGCTGCTCATGGCCTATATCTTCTTTTATCAGAATATCGATCTGCTGGACACCTTGTTTTTATCGAAGAAAAGATCGGACCAGGTATTGTACTGGTCGACCTGCAACATCATTGTGCGGACCGCACTGCTGATCTATGTGGCCTACCGGACGCGGGACGTCCTGCAGATCGTCTACCTGTTGATCGCGCTCGAAGCGGCCAAAAGCTTCTTTACGGTTCTCTATCTGTTGAGGAAGAAATTGCTGGGCTGGCGAGTCGACCTGCCCTTCTTAAAGCAGCAGTTGATCTACATTTTGCCGCTCGGTTTCGCCGCCTTGATCACGCACTTGAACACCAATCTGAGCAAGGTGATCATTTCGGCCAACCTGGGCGCCTCGGCCTTGGCCATCTACGCGATCGGCAGCCAAAACATCCCCATCCTGAATATCATCAGCCAGTCGGTGACCTACGTCATCTTTCCGGAAATGGCCCAAAGAACCCGCAAAGACCCTCTTCTCGCCTTGAATCTCTGGAATCAATCCAATGTTTTGTATGTTTTCCTGCTGGTGCCGTGTTTTTTCATTCTGCTGGTTTATGCGGATGTGTTGATCAACACGCTGTTCACGGATACCTACAGCGCCGCCATTCCTCTTTTCAGAATTTACCTGGTTCTGCTTCTGCGAAGGTGTTTCGAAGTGGGCGCGCCGCTGAGGGCCATGAACAAGAACAAGTATTTTGTGGTCAGCAACTCATTTTCTCTGGCCGTCAACATTGTTCTACTGTATGTGCTCTACAAAATGATCGGTTTTTACGGCCCCGCCATCGCCTTTGTAACGGCCGAAGTCGCGCTGGCTGTCTTTTTGGCTTTTAAAATCGTCTCGACCTACAACATTGCCTTTGCGGATTTGTTCCACTGGAAGAAAATCGGTCTCATCACAGCCCTTAGTGTCGCTGTCATGCCCATTCTTCTCTTGCGGTATTTGTTCGATCTGAATCCGATTGCGGCCGCCGTGATCTTCAGCAGCATTTATGTGGCGGTGTATTTGGCGATTCTGCGCAAACTGAACATCGATGAGGTCGATTTCTTCATGACGAAAATACTTGAAAAATTCAAGATCCCGTGGAACGGGCGGAAAGTCCGCTTGAGCGCGGGAACCAATGGGGTTGCGCGCCCGGCGGCGGGATCGCGATCGGAATGAAAAGCCGGACGGCCATGCCCGGAACACTTCAGACGGGATCGAAGAGTTCCCTCAGTCCCTTATCGATGAAATCGCTCGTCCAGTCGTTTTTGCCGCCGGGCTCGCAAATATAGATCTCCTCAGCCGGATTCTCGATGACGCGCATACCGCTGGAGCGCAGCATGGCCGTTACGCCGGCATGATTGGCAACCCACCAGTTGGTGGGGTCTCCGGCCATCTTGTGCTCGATAAAGGCCATTTTGGGCCAGCCGGGATGCAGCAGATCGCTGCGCTCCGCAAGGCCGCGGTCCTCACCGGTATCAAATATCTCCATGCCCGGCAAGGATAAGGTTTGAAAAACCATCCGCCGCTTTACTTTGCGCGCCACGATATCCAAGGCGAGCAGGGGATAGCGCAGATGGTAGAATACCCCCATGAACAAAATCAGGTCGAAGCTCCGCCGGGTGCGGGCCAACGCATACACCGACATCTGCTCGAAATGGATCGAGGGGCTGAGGTTGAGCTGCCCGGCCGCCCAGCGGGCCTGCCGCAGGTAATGCGCATTGTTGTCGATGGCGGTTACCTGGGCGCCGAGCCGGGCCAGGGCGAAACTGTAAAAGCCTGCATTGCAGCCGATATCGAGTGCCTGCCACCCGCGCAGATCGCCCGGCAAATGATCCCGGATGCGGAGCCATTTGTTGGCCGGAAAATCCCCCAGGACATGCTCGGGTGCCGTCTGGAGGCCGCCCGGCAGGTGGATGTTGTGAAACCAGGGCGCCAGTTCGGCCACCATGCGGGCTGTCGAGGAGGAAGACCCATCGGGTTCAAAGGGTTTTGCCGGCATAAGTGCTTCTTTCCGCTTGTGGGGCAGCATCGGAGGCAAACGGCCGGTGCTGCAACAGCGCCGTTACCACGTTGTCCAACTCGGCTGCGCGGTGGTCGGGAGTGTGGGCGCTCAAAAGCCTCCGGCGCGCTTTTTCTCCCAGCGAGCGCCGGCGGGTTTCATTCAAATCGCGCAAATAATGCAACGTCTCCGCGGCGCTGCGGCTGACCAGTATTTCTTCTCCGGGCACGAAAAAAGTCTCCAGACCCGGCCAGTAATCACTGATGATCGGCGTCGCGCAGGCGGCCGCTTCGAACAGCCGCACGCTGGGGGAATAGCCCGACCGGATCATGTCCGCGCGGGTCAGATTGAGGGTATAGCGCTGGGCATTGTAGAAATCCCGGTGATTTTCGGGGGCGATATGATCGACCCGGGTGAGGTTGTCGGGCCAATTTAGACTTTCCGGATACTGCGGGCCGGCAATGACAAAACGGCCCTGCGCCCAGTTGCGCGCGGCCCGGATCAGCAATCGATCCAGACCCGGCTGGCGATCCGGGCTGTAGGTGCCCATATAGCCCATGTCATAGCGGCTGGGTGCGCCGGTCGGGTAATACAAGGCCGGGTCGGCGCTGCAATACAGCGCAACCACATTTTTGACGTTGTACTTTTTTTGAATCGCGGACAGAAAAGGTCCTCCGGTGAACGACAGGTACACGTCGAAGCGGGAGATCAGATCGGCGCTCAGATAGCTGCAGCGCGCTTTCTCCAGGTCGGCCATCGTGACGGGTGTATCGATGTCATAAAAAGCCGTCAATCCGCCGGCGGTTTCGACTGCCCATTGGCCCACGGCAATACCTTCGGGCACGTAAGAGCCGACCACCACCAGGTCTGCGTCGCGCACGAGCGTTTCGTGACGGCGCCTCAACTCGGGCAAAGTCGTGTAGA
The DNA here is from genome assembly GCA_003599575.1 of Desulfobacteraceae bacterium. Taxonomy (GTDB): domain Bacteria; phylum Desulfobacterota; class Desulfobacteria; order Desulfobacterales; family Desulfosarcinaceae; genus Desulfatitalea. Next base: position 4,556 of record QZKV01000003.1, on the reverse strand, counting down.
GGTCGATCCGGCAGTAGCCGGCGACGGTCAAATCCCGGTTGGCCGCATACCAGGGCGTATCGCGTTCCAGATAGGTGATGCAATGCCCGCGGCGGGCAAGCGATGCAATCAAGCCGCGATAGGTGGAGGCATGTCCATTGCCCCACGACGAAGTGATCGACAGACCGATAAATACGATGTTCATTGATGCTGGCATTGCCTTTGCTCCTCCAACATGGCCAGGAAAAGTTTTTCCACCTGCGCGGCGCGCAAGGCATAGGTGTGCTGCGATCGAACCCGCTGCATGGCGGCAAGGCCGATTTCTCTGGCCTGTTGGGGGCGCAATGTTTCCAGCAGTTCGATGACCCCTTCTCCGCTTCCGGCAACCAGACATTCCCTGCCGGGCGTAAGAAATTGGTCCATTCCCGGCCAGGCATCGCTGATCAGGCATGCGCCTGCCCCTGCGGCTTCAAATATGCGGGTGGCCGGGGAAAACCCCACATCGGCCATGCTCTGCCGATTGATATTCAAAATGGCCAGCGGCGTGCAATTGAAGGCGTTGTGCTGATCCGTATAGACGTGTCCCAGATAGCGCACATTGGGCAGTTCGGGCGCATGCTGCGCCCAGCCGCTGCCGCCCAGCAGGAAATGCCGTTTGCCCAGGGCCGCGGCCGGTTTGAAAAAAAATTCGTGCACGCGCGCTTCGCGGTCGGGCATTCGGTTGCCCAGAAAGCCAAGATCCGCATGGTAAGAGGGATGGCCGGCCACCGGATAATGGGTGGTTGTGTCCAGGGCATTGTATATCGGCACGCACTGCCGCGCGCCGAGTCGTCCGAAGCCGTCCACAACCGCCGGGCCCCCCCCGTAGGTCAGCACCAGGTCGTAATCCCCAATCAAGGCCGCCAGGGCGTGGCATCCATCCTGGTGAATCGCGGCCAATGTGGCCGGGGCGTCCACATCCCAATACACGATGGCGTTGCGGCCATTTTTCAATTCCAGTACGGCCGCCTCCAGCAGATGGTCAAACACCCCTACGCCGCTGGCCTTGACCACGATGTCCGCATCCCGGGCGGCCAGCAGGGACTGCCGAACCCCGCTTTCATCATCCACCGGGTAAACAACCACGCGCGCATAATCAGGGTCGGGCATATCCCGATGCTGCTGCCGTTCATAGGCATCCGGTTCAAAAAACGTGATCCGGTGGCCCAGCGCATTCAAGGCACGGATCAGGCCGCGATAATAAGTAGCGGCACCGTTCCAATATGCGGAAACCAGAGACGATCCGAAAAAAGCGATATTCAAGTTTCGATTGGCCATCATTGCTCCTGGATGTGTTGGATCATCGGACGAAACGCCCGCGCTTAGGCGATTTTAGGCTGCCACGGAATGATCTCCTTTTCCTCTTCTCCGAGCAGCTGCCCATACAATTTGGCATATCTGCGCACCATCTTCTCGGTGGTGAACGCCAGGGCCTTTTGCCTGGCCTTGCGGGCAAAACTTCGGCGCAGCCGTTCGTCATCGATCAGGCGGTTCAAGGCGGCTTCGAGCAGATCGTTGCGCCGCGGGGGTACGAAAAGAGCGGCGCCCTCCCATGTCTCGCGCATGCTCGGAATGTCTCCCAGCACCAGCGCACAGCCTGCAAGCCCCGCTTCCAGGGCGGTCAACCCAAAAGGTTCATACAGCGCCGGAAGCGCATAGATCGCCGCCCGGGCAAACCAGGCGGCGATCTGTTGTTGGGTTAAAACACCCAGCAGACGCACATTGCGGAAATGGACTTTGCCGCCATCGGGGTGGGTTTGTTCGCCGGCCACCACCACCGGCCAGGCGAGCCCGCCGGCAACCTGGGTGAGCGTGGCGATGTTTTTGGCCTCATCCCATAGTCGTCCTGCGCTGAAGATTAAGGTCTCTTTGGCGGCGGGCGGAAAACTGGCGCTGCGCCTGCCGTTGGCAATCGGTTCCAACCGCCTGAAGGTTCCGTAGTGGTGCGCAAGGGACGACAGCATGGCCGCGGTGGGGGCCGTTACGCCCCTGGCCGCCTTCAGCCCGTCGGCAACCGCTTGGCGGTAATGTTCCCAGCGTGCGGACGGCGGGCGGCCCCTGACGGCCTGGTACCATGAATAGACGCAGGAGTGTCCCACCACCAGGACCGGAACCGGGAAATTGCGCGCGGCATGCGCGTAGCCATTGATATGAACCAAGTCCGGCTTCAGGTGATCGGCCAGCCGGAGCAGCCAGTCGCCTGACCGCTTCACATCTTCCCACGGGTCCTGCATCCACTCCAAACGGCAGGGGAAAAAGAAAACCGAACAATTGCCGATGCTCAAGAACCCCGGCGGGGACGGCGCACCCAGCGCCGCAATGATGGGCTCCACCCCCAAGCGCTTCAACCCCGCGGCGAGCTCGATCGTATATTGCCAAATACCGCCGACCGTATCGGATGTGATCAAGACCCGGTTCATACCCCCGAGCGATGGGCGCCGGGATAGTGGAAGCTCTCTCATTTTAACCCTTGTCCGGGTGATCCGTTTTTTTGACCGGGTGGTCATCTTCGCCAATCCAAGCCCTGAGCCGGCTTTCCGCATGAACCCAGGGTTCAGCGCAGGCGAAAGAAGTGGGTGAGATGCCTTCAATCAACCCCGTAGATGGCATCCAGAACCTCGGCCACCGCAATCAAGCCTTCTACCTCTGCATCGTAGTTCGGATTTTCCTTCAGCCGGCGGGCCCACTGCACCGCCGCCGCACCCCACCAGTCATCCGAGGGCGGCTCAAGAATGTCGCAGTGCGTGCCTTTAAAGTGCTCGGCTTGAAACATGAAGAACGAACCCTTTACGTTCCGAACGCATAAACCGCCCCGGGTGCCGTAAAATACCGCCTGTATGACGGCCTCGCGGCCGGCCTGCAAATGCCATGAACAGGCCAGACGGGCGCTGATGTCGCCGTGCAGCGCGATCTGCACGGCCGCATAGTCTTCCACCAGGGGACGGCCGTCGAGCGGCACACCGCCGGCATACAGCTGGCTTGCGACGTTCAAGACGCGCGGGTATCCCAGCACCCAGAGCATCAAATCCACCAGGTGCGTACCCAGGTCGATGACGCATCCCCCTCCGGCATTGTGTTTTTGGTAATACCAGGCTTTATCGGGGCCATAGGCATTGTGAAACAAAAGGTCCACCGCGAACACCTTCCCGATGGTCCCTTCGGAGAGCATCCGGCGCATCCGGTCCAATCCCCTCAGATGGCGATAGCTCAGATCGATGCCCAGCAGGCAGCCGGCCTCACGGGCGGCTGCGATGACCTGGCGGGTCTCAGCGGCGCTGAGCGCCAGAGGTTTCTGGCAGAACACCGGCACTCCGGCTTCCAGTGCCGAGCGGGCCTGTTCAGCATGCTGGGCGCTGGGTGTGGCGATCACAATGCCGTCCGGATGCAGCCCAAGGAGGCCTTTCAAATCCGCCACGCGCTGGGCCTGGGGGCAAATGCCCAGAACCTCTTTGCAATTGTCGTTGCTGGGGTCGCAAATGGCCGCCACTTCGGCCGTTTCGCTTTGTACAAGGGACTTGAGGCGATGTCCCCCGATCCAACCCACCCCCAGAAAGCCGAGGCGCGGCTTGGAACTCGACGGTTCCCTCATTACGGGCATTGTTTTTACAGCCTGATCCATGCTTTCAAAAATCCTTCCGGCCGCTGCTGCAGGAGCTCGAAGGCATCGGATAGTTTTTCCAAGGGGAACCAGTGGGTATACAGGCCGGCAGGCTTAATACGCCCGCCGCGCACCGCTGCGATGGCCTCGGCGATGCCCTGCAGGCAGATTTGCGTTTCGCGTTCATGGGCATTGATGACATCGATGCCCCGCCAGTTCCACTGCTGCATATTGACCTGGCGGGCGCCATCCTGATGGTAGCCGGCAATGATCAGACGACCGCGCACGGCGCTGGCCTCGGCCGCCAGATCCAAGGACCATTGCATGCCGACGGCTTCGATGACCCGCTCGCAACCTTTGCCGCCGGTCAACTCCATGATGCGCCCGGCAAGCGAGGGTTCTGCGGAGCTCAGGCGGATCTGGGCGCCGCACTGCCGGGCCACCTCGAGTGCGTATGGCCGCCGGGACACCGCCACCACCCGGGCGCCTCGTTCGACACACAGACGGGTGAGCAAGGCGCCCAGGAATCCGATGCCGATAATGGCAACGGTCTGATCGGGCTCGATTCGGCTGCGTTTGTAAATGTTCATGGCGCAGCCCAGCGGTTCGCCCGGAAAGGGCTGATCGTCCAGTTCGGGGGGCAACGCCAGCGCCGCGGCGGCGGGTACACTGTCATACTGCGCGTAGGCATGCTGCGAAAGAACAGCCACGCGTTGCCCCAGCCTGTGCCCGGTGACACCCTCCCCAAGCGCATCGACAATTCCCCAGCCCTCGTGCCCGGGTGCTCCGGGTTCCAGGGGGTACTTCTGCCAGGGGCCGCCCTGCCAGGGGCCCAGGTTGGACGCACACAAGCCGCAACCCTGCAGCCGCACGCGGATGTGACCGGGACCCGGACTGGGCAAGGCCACCGGTTCAAGCCGGATCTGTTGCGGCCCGGCGA
>QZKV01000039.1 GCA_003599575.1 Desulfobacteraceae bacterium | reverse complement strand
GGACCAGCGTGTCCTCCACCAGTATGTCCATGCGGTATCCGCAGTCCAAGCGTATGCCCTTGTATTCAACAGGCTGCGGGTGCTGAAGCCGAAACCCAACGCTGTTCAGCGTCAGTTCGTGCGCCAGGCACTGCTCATAGGTCGATTCGAGCAGGCCAGGCCCCAAGCTCCCGATGGACCTCGATGGCGCAACCAATCACCTGCCTCGACAGCTCATCAAATTCCATCTTTCGTGTCCTTCGTGCTCTTCGTGGTGAAATCCAAACAGGTGTCCGCGCGTGCGAACTACACGTTGAGTGCGATTTGGTTTCACTGCCAGATACGACTCCAAAAATCGGACCGGGCCCCCAAAGAAAAATCAGCTCAGATGAGCTACTGCTTAGCAGCCGATTCTGTAAACGGCACGGGGACGCCTGACTGGATCAGGATCGGCGTAAGCGGTTGAAAAAGATCCAGCACCCGCCGGGCGAACTCGGCATGCATGCGGATGGCTTCCCCGCGAAAATCCTCGTGAATATCGTTGATCCTGATGCTCAGATCTTTCAAGGCGGTCTGGCTCTGGCGCCAAAGGTCGGTCACGCCGGCCAAGGTGGTGCGGGATGCATCATACACGTGCAGGGGATAGGTCCTGAGCTGATCGCTCAGGTTGCGGTAGGTCATCTCCAGGACACGCGAAATTTGCTCGACCTTCAAAAGCTCCCGGGTCATGGTGTGAAAGTGGTGTCCGATGATGCCCAGGCGCACCACCTCCGTGAAGAACCGGCGGTTTTTCATCAAGTTGCGGATCAGGTACTTCACATATTGGAACCCGTAAGGCGACAGCGGTTGTAAGAAAAGCGATTTCAACAGCATGACGATTTCAGCGCCCCGCACACTGCGCCGGAAAAGAGGTGCTTCGCCGATGTTGTCCAGCAGGCGGTTGCAGCGCTGGAAGTAGTTTTTAAGAGCGGCGTCGTACAGTGTGTCCAGAATTTTCTGGTAGCCCTTGCGGAGCTGTTCCGCGGGCATTTTGGTCTGGAAATTGGTTTCCAAATGGTGGGTGTTGTTTCCGCTGGCATCCCCCAGAATTCTCCCCTCGGCCGCCAAGCGCTGGTGCAGCAGGGTCCCCGGCAAGGCGGTCAGGAGACCCACCATGGCCTGCGGTATGCCCGCCTGATCGATGAACCTGATCTGCCGATCGAAAATATCCTCGCTGTCGCTGTCGAACCCGACGATGAAGCCGGCCATCACCTCCAGGCCGTAGCGCTGGATTTTGCGCACGGCCTGCCCAAGGTTCACCTGCAAATTCTGGTTTTTGCCGGTCTCCTGCAACGATTCGGGGGAAGGCGATTCAATACCGACGAACACGCCGTTGAACCCGGAATCGCGCATCAGGGCCATCAGTTTTTCGTCCTCGGCCAGATTGATGCTCGCCTCGGTGAAGAAACGGAAAACATATCCGTGATCCTGCTGCCACGCAATGATGGCCGGCAAAAGATCCTGCTTGACGCGGCGCTTGTTCCCGATGAAATTGTCGTCCACCACAAACACCGATCCCTGCCAGCCCAGTTCTGCGAGCCTGGCGAACTCGGCAATCACCCTTTGCGGTGCTTTGAGGCGGGGTTTGTTGCCGTACAGGACCCAGATGTCGCAAAACTCGCACTTGAAAGGACACCCCCGGGAAAACTGGATCGCCATGGACCCATAGGCATTCATATCCAGCAGATCGAAGCGCGGGATGGGGGCTTGCGAAATATCCGGCCGTTCGGGAGCCTGGTAAACCGCGCGGGCCGTGCCTTTCCGTAAATCATCCAGGAAGACGGGCAGGATTTCTTCCGCCTCGCCCAGGACAAAATGGGACACCCCGGTGATCTCCCCATGACAATGGGTCGGGTAGGGACCGCCGGCGATCACCGGCTTCCCCAACCGGTTGCACATGCGAACGACTTCATTGAAAGACTCTTTCTGCACGATCATCGCCGAAACGAACACCGCGTCCGCCGATAGAAGATGCGCCTCGGTCAAAGCCTCGATATTCATATCCACGAGCTTCAAGTTGCAGGATTGGGGAAAGATCGCGGCGATGGTAATAAGGCCCAGGGGCGGCATGCTGCTCTTCTTGCCGACAAACTTGAGCGCGTATTCGAAACTCCAGAAAGTATTGCGGGGAATTTCCGGATAGACAAGCAAGGCATTCCTCAGTTCAGGCATCTGTTTTTTTCTCCTTTGGAAAACCGGCTGGCCGAATGGGCCAAGTTTGACGCTCACCCCAAGGTCGGAAAAACTTCTTTTTGCGAAGCCACCAAAGTAAAATGAAGAAAAGGCATTCTGACGATGGGTCCGGGATGCCGAATCTTTTTTTTTCGTGTACCAAATACCGGTTGATTTGGGGATATTGGAAATCCCCCATTTCGCACCGATTTTTTACCTAATACGAGCATTGAAGACCCGAAGGCCGGCAGGCGCTCAAAACCTCAAAATCGGATCAAAGGGGCGGACTCCTGACCATGCAAACGCCTCTTTAAAAAGGCCGCCTTTGCTGACCGGGAAATGAAATAACTTGCTTTTTTAATAAATATGATGTTTTATATTAAATTAACTCAGGCGTCGAATCGATCCGGCGCGATTTTTTCTGAAGGAAAAAAACAGTTCTTTCCGTTGCATCCTCCAGTTTAAATTTTGAGAATTTATAGAAAGGAGGATGTCACCATGGCCAACGGAACAGTTAAATGGTTTAATGACCAAAAAGGGTTCGGTTTTATCGAGCAGGAAAGCGGACCCGACGTATTTGTCCACCATTCAGCAATCAATTCAAGCGGTTTTAAGAGCCTCAAAGAAGGCGACCGGGTTTCCTTTGACATTGAGCAGGGGAAAAAAGGTCCCGCTGCAGTCAACGTCACTGTAAGCTAATTTACCCTGAAAATGGCATCACCTTGAACTCAGGGGATGCCATTTACCTTTTTAAGGGCTTTCCGGGGAAAAAGGCCGCACTTCATTCTCTTTGTCTCTCCTTTTCTAAAAGGTCTTCGGCATCTCATTTCGACCGGTGCTTATCCACGCACAACCTCGCAAAAGCGGGGTTATTCACGATGAGCCCTTTTTCATCAGCGGAAAGCAAGCAAAACCAAAGGAAATAAAATTTTGAACTTCCAAAACTTTGACTTTCACCCCCGGATCGCGGCCGGTATAGCTGCCGCCGGATATTGCACGCCTACTCCCATTCAAATCCAAGCCATTCCAAAGGTCATGCAGGGTAACGATTTAATTGGATTGGCGCAGACCGGTACAGGCAAGACCGCCGCCTATGCATTGCCCTTGCTGAATCGATTGCTCAACAAAACCAACCGGAAAATACGCGCTTTGATCATCGCGCCTACACGCGAACTGGCGGAACAGATCCACCAGGATATCAAAACACTTGGAAGCCGAACCGACGCGCGCAGCCTGACCTTGTACGGCGGGGTGGGATTAAACCCCCAAATTCGAGACCTGAAAAGAGGCGCGGACATTATCGTTGCCTGTCCGGGCCGCCTGATCGACCATATCCAGCGGGGCAACATGGATTTCTCCTGTCTTGAAGTCCTGATCCTCGACGAGGCCGACCAGATGTTGGATATGGGATTTATTCCCGATATCCGAAGAATTTTGAAGCATATTCCGCGCGATCGCCAGACCCTGATGTTCTCCGCGACCATGCGTGAAGAAATCAGGCAGTTGGCCAATGAGGTGCTGCGCAAGCCGCTGACCGTTCAAATCGGCCAACCCGCCCCCGCGGATACCGTCAGTCACACGCATTTCCCGGTCCCCCAGGACCTGAAGACGCCTTTGCTGTTGAAAATCCTGAAGGATATTCAAATCGGTTCGGTGCTGATATTTACTCGGACCAAACATCGCGCCAAACGCTTGAGCGAAATCTTGTTCAAGGCCGGATATGGCTCAACCTCCCTGCAGGGAAACCTTTCTCAGGGACGAAGGCAGGCTGCCTTGGACGGTTTCCGGTCAGGAAAATTCCAGATCCTTGTGGCCACTGACATCGCCGCCCGCGGCATCGATGTGTCCCGGGTCTCGCATGTCGTCAATTACGACATCCCTGCCACCGCCGAAGCCTATATCCACCGCATCGGCCGAACAGGACGGGCCGAACAGAAGGGCAAGGCCTTTAACCTGGTCACCAGTGAAGATAAGGACATCATCCGCTCCATCGACCGATGTCTGGGTTCCCTGGTGGAACGTCGCACATTTGCGGATTTTGACTATGGCTCCTCGGCCCCTGCGAAACCATACAGGGCGTCCTATTCCACAAAGCCAAGACAGTTGGACCGCCAATCGCTGCGATAACATTTTTCATTCGACCTTATGCAAAAAAGCCCGGCCGCTCGATGCAGCGATTCAAGTGATTTGATGCGCTTCGATCGGCCGCCAAGGTGGAATGCCACAGGAGAAACATCATGCGCCAAAGATATTTTATATCCAAAGAAGGCATCGCCAACGACCTGGTCATCAGGGAATATGCCGCCACCGGCAAAGACACGCGCAAAATGCAAGGCGTTATGCCAGAGGATGATTTCACCCTGCTCTGCCAGGAGAATTACAAGGGCGAGCTCATCCAGGTCTCCATCTCCACCGGCATAGATGGCCTGATTGCGACCCTGCGGACCGAAAATTTGTTTCCCGTCGGGCTATTTGCCGCTAAAATAGCCGAATCGGTGATAACGCTCTACAGTTCTTCCGAAGATGGTTCGACGGAGTTGTCTTTTGATGACATGGAACTGTTTGCCCACACCTGATATGATCGCAGAAACAAAAGAGATCCCCTTTTGCGACCATTATGGATCCCGGCGGTATCGGCAACATCAGGGAAATGAAGGAGGAAAGTGACATCATGAAAAACAAAGCAGTAAAACCGGCCGATGATGATTTTAAATTCGAAGTCGGAGCGATGTATGAAAACATGAAGGGCGCCTATGAGGTGGTTTCAATTCTCAAAGACGCAATGGTCATTCGCTGGGACGACGGCAATGAAGTCGCCACTTCCGTAGAGCTGCAGAAACGAATTATCGAAAGAATGGCCTTCGAAAAAAAATTACAGCAGCAGGCCGATGGTAAAAAGCAGGAAAAAAGCAGGAAACCCAAACGAAAAACAACCGCCGCCGCCGAATCCAAAGAGGAAGATTCAATCGACGCAGACGAAGATACGGACCTGGACTAACAACAGCGCCCCGCTTTTCATTTTCAGTGCTTGGATCCGAACACTGCCGCGCCCAAATGGCTTCCAAGGTCCAGCAGGGATTTGGAAAATGGTGCCCCGCAGCATTGTATTGCCTTGAGGGCTGGCGTCGGATGAAGAAATCGCCGCAAGGCACATGCCTGCGCAGAGATCATCTCAAGTGCCGGTTGGCGGCTTCTGCCGATCAGCGGCACCCATGGCCGCACGGGCGTATAAGGCATTCAATTGCCAATTGCCCATTATCCCCGCATTCACACAGATGCCGTCCCCGGATGCCCGGCTGGAGCGGAATTATCTGGATCCCTTTCTCCGCAGCAATTCAATGATGACCCCATCCGGCGCCTGCAGAAAAGCGATGCGCAGGTTCGGCCCAAAGTCCATGGGCTCGACGGTGAAAACCACCCCCTTGCGCTTCAACTCAGCGCAGTAACCATCCAAATCACCGCGCACATTGAAGCCGAAATGATCGACGCCCCACTGCAACCCCTGCCGTGACAAAACCGCTTCGCCGCTGCGCTGCCCGCGGATGATAAGGGTTGCGCCTTCAAAATCCAGCACCACCTGAGGCGCGCCGCGCACCTCCACAGTGACCGTGATGCTGCCGCCCAGCTTTTCGACATACCAGCGGGCAGCCGCATGAGGATCGGAACTGACGAGGTGAATGTGATCAAAAAAAATTGCGCGCTCGGTCATTTTGTTTTCTCCTTCTGCATTTTGACGGTGCATATGATGATACACGCTTGAACGATGAAATGCCTGCTTCAGACGGACTTAAGACCGCATTTGGAAAAAATTTTGCTTCATTGCGAATGAATTAGTGTACCTCCTCTGACAAGATCAAGCATATAATTTTCTTTACAAGCCGTTCACTTGGATGATCCCGGAGACCGGGTGGGAGCATTGTGAAGCAGGGGGAACGGAAAACCTGACTTTTTAAGAATTCATCTTATAATGACTAGCGCTTTAGCCGTGCATGCCCGGAGTTGGCATTCTCAGCCCGTGAATGCCCCCGAATTCCTCTGCGGCAGACGCTCCGATGCAGACCTGGATATGGAGAGGTCCCTATGGAAATCATCGATGCAACCATCCTGGCCAAGGTGAAATTCGTGACGCTTTTTGGGGTCTCCTATCTGGATCGCAAGGGCCGCATCCGGTGCTGGCACATGGTCAGCCGGGGTGAGCAGCCCAAATGCATCACGGGCGAGCGCAGGCGCCCCGATGCGGCGATCATCGTGCCCTATCACCGCCGGGCAAATAAACTGGTGGTGATAAAGGAGTATCGGATCCCCGTGGGAGGCTACCAGCATGGTTTCCCCGCCGGACTTCTGGATCCCGGTGAGGAGCTCGCGGCCGCGGCCGGCAGGGAGCTGCGGGAAGAGACCGGTCTTGCGCTGGTGAGTGTTTACCGCCACAGCCCGGCCATTTTCTCCTCCGCAGGCATCACGGACGAAGCCATTGCCATGGTTTTTGTGGAAGTCGACGGCACGCCCAGCATCCGGCACAACACCGATTCAGAGGATATAGAGGTCTTTTTGATGGGCCGGCAGGAGGTGCAGGAGCTGCTGGGCCGCGACGGCATCGTTTTCGGCGCGCGGGCCTGGCTGGTCATGGACGCTTTTGCCCGAATGGGCCAAGCCTATTTAGTCGGAAACTGAGAACACGCTTTCCGGTCATCTCACGAAAGAAAAACTAAAATTTGAACAAACGCAGCATTTTAAATCGGCCGTGGCGCCCCTCCTCCCCCGGCGACCCGGACCGGGCGGTTCTGGGCGCTGCGGCCGCCATCGGAGCATTCGGTCTTTGGGCGCTTTTCCCGATCTACTTCAATCAGTTCGGACCGGATGTGTCGGCCTGGGAGATTCTTCTGCACCGGATGACATGGGCCGGGGTGGTTCTGCTGGGATTCGTCCTGGTTTCGAAACGATTGGACCGTGTGCGCGCCTTGATCAAGCGGCCCAGGGCCATGCTGGCCCTTGCGGGCAGCGCTCTTTCGATCAGCGTCAATTGGGCGACCTTCATCTGGGCCGTCACCCATGGCGAAATCCTGCAGAGCAGCCTGGGCTATTATATCAGCCCGCTGCTCAATGTCCTTCTGGGGTACTGCTTTCTGGGCGAGCGCTTGGAGCCGCTGCAGCGCCTGGCCGTTGCTATTGCCGCCGCCGGCGTTCTGCTTTCCCTGATCGGATATGGGCAGGTGCCCTGGCTGGCGCTGATAATGGCCGCAACCTTCGGTTTTTACGGCCTGATCCGCAAACAGGTCGATATCGACAGCATCACCGGGCTGATGATGGAAACCATGCTGATGCTGCCGATCGCCGCGGGATGGCTGATCGCCATGCACATGCAGGGCGGGACCGTTTTCCTGCGCGCCGGCCTGCGCATCGACCTGCTGCTGATCGGCGCCGGCATCGTCACCTTGCTGCCGCTGATGTTCTTCGCCGCGGCCGCCCGGCGGCTGAGACTGGCCACACTGGGGCTTGTCTCGTATATCGCCCCGACCGGCCATTTTCTGAGCAGCGTCTTCCTGTATGCCGAGCCCTTCACCGCCGCAGATGCGCTCACGTTCGCCTGCATATGGGCAGGCCTGATCCTTTATACCGCCGACATGTGGCAGCGCCAGCGCAAGCAGCCTGCCTTGAAATAGCCGCAGGGAATTCAACTGCAGGAATATCGTGGACCTCGCCCCAAAGCAGGATTTGGGTCCTGGGGAGTTGTTAAAGCACTTCAAACTTCATTTGCCTGAAGCAGGATTTCTCTCAAGCACCTTGATGATGTGCAGCACGGCGGCGTTCACCGGCGTGGGCACCCCGTATTGCTCGCCCAGCGCCACCACCTTGCCGGCAAAGATCTCTACTTCCGTTTTATTTCCCGCTTCGATATCCTGCAACATGGAGGTCTTGCCCTGCGGCGCAAGCCCGGAAAGAACCTTGCCCCACTCTTCCAGGTCTTTTACCGTGAGATCGACACCCGCTTTGGGCGCCAGAGCAATCACCTCGGCCATCAGCATCTCCATCAATGCGCGGGCATCCGGCGAGTTTTGGAAAACGCCGTACGGCGCACGCAAAACCGCCGAGGCTTGGTTGATGCCCACATTGATCATGAACTTCCACCACATGGCGCGCCGGATATCGTCCGGCATCTGGTTCGGAATACCGCCGCGGGTCAGCGCTTCGCCCAGTCGCGCCAGCCGGCCGGCGCCGGTTTGGGGCGTCGGCCCGAAAATGATCCTGCCGCGGTTGGCATAGGTGAAACATTCGCCCTCACGCATGGCGTCGATGCCGACGGCGATGGCATAAACCAACTTCCCCAGGCCATACACCGCGCCGATCATCTCCTCGCTCTCCAATCCATTCATCACCGACAAGATGAGGGTATGATCTCCGACCAAGCCTTCGATCAGCGGCAAGGCCCCGGTCAAATGGTGGTGCTTCAGGGCCACCAGAATCAGATCGGCCGGCGCGGCCGCCTCGTCCGGACGGACAACGGCCACAGGGTAGTGCCTGCCGTTGACCGTTACGCCCCGCTTGAGCCGTTCATAGCGCCAGCCGTCGGCCACAAACGAAACTTCAAAATCTGCGGCCTCGCAAAATATGGCCGCATATGCCGCTCCCATGGCCCCCGCGCCCAAAATGGTTACCTTCCGAATCGATGTCATCTTCTCTTTCTCCGCACGCCTCATCGCCAAGACGGGACTGATTGGCGTGTTTTCTCCATGCATAGGTTCTTTTAAACGATATTTTCACATCCTACAACGGGTATGCGCGATGCATATGCGCGATGCAAACGAATGTGTATACAACAAAGGGCCGAAAGGGTATACAACCGACGATCTAAGACACCACCACACGCGGTGCGCAAATATCATGCAAAGGATCGTATGAACCTCACCCTTCTCACCCGTCAAATACAGCACAATTGCGACCTGTCGGATGCCCGCCATGGCGGGATCTATTCGATCTGCGGCCTGGCCATGCGCCTGCGCGATCTTTACAAATGGGATCATCGCATGGAACCCTGGCAAGAACACGAGGCCGTACGGGTGCTGGATTGGATCGGCCGGCGTGAAGAATTGTGGGAATCGATGGCGGACGCGCAATTTCAGCCATTGACCCTGGCGGACAACGATTTCGATGCCTTCGACAGCCGGGCCATCAACGCCGTCCTGTCACCCCAAGGCTTTTTTTACGGCGCCGGTTACGCCCACAGCCTCAAACCCACCTTCTTTCTGGCGGAAATAGAGCAATGCCAAACGATCCAGGAAAGGACCGTCTGGCGACTCGGGCAAGAGCTGGCGCGGGATCTGCTGACCCTGCCGGCCCTCTCCCAGGATGACCAGGTGGTGCTGCGCACCCAGGCCGCGCGCATGTTTTTATGGGACCAGATCGCCTATATGGCCAATTCGGCCAGGCCGGCCCTGGCCTTTGCCCTGGGTGCCTGCTGCGGCTTGCCGGATACCAGTGCCGCAGGCCTCCGCCGTCATCTGGACACCATTTTGCAAGTGCACCAAACCACATACCTCCGCCACGAACTGGGCGAACTCGAGGACCGGGTGTTCGAACGCGCCACATGGCGTCGCATGCTGGCTGACTTCCCGCACACCCCGGTCGAGCTGCTCATCCGCACCCTCAAAGATGTGCTTGCCGACACCGCCGCCTGCGGTCCCATCGCCCATTTCACCCGCCAGCGCGACAAGGCCGGCCTCGGATTCTACATGGCCTTCAGCGGCGGCCTCACGCCATTGCTCTTCGGTGAACTGAAAACAAGCTTCGAAACCTTTATGCAAACCGAAGACTGGAACGAAATAGACCGCGCCGCTTCGACCGTCCGCCACAAAGCCGCCACGTACACCAACGAGGTACTGGCCATCTATGCGGCCGGAAACCGGAAACAGGATCTTTCTTCCACCCAAAAAGCCATCGAAGAGACCCTGTACGAAAGAGGCGTCATGAAAAGAAAACCGGAAATCACGGCGGAAGCACCCTAGAAGCCAAACAGGCCATCAAAGGTCACGCAGTACGTCCGCCTCCCACGCCTCCAGCTGCCCCAGCTCGGCCGCCAGGTCCAGCACTGTATAGCGGTTGCGGATCCAGCGTGCGTGGCGGTAGCCGAAAGCGACCAGAAATGTGTACTCAGTGGACCGGGATAGAGCAAGGTGAAGCTGGAGCTTCCCTGAAACGGGTTCCCAAGCTGGAGAGACTGTGTCACAATTAGAATTTAAGAGGCTTAGCATACTTCATATAGATCAAATTGAGTTTACGAGCACAATATGTTGTATGCGCATATAGTCAAAAGTTAATTACGACACAGCCTCTGGAGCTTGGGAACCAGCGAACAGTACTTCACGAGTGGGGACCCGGTGCGCTTGACCGCAGGCGCAGTCGTTCATCGCGAGCCCAAGCAATTGTTGCAGAGTTTTGCCGCCCATGGCTGAAGCAGTCATCGGCTCCCCCTCATTTGTTTAGTCGGTGAATTGGTCGGCCTCAGGGTCGGAATCGGAATCGATATCGAATTCGATTCCGACCCCGATACCGACCCCGAACCCGAATAGTTACGTCATAATTAGGAATATGTGTACTTTGTGGACCGGGATGGAGCAAGGGGAAGCTGGAGCTTCCCCGAAACGGGTTCCCAAGCTGGCTTGGGAACCAGCGACCCTGTAGCGAACCAGCGAATCGCAGATTCTAGCCCCCATAAAGAGATCAAACCAAAAGCTTGCACCTTTGCGGGTCCAAATACAGATAAACCGCCTCTCCCTCGGCCTGGGGAAGATAGTATGGCACCTGCACCCGGATCATCTCGCCGTTGATGTCCACGAAAAAGTAAAGAAAGTTGCCCAGGTAAGCCCTGTGGGCGATGGTGCCCCGGAACAGGTTGGGCCGGCCGGCGGGCGGTTCGGCAAATACTTCCACATCTTCGGGACGGATGGAAGCGAAGACATTGCTGCCTCCGTCCATTTTCTGCGCGGGCCGCTGGCAAAGCAGTCCATCGCAGAAAGAGGTCCTTACCTTCATGGCGCCGTCCGGCCCCGAACTCTGCAGGATCTTTGCGGCGATGAAGTTCATGGCGCCGATGAAATCGGCTACGAAGCGATCGGCAGGCTGGGCGTAGATCTTCTGCGGGGTGTCGATCTGAACCACATTGCCGGCCTGCATCACGGCGATGCGGTCGGAAATCACCATCGCCTCGGCCTGGTCATGGGTGACATAGACCGAAGTAATGCCCATGCGCCTGGCCAGGCTTTTGATCTCGAAGCGCATCTTCTCCCTGAGTTTGGCATCCAGATTGCTCAACGGCTCGTCCAGCAGCAGAACTTTGGGGTTGCGCACCATGGCGCGGGCCAGGGCCACGCGCTGCTGCTGGCCGCCGCTCAACTGGCCCGGGTAGCGCTCTTGCAAACCTCCCAGACCCACCATTTCAAGGACCTGCATGGTCCTTGTGCGGATTTCCTGCCGCGGCAGTTTTTCCAGCTTCAAGCCGTAGGCCACATTGTTGAAGACTTTCATGTGCGGCCACACCGCGTAGTTCTGGAACACCATGCCGATACCTCTCCGGGAAGGCGGCACGAACCCGCGGCCGAGCATGGGGCGGCCGTCGATGACGATTTCGCCTTCTTGGGGCTTTTCCAGCCCGGCGATGCAGCGCAGGGTGGTGGTCTTGCCGCATCCGCTGGGCCCCAAGAGGGTCAGCAATTCGCCTTTTTCAACCGATAGGTCGATTCGGTTGACTGCGACGGTTTTCTTGTAGGACTTGAAGAGTTGGCTGATTTCGATATGGGCCATGCCGATCTCCTTTTACTTCTGCTATCCCATGCGATGGCGCGCGGTGATCACTTCCCTTCCGGGCCCCAGGCGGCCTTGAGGATGCCCCCGCCGATCCTGGAAATGATCAGCAGCAGGATAAAGGTGATAACGATCATCACGAAGGCCATGGCGGCGGCGATGCCGAACTCCATGCCGCGGTGCCAGTTTAAATAGATGCCGATCGGCAGGGTCTCCCACCCGCCGCGGTAAAGAAAGATCGCCGTGGAGATTTCCTGGAAGGCCATGATGAAAAACATGACCACGCCCACCAGGACCCCCTTGAGCAGCAGCGGAAGAGAAATATACAGAAACGTCCTGAACTTGCCGGCGCCGGAGACTTCGGAAGCCTCTTCCAGGGAGGCGTCCAGCTGCAAATAGGAAGAGTGCGCCATGCGCAGGAAATAAGGCAGGCGCCGGGAAAACAGGGCCAGAGGCATGATGATCCAATAGGTGGCCAGAGGGATGCCATGCCAGAAGGCCAGCAGATAACTCACCCCTACGGCCATGCCGGGAAAGGCCAGCATCAAGGTGATCACGAAGTCCAGGGCGTCCTTGCCCGGCACATGCGTGCGCACGATCAGATAGGCGGCCGGCAGGCCGAAGAGGATGCCGAAGATCAGAGCCAATCCGCTGTAGACAAACGAATTTTTGATCAGCAGGGGCGTCTCCATGAGAATCACGCGGAAGTTCTCAAGCGTCCAGTAGGTGGGAAAGGGTTCCATCACCCATCTTCGCGAAAACGCCGCCAGTCCCAGCACCGTCGGGATCAGCAGCACCAGGACTGCGATGAAAATCATGTAGCCGTAAGCCCCGGCCTGCAGCAGCCGGCCCGGCTGGATCACGCGCCCTTCGGAGGTCGTCCCTTTGGACAAGCCGGTGTACTTGCGTTTCTCCACAGCCCAGCGCGCCACCAGAAAAAGGCCGATGCATACCAGCGACGAGACCACCACCGCCACGATCCCCATGTACTTGCGGTGCATATCGGTAAAGTGATAGGCGATGTTGATATAGGCCACCGAGGGCAGAAAATCGACCTGCCCTAAAATCAAGGGCGTGAGCCAATCCGTAAACGGCCACAGGAAAACGAGGACCGCGCCGGCCAGATAATTGGGGGTGCACAACGGCAGGCTGACGGTAAAGAAGCGCCGGAAGCCGCTGGCGCCTTCGACCTCGGCAGCCTCCTCGAAGGACGGGTCGATGTTGGTGAAGCCGGCCGACAGGCTCAGGACAATGAAGGGCAGCATGTGCAAGGCCTGCACGAAAACCACCCCGTGCAGGCCATAGATGAAGTTAAGGGGCTTTTCGATCAGGCCCGCGTTCATCAAAAGCAAATTCAGGGTGCCGTACTTGCCGAAAAAGATGATGAAGGCGAACACGCCGGCATAAGCGGGCAGGACGATGGGTAAAAGGATCAGCGCCGTGAAGACCGTCTTTCCCCTTTGCCGATAGCGCGCCAGGATATATGCCAGGGGTACCCCGAACACGGTGGCCGTGATCAGCACCAGTGTGCTCAGGATCAACGTGTTGCCGAAGGTTTTTAGATAATAGGTATCCTGGAAAAAGCCCAGGTAATTGCCCACTCCCCAGCCGCCGCCGGAGATTTTGAAACTCTCCAGCAGCAGAAAGGAGAGCGGATAGAGCACCAGAAAGGCCACCACCAACCACAGCACACCCGCCAGAGAGAAATTGCCTCGAGACATGGGACATCCTTTGAGAAGTCATCATGGCCAGCAAACATGTAGCATTCCATGCATCTAAAACCGCTGAAAATGGTGCATGAAATGCGGCCCAACAAAGCTACAAAGCTGGATTCCGGCTAAGAGCATGCCGGAATGACAGTGTCAGCAGCAGGTTGGGTTCGCCTCGTTCCCACGCTCCAGCGTGGGAATGCAAACCGGTGGTGGTTTGTTAAGTAGGGCGGATAAAGCGGAGCGTGTCCGCCATTTGCCCGGAATATGGCGGACACGCTCCGCTTTGTCCGCCCTACGAACGTACACGTGCACGGGCACGAATCTTTATTTAAAGTATTTCCGCCTCAACCAGACCCTGTCCCATCGCCCCGCGTCTGGATGCAGGTCACGGTTTGGCCAGCAGCGCGCGGGCCTGGGTCGCCGCCAGGCGGGCGGCGGCATAGTTGCCGTCGTATTCGAAAAGTCGGCGTGCTTCCTTGATTTTGGCTTCAGCCTTGGCGGCCTTCATCTTCTGGGTTTTGGCCGCGCCGACTTCGCCTTCGACCTCTTCAATGAAAATCAGGCTGTTCTTGAGTTCGTTCCACTTGCGGTAGATTTCGTATTCGTAGATGCGGTTGACCTCATCCCAACGTTTGGTGGCTAGATCCAGATCGTATTCGATGAATCCGACCTTCAGATCCCAGAAAGAGTCCACGCCCAGCGCGCCCTTGGCATGCTCCGCCATGGCCACGCCCTCTTTCTGCCACTCCGAGAATTTGATGTCCGTACGGGCAGCGAAGTAACCGCCTTCCAGGACATACTTCTGGCCTTCCAGGCTGAAAAGCCAATCCAGGAAGATCTTGCCGATTTCGGCGTTGGGCGCGTTTTTCAGCAGGGCCACGGCTTCAGGGACCAGAATGGTTTTGTCCGGCAAAAGGTCGCTGACCGGATAGCCGTCCCTGCGCGCCACCATGGCATTCATCTGCGGCTGAGCCAGCCCGATGGGGACTTCACCGCGATTGACCATCTGGGTGGTATCGGTGCTGCCTGTGGAAAACCGGTCGAATTGAGCCGCCAGAAGCCTGAGGTAGGCCCAGCCCTCCTTCTCCCCCATGCTCTGCAGGATGATTTCCAACATTTCATGCATGGTGCCGGACGCATAGGGCAACGTGGTGACCACGCTGCCGCGGTAGATGGGGTCGAGCAGATCCTTCCAGGTCTTGGGGGCAGGCAGTTTGAGGATTTTGAGGACTTTCTGGTTGTAAAGATTGGTAACGATCCAGGGGGAAAAACAGGTCCAGTAATAATCCTTGTCCTTGACCTTCATGCCGTGCCAGTCCAGGGGGACCTTGTCCCAGTCTTTGGGTTGGTAGGTAACGATGCGGCCTTCCTGCTTCAGGACTTCGTGCGCCGGCGCGCCCGCCCCCAGGAAAATGTCCGCATCCGGTTTATCCCCCCAGGCCCGGACTTTGTCCAGACACACCGGCCACCCGCCCGGGCGCACAAATGTGATCTCCACATCCTTGCCGTATGTCTTCTTGTAATAGGCGCTGAACCCCTTGGTAAGACTATCGGAGAGCTCCTTGTACACCGGGCCGATCCATCCGATTTTGTCGGCCGCCTGGGTTTGGGCGGAAAGCGCCGGCATCAGCAGCAGCGCCGCCATCGCGCAGGTTAAGCCCAACGAGATAAAGAGTCTTCTCATCTTGCCCCCTTTCTTTTTGTTTGGTTCTTGATCGAATTAGATTGGAAGTGGGATTGAACCTTTATTTTCG
The DNA here is from genome assembly GCA_003599575.1 of Desulfobacteraceae bacterium. Taxonomy (GTDB): domain Bacteria; phylum Desulfobacterota; class Desulfobacteria; order Desulfobacterales; family Desulfosarcinaceae; genus Desulfatitalea. The sequence goes on along the minus strand of QZKV01000039.1, from coordinate 62,902 downwards.
CCGATGAGTATGTCAGGTGCTTGCCCGGGTGTCAATACACATGTCAATACAGTACCTTGCGCGATGTCCCTGTCCAAGTCTTGTTAAAGCCTGCCGTCATTTTGAAGCACAAATGGGGTTATCACCCCATGTCATCTTGAAACCCGGCATGTTAGCTTCTCCCAAGATAACGGTTTTGTCCACGGTTCACTTACTGAAAAGTCATACAACCTGAAGAGGAGAATGCACATGAACGAGTTGATTAGTTTTATCGCTCAGCAGTTGGTTGATCGACCTGGGGATGTCTCGGTTTCCAAAGTAGAAGGCAGCCACACGACCGTCCTGGAGCTGCACGTCGCCAAGGAGGACATCGGCAAGGTGATCGGCAAAGACGGCCGTACCGCGCAGGCGATGCGCACCATCCTCAATGCTGTATCCACCAAGGCCCGAAAACGTGCGGTTCTGGAAATCCTTGAATAATTCCAAAACCAGATATCAAATTTAACCCAACAGGCAGGCATCGGCCTGTTGGGTTATCGGCGTTGTGCATTACATGAACGGGTAGGTTTACATGCACTGCGCCAACCTGCTATGAGGCGCACCGGCTTATCGGCCGCCCGCCAGACTCCGGAAAATCTGCGCAAATTCCTCAAAAGCGGTTCCGGTCGTATTTTCCTTGGTGCGAATTCCCTTGATCAGGCCTTCATTGAAGGCGCGGCTCATTTCGATGAACAGCTTGACCGCATCGGCGCTGAAACCGATGCCGGCCAATGCTTTTTCCGTATCTTCATAAGAAAATTGGACATACCTCAAGTCCGGCTTGTCGATCTTGCGACCGATGATGGCGGTCGCTTCATCCATGGTCAGATCGCTCCGGCCGAGCAACTGAACAACAGATTTGCCTGCAAAGTCCCTCTTTTGCAGGTGCTGTGCGGCAACTGCGGCTATGTCCCGCGTGGCGACCATGTGCATCTGCAGGTCGGACCGCAGAGCCGATCCCATGATGTTCTGCGTTTTGATCAGATCGGCATTGACCAACAAATTTTCCATGAAATAGGCTGGCTGCAGATGCAGGACGTTGACACCCTTTAAGCGGTTCAAACGCAGCTCCTGGGCACGCAAGCCCTTGATGGGGCCGGTCTTGTCGGGCAGATCGGCGCCCAGGCTGCTCAGATTGACCACATTTTTCACGCCCGACTGCTCAATGGCCTCAACCAGGCTGGTTCCGATCATATCCTGGTAAGCCAAAAAATCGGGCGCCGCATAATTTGGCGGTATCATGGCAAAGACCGCCTCGGCGCCGTAAAATGCCTCGGCCAGCAGATCGGTCTGGGCCAAAGATATGGCAACCGCGCCGGCACCGCGGTCGGTAAAAGGGATCAGTTTGTCTGCATGGCGGGCGATACAAAGCACTTTTTCTCCCTTGTCCAGCAGTATCCGGGTAAGTTTGCTACCGATATTTCCGGTAGCACCTGTAACTGCGATCATGGTCGCCTCCTTGGCGATGAGGTGAATTTTTGTTGCGCACCCATCTTTTCACTCGAAAATAAGCCCTGCGCACCGCTTGGCAACGATAGGCAAACCACAAGGAGCGCCCGTGGCTCACGAGTTGTCGCCGTCCAGCAGGTTGCCCAGCGAGCCAAGCAGCGAGCCCTCGCCCTTGCTGCCGCCGCGCTGGGGAGCGGCTTGGAGCATACGGCCGGCCAAGCGCGAGAAGGGCAGCGATTGCAGCCATATCTTGCCGGGCCCCTGCAAGGTGGCAAAGAAAAGTCCCTCGCCGCCGAACAGCGCCGTCTTGATCCCGCCGGCTTGCTGGATGTCGAAATTCACACTGGGCGCAAGGGCCACGATGCAACCGGTGTCCACGTGCAGTACTTCGCCGGCTTGCAGGATACGCTCCACCACCGTGCCGCCGGCGTGCATGAAGACCATGCCGTCGCCCTCCAGTTTCTGCATGATAAATCCTTCGCCGCCGAACAAGCCGGTAAGAATTTTGCGCTGGAAGAAAATGCCGATTGAAACACCCTTGGCAGCGCACAAAAAGCTGTCCTTCTGGCAGATCAAGGTGCCGCCGATATCTTTCAAATGCACGGGGATGATGTTGCCCGGATAGGGGGCGCCGAAGGCCGCATGGGCCTTGCCATGTCCCTTGTTGGTAAAGACGGTCATGAAAAGACTCTCGCCGGTGAGCAGCCGCTTGCCGGCCCCCAGCAGTTTATCCATGAAACTGCTCCCACCGCTGCCGGAACCATCGCCGAAGATGGTTTGCATCTCCACCCGGCTGTCCTTATACATCATGGCGCCGGCCTCGGCCAGGGCGCTCTCGCCGGGGTCCAGTTCGATCTCCACGAATTGCATCTCGGTGCCCACGATCTTGAAATCGATCTCGTCGGAACGGCGCAAGGCGCCCGCCGGAGGGGGCACGGGCGCATGGATCGCCGGCGTGGTCAGCTCGTTGACCGTATTGATGGGCTGCCATTGGGCGAAACCTTCGCGCCAGGCAAAGCCGTTGGGATTGTTGCGGGCGTGGGCCGCGGCCTGGACCTGGTCCAGGGGACCCATCTGATTGCCGTCATAGCTCAAAAACCATTGGGACATTGAAATCTCCTTTCAACGGACTGATGAAAAACAGGAATCAGGTCGGGCAAGGCGCAGCTTTCTACTGCGGCATATACACAGTGGCGCGCATTTGAGAAAGCGGCAGGGCGGTCTCAGGCAACATTTTGCAGCAGCCTGTCAGAAGCTCACATACACGCCGGCCTGTTGATGGAGCGCCTCCAATGTCTCCTGATCCAGGCGCAGGTGCCGGGCTAAATTTTGCAGATAGTCGAGCTCTTCGTCGGTATCCACTGTAATGGCCAGCAGCGAGGCCAGATAAACCTGGCGCGCCAGTTCAGGCGTAAGCGCGGCCGCCACAATCTCCTTCATCGATTTGGGTTCCAGCAGTTCCTGAGTGATGAACTGATGCTCCTCCGGGCTCAACTGAACGCTCTTGAGCCGGTCAAGGATGGCGGTCCGCTCCTCGGCGTCGATGGCGCCGTCGGCGTTGGCCGCGGCGATCATGGCCCTGATCAGCAACACCGCATCGCCGGCCTGCCCGCCGGCCGCGGCCGGAGCCTGTGCGGCCGTGCTACCCGGAGGCGGCGGAGGCGGCGACGCCATGGAACGCCCCGGTACGGGAGGCGGCCCTGTTCCTGAAACACCGCCACCCGCCGGAGCCGGAGGCACGCCGGCAGCCCCGCCTTTCGGCTTATTCATGTAATGCTCTACAGCCTCAATGGCCACCCCCAGCAATCCCAGGGCAGCGCCCCCGGAAACCAGGGAACCCAAGTTGCCACCGCCGCGCCGCATTCCGCCGCGCAGCAACCCGCCCAACAATCTTTCAGGATTGAACATCGTGCCATCCTCCCGTTTGCAGTGTAACCGGTGTTGAGAAACCATCAGGCCGTCAGACAAGGCCGCTTTCGCAAGCGCAGCATACACGAGGGTATGTGACCGTCGGCGAAAGCAGCGCAATCCCGCCGCGGCGGGACATGGCGGCTCGACAGGGTCTTTTTCCAAAGGCCTGCTGGCCCTCGTTCAAGCATAGCCAAAAGGCAAACCGATTTTCAGACGAACCCCTTCGGGTGTCAAGGAAGATTTCACTGGCCCGGGTTGCAGCTCAAAAACATGGACCGCGTACTGGTGAGAATGGCCGACGCGAATAAACTTAATGCGACGGCGCCGGAGGTACCACCATAACAGGCACTTTCGCGCCTTTCAGAACCGACTTTATGGTGTTCCCCACAGAAGTGCCGCTCAAGAGGCCTTTGCTGGCACCCATGATGATTAAATCACAATTGCTCAGCTCGCTTTGCTCTAAAATCGTTTTAACTACATCACCTTCACTGATGATGACTTCAGGTTCGGCAACTCCGTGCTCGGCTGCGGAAATCCCCTCATCATCACAAAAAGCATTCAGCGCCACCTGAATCCACTGCTTCGAAGACACTTTACCGGTCAGCGTGCGCTTGGCCTCTTTCACATGGCTTTCAAGCATCTCTTTCCACCTGACCTCACCGTAAAGTGCCGATATCCTATAATGGAGTTGCTGGGGCATCTCATCGATGACATACAGCAGAATGATTTTCGAACCGAAACCTCGTGCCAATCGGGCGGCATGGATAAAGGCATAACGGCTGTTTTCAGATAAGTTCGATGTAAATAGGATGGTTTTATAGGTCTCCATGGTAAACACTCTCCCTGCATTTGAGGAAATGAATCGGTCCGGTTCTCGGTTTGGCCGTCATCTGTTACGGCTCGTCGGCTTTAATAAGGCTTAGTGGAACGGTTAAAGTGAATCGGCTGCCCTGCCCTGGGGAGCTTTCGATCGTGATGTTCCCCCCGATATAGCTGGCCCGCTCCCTGATGCTAAGCAGACCCAGGCCCAGCTTGGTGTTGGAGTTGTTCAGGATGTCGGTGTCGAAACCTTTGCCCTGATCGCTTACGGTGATCCCGATGCGCCCCTCTGAACAAAAATATTTGAGCAGTGCGCCTTCAACCTCGGCGTGCTTGGCAACATTGAACAGAAGCTCCTGAACGGTGCGGAATAGGAACATTTTCACGGACTCGCTTTGAATGATCTGTTCTGTGGTAGTCTCCAGCGTGACCTGCAACCCGAACCGCTCCTTCATATGGCGAGCCAGCCACTCCAAGGCGGCGACCATGCCTGAGTGATGCAGCACTGCAGGACTCAGCTCGTGCGACAAGGCACGCGCTTTATTGATGGACTCCTCCAAAAGCCGCTGCGCGTTTGCCAGCACGGGTACGGATGACAGGTTTTGGGGCGCTGCCTGCAGCTGCATCAATGTGGCGGCCAGCATCTGCTGCAGGTCGTCATGCAGCAACTCTGAAATCCTGCGCCGCTCCCGCTCCTCGGCCTTGATCAACTCCACCGCCAGGTTCTGAAGTTGCCTTGCGCGCGCCTCCGCCAGCTTGGTGCGCTCGGTCACCCGCTGTTCCAGGGTTTCATTCAAACGCTGCAAAGCCTCCTCGGCGATCTTGCGCTCGGTGATGTCCCGCAAAATACCGATGAACCTGCGTTCACCGCTCCAGCGCGTTTCGCTTACAGCCAGTTCAAGTGGAAAAATCTGGCCGTTCTTGCGAAGCCCCTGAACCTCCCGTCCGATGCCTATGATTTTGGCCTTGCCGGTGCGCAAATAATTCTCCACATAGGAATCGTGCTCGTTATGGTATGGTTCGGGCATCAGCATTTTCACGTTGCGCCCGATCACTTCCGCTGCGGTATAGCCGAAGATGCGCTCGGCCGCGGCGTTGAAGGTTTCCACGATACGTTCTTCGTTGATGCTGATGATGCCGTCCAAAACATTATTGAGAACGGCCTGGAGATAAGACTGGCTTTTTTGCAGGTCTTCAAATCGGTTGCGTTCAGGTCGTCGGGGTTTGTCTTGATCAGGCATAAGTTTCCGGATGTGTGTTGTACGATAACTGCACGGTAATTCCACAATAATTGTGTTCAGATGACAGAAGAATGATAAAGCCGTTGTAGGGGCTGTCAAACCAAAGAGGGCTATATGGAAACGGCAAGGGAAAGCCAAAGGCGAAATTTCTGGGGTTGGGGTAATGCGGATGAAGCTCTGCCCGAGCGATTTGTCGAGCAGTTCAAATAGATGGTGATGTCGATATTCGAATTGAGCGGTCGTAAGGAGTTGCCGCCGCCGCGCATAGAAGAAATCAACCTTCGTTCCCCCCGGTTTACCCTTTCCGGCCGGTTGACGGAATTTTGCACCGCTGCGCCTTACGACCGTGCCGGGCATACATATGGAAAGGCCCTGCGCGATGTGCTGCGGGCCATTTACCGGCAGTTTGACAATCCTCCCGACTACGTGGCCTATCCTGTAACCGAGCAGGATATCCGGGATTTGATGGATTTCTGTGTCTCCCGATCCATCGCCTTGGTGCCGTACGGCGGCGGATCAAGCGTGGTGGGAGGCGTGGAACCGCCCGCATCGGACCATTATCAGGGTTCCATATCCTGCGACATGCGCCGTTTCGACAAGATCCTTTCCGTCAATCCCGTAGCGCGCACCGCCCGCATCCAGGCGGGCATTTACGGCCCGGCACTGGAAGCGGGGCTTAAGCAATATGGTCTGACCTTGCGGCACTACCCGCAAAGCTTCGAGTTTTCAACTCTGGGCGGCTGGATTGCCACCCGGGCGGGCGGCCACTTTGCCACGCTCTATACGCATATCGACGAGTTCGTGGAAGCCCTTCGTATTCTCAGTCCGGGCGGCCTATTGGAAACCCGTGAGCTTCCGGGAACGGGTGACGGGCCGGATGCCAACCGCCTGATAATCGGGTCGGAAGGAATTTTCGGCATCATTACCGAAGCCGTCATGCGCCTTCAGACCATTCCCACCCTGCGCGCCTCCGCATCAGTAAGCTTCAAGAACGAAAAAGGCGCGATGGAAGCCGTTCGCCTTATCAGCCAGTCGGGTCTTTACCCGGCCAACTGCCGGCTGATATCCCCGCTGGAATCTTTTTCCATGGGCATTGGCGACGGGAGCCACGCGGTTTTGCTGCTGGGTTTTGAATCACATGATCATCCGCAGGAAACCAAGCTGCGCCGGGCGCTTGAAATCTGCCGCGCCCACGCAGGCATCTGGGATGAAACAGACGCTCTCGCCTCACAGACCGGCCAGGGGGTCCAGGCGGATGCGGGCCGCACATGGAAGACCAATTTTCTCCGGGCCCCGTATATGAGGGATGTGCTGGCCCGTTCCGGCATTATCACCGAAACCTTTGAAACCGCCATTACATGGGATCGGCTGGATGATTTTCATGCGCGCGTGCAAGCCGGCACCCGGGCCGCATTGACAGCCGTCTGCGGCAATGGGCTGCTCATGTGGCGCTTTACCCATGTCTACCCGGACGGCCCGGTGATCTACTACACCGTTGTGGCTCCGGGGCGGCGCGGCGCGGAGATCGATCAATGGGATGCGATCAAAAAAGCAGCCTCGGATGCGATCATCGCCGGCGGCGGGACCATCACGCATCACCATGCGGTGGGCCGGGTTCACCGGCCCTGGTATGAAAAATCACAGCCCGCGTTGATGGGCCAAATAATGCGCCGCATCAAGCAAACCGTTGACCCGCACTGGATATTGAACCCGGAGGTATTGATGGCCCCGGGGAAGAAGTAAATGCTGGATGGCGGCCGTGTGATTCGACCTAATCACAACTCACTGACCATAGATTGCCTTTAAAAGTTCAGCCGCAGACGCTGTCTTGCTCACGAACGCTTCGGCCCCGGCATCACGCATGCTCCGAGCAGCCTGATCGTCTTCAAACATCGATAGGGCGATCACTCGTACATCAGGCAGCTCGGCTTTGATGCGTCGCGTGGCTTCAATGCCATCCATTTCCGGCATACCAATGTCCATGACGATGACATCCGGTCTGAACTGGTGCGCCAGTTCGATGGCTTCCCGCCCGTTGGCAGCCTCTCCGGCCAACTGGATGTCAGGCTGATTGGTAATTATGCGGATCAGACCCTGGCGCATCACCTTGTGGTCGTCGGCAAACAGCACCCGTATGATCTTTTCGTCTTTACTGCGCGGAGATAGAGCTGGAACAACAGGGTCGCAGACGATCTCTGCTTGAGCCACCGGCATGGCTCCGGTGCTCTCCAGTTTGGCTGGAACAGTTAAGGAGATGCGGGTGCCCTTTCCTGGTGAACTCTCGATGGCGAGACATCCCCCAATGGAGTTTGCGCGCTCCCGAAGACTCGGAAGCCCCAAGCCGGCCACTGCGGAAGGGGAGTTCAGCCTGGGATCGATTCCACAACCTTTATCACTGACCGTAAGGACAAGCCCCTCATTGAGAATGGACAGGATTACATGGGCGCTTTTTACACCGGCATGCTTGACGATGTTGAATAGAAGCTCTTGGGCTGCGCGGAAGAGAAACACCTTCAAGGGGGTGCTCTCCACATACACACTATGCACATCGGCGTCCAGCAGAACCTGCAGGCCGAACTGCTCGTGCATGTGCCGTCCCAGCCACTCCAGAGCGGGGATCAAACCGGAATGGTGCAGCACGGCGGGGCTCAATTCATGCGATAGGCGCCGGGACTTATCGATCGACTCCTCCAGAAGCATTTCGACATCCAACAATTCAGGTACGGATGGCAAGTCCTCGCGAATGGATTGCAGCGTGAGGCGGGCGCCGGCCAACACTTGCTGCAGATCATCATGCAGCAACTCTGAAATGCGCCGCCGCTCGCGTTCCTCGGCTTCGATCAGCTCCACCGCCAATGTTTGAAGCTGATTTGTTCGTGCTTCGAGCAGTTTGGTGCGCTCGGCCACCCGCTGCTCCAATGTCGCCGTGAGCTCCTGCAGGGCATGCTGGGAACGCTTGCGTTCAGTGATGTCCTGTGCCACTGAAATTGCGCCGATGATTTTACCGTTCGCCCGGAATGGCACCGCTGATATGAGTTTCCAATGCTCCTGTCCGTTGTCGCCGATGTATCGAAATTCCATACCTGGCAATACCGATTCGCCGCGCAGGGCGCGTGCGCCGGGCCATTGATCGGGTGGGATCGGCTGACCTTCGGCATCCAAGGATTCCCGCTTGTCCATCTGCTTCGGATTGCGCGATGGCATTTTATCCCCCAACACGTGATCTCTCATGACCGAATTGCTTAGAACGAACCGGCCGTTGGGGTCGAGCACGCCCACACCTACGGGAAGCTGCTCTAAAATGGCCGTCAATTGCGCCTGGCTTTCTCGGAGCGCTTCGGCCATATTCTTTCGATCCGCCAGCACTTTTCGTACATGGAGCTGACGGCTGCGTGAGCGCAAGGCTGTCTTGAGGGTGCTCAACAGCGTAGCCATGCGCACGGGACGATCCAGCAGCATCACATTGGTCAACGTTTGCATGGCCTGATTGGCAACCGGCGATTCAGTACCACCCGCACTGACAAGGATCACCGGCACATCCGACCACTCCGGCTGACGGTGCAGCGTTTCAATCAGGAGTTCAAGTTTTCCCTCGTCCAGCATCTCTTCGCTGATAAGGATCGCATCGGCATCCCCGAGTTGCTGTCGCGACAGATCCTCGATATCAAAGCTAAACCCATGAACCTCGATGGATGCCAAAAGGTTCTTGATGACCGCCGCATCTGTTGCAGCCGGTACGCACATCAGCACGCGCCGCAGAGGGAGTGTGTTAAAAGAATGGCTCATTTATTGGGCCCCTTTGTCAATTCGGTCGGACACCCCTGAAGAGACTGGAGAACCCTGGATCAGACCCTGAAATTGCCGAAGCGGTTCACTGATTGTGATGCCCCCGGGCACCAAACGCAGTTCCCGGATGGTGTGCTCGTGAGTGCCGCTTCGCTGCTTGAGAACCAAAAGCGCCCGGCGGACCTCCCCCTTCACTTCGAAAAATCTGAACAGCAGCACCGCGTCGGCCAAATAACTGGTATCCGCCGGCGTTTCCCAATTCAGGCCCATTCCGGTTTGCCCCATGACCAGAAATGTCGAGACCCCGTTTTGACTGAGATAGGTAAGAAGCTCGTGCAGCTGCATGGTCAAAGATGCACCCCGTAGGGAATGCATGTATCCGTTGAGGCTGTCGATCACAACCACTCCCGTTTCTCTGCTCTCGACTTGCTGCCGGATTATTTGAGCGAAATGGCCTGGCGACAGCTCGGCCGGATCGACCTGCTGCAAAAGCAGCAGTCCTTTCTCCAAGCCGGTCTGCAAGTCTATCTTCAGTCCTTTGGCCCGGGCGAGGAGCTGCTCGGGCCGCTCTTCGAAAGTGAAGTAAAGCGCTGCCGCACCACGCGAAAGCGCGCTTTGGGCAAACAGCATGGCGATACTGGATTTGCCCGTACCGGCCGGACCCACCAGCTGTGTGCTGCTTCCGGTGCGGATCCCGCCCCCTAAAAGCTCATCCAGCCCGCGCAGGCCGCTGTGCAGAATATCGACGGTATGCTCCTGCCGATGCTCGGCCGCTATCAGCCGGGGAAACACCTGAATGCCACCGGTATGGATGATGAAATCATGGAAACCGCCCACGTAGGATTTGCCTCGCATTTTTAGAACCCTTAGCCTCCGTCGATCTGTTCCGTAGTCAGGAGCCGATGCTTCCAAATCAATTACACCGTCCATCAATTCCCGGGCACCTTCATCATCTCTGGAACTGATATCCAGCATCAACACTGTGCACTCCTGGGAACCAAGAAAACGCTTGAGGTTCATAAGCTCTCGACGATAGCGGATGGAATTCTGTCCCAAAATGCGAAATTCGGAAAGCGAGTCCAGGACAACCCGTGCGGGCTTCACCTTGGCCACTTCGTCCTGGAGGCGCCCGATTGCCTGGCCCAGCTCCACCTCGGAGGGATGAAACATGCTGGATGCTTGCTCTTTATTAGATCCAACTTCCAATATATGCAAACCATCGATCTGCCATCCATGCGAGCGAGCGACCCTCTCCAGCTCCTGCCGTGTTTCCGAAAGCGTGAAATACAGCACCTTTTCTGCGTCCTGCATCCCTTCCAGGCTGAACTGCAGGCCCAAGGTGGTCTTGCCGGTCCCTGATCGGCCCTCCACGAGGTGAATAGAACCCCGAGCCAGCCCCCCTTTGAGAATTTCATCCAGTCCCGTAATTCCTGTTTTTACCATACGTGCATCGTTGTTCCCTGCAGTCCTCATGGTGGCCCTTTTATACCTTTTTGTCGCTTCAGTTCGCCATTTGGTTCCCCGAAGCGCCGTCTGCATGGCATTATTAGCAATCCTAAACATGCGATGTGAGATAAGCAACCTTGCGAAATTGATCCGATTTACTTTATTTGCTTTTAGGCGGGAGTCCCCGAGCAGGTGATCACTATGAAGCAGCCCGGGCGATGGTGCTAAAGGCATGAAAAATTGTGGGCATCCATCTCAGACCGCACGATCTGCGTCGACATTCGGCCACCTATGCAAGTCGATCCGAAGTTCCGATCGAGCTCGTGAGCAAGATCATCCTGCGGCACACGAACCTATCAACCACTCAGCGGTATCTGGGGACGATAAACGATGTAGAAGCCATAAGGTGGATTGAAAATTTTGGTGAAGCCTACCGCAATGCCCGAACCGCTGCAGTGCGTCAGGCAATTAGCCAGATTCAAGCGGCTACGGGAGCGGCAGTTAGAACCCTAGTGCAAATTATGACTGATAACGACCCGATTTATTTTACCAGTATGTGAATACCGGCAACTACCGGAGATTCTATGCCTGCAAGAACACCCCCCAGCATTTGAGCCATCCCGACTTTTGCCCCCTCTACCTGATTTTTACCCGCTTCCCCCCAAAGCTGCCTTGCAACGTCGATGACTACGCGAACACCGGATGCGCCCAAAGGATGTCCCATTGATAGCAAACCACCGCTGGGATTGACGGGGCAGCGACCCCCCAATTCTACAGCACCGGAACGCGCAAGCGAAACCCCTTCGCCCGGCCTGCAAAGTCCCAGCATTTCATAGGCCGCCAACTCTTCTCCGGAGAATGCGTCGTGCATCTCTACCAAATCAATATCCTTCTGCGGGTCGACCCCGGCCGTTTCGCAAACTTTCCTGGCACCGCAGATATTGGCTTGCAACGCCAGGGGATCAGAGGAAGTGTCCTGGGCGCTGCTGACTGAACTAAAATCCCTGTTTTTTTGCCTGGCTTGCGAGAATTCTTCCGATGATCAGACGCTGGACCTCCGATGTGCCTTCGACAATCTGAAGGATCTTTACCCCCTTATAGTAACGAGCAACAGGGTACTCTTCCATCAGGCCATATCCCCCGTGAATCTCAAGCGCGTCACTGGCCACCTTTTCCGCCATTTCCGATGCATAAAGCTTGGCGGCCGATGCCTCGAACGCATGCGGCCGCCCCTGGTCCTTCAACCATGCTGCCTTAAGGTACTGATTTCTAGCCAGTTCAATAGATACGGCCATATCAGCAAGCTTGAACTGGATTGCCTGAAAATCGAAAATAGGGCGCCCGAACTGCTTTCTATCTCGAGCGTGTTTCAGCGCTTCGTCCAGGCAGGCTTGGGCTACACCCACGGCGATTGCGGCAATGCTGATTCGCCCGGTTTCCAGCACTGCCAGGTGCTGGGCAAAACCACGTTGGGGATCCCCAAGCAGATTTTCTTTCGGCACGCGGCAATCGGATAGAACCACTTCATGGGTGGCCGAGCTATGCCATGCGATTTTCCTGTATCTTTCCCCTAACCTGAACCCTGGAGCATTCTTTGGTACAATAAAAGTCGATATCGTATCGGCGTTGTCTCCGCCCTTGACACGAGCCGCCACTATAATCATGGAAGCACAATCAAGGCCGATATTGGTTATAAATTGTTTTGTGCCGTTGAGTACCCATTCACCACCCTTTAATTCCGCAGTGGTTTGCAGAGCGCCAGCGTCGGAGCCCGAGTTCGGTTCCGTCAATCCAAATGCCCCTATTTCCTTTCCTTGGGCTATGGGAACGAGCCACTTCTTCTTCTGTTTTTCCGTGCCGAAAACGGCGATTTCCTGGCCTACCACACTGGTGGTTACATCGAGAAGACCGCCTAAGGCACCATCAACACGGGAAACCTCTTCGATACACAGGTGCATGGCAACCCAGCTACCGCCCATGCCGCCATAGGCTTCCGGGAACGGGATGCCCATGAGGCCAAGTCCTGCCATTTTTTTGATGATTTCATAGGGATATTCTCCGGTACGCTCCATTTCTTCTGCCTGCGGAGCGATCTCCTTTTGGGCGAAACGGCGCACCTCCTTGCGAATCATTGATTGTTCCGAGGTGAGATCAAAATCCATTCATTGGCTCCTCACGATCGGCAAGCAGGAGTCTAACCCAGCCAGCGCTTGCGGCGCTTATAATGTTTGACATTGCGGTAGCTTTTCCGCCCTCCAGACAAGTTCAATCCAAGATAAAATTCCTTGATGTCTTCATTTTGCAACAGTTTCTCGGAGCTTCCTTCCAGAACGATCCGGCCGTTTTCCATAATGTAAGCGTGTTGCGCAATCGAGAGCGCGAGCTTGACATTTTGTTCCACCAGAAGCAGCGTGATGCCTTCCTTGTCATGCAATTCCTTCAGCACCCGGAAGATCTCTTTTACCAACAACGGGGACAAACCAAGGGAGGGTTCGTCCAGTATCATCAGTTTGGGACGGGCCATTAAGGCGCGGGCAACCACCAGCATTTGCTGTTCGCCGCCGGATAGATATCCTGAAGCTCTGTTTCGCAACTTCATCAAGGTCGGGAAATAGTTGTAAGCGAGTTCTATGTCTTTCTTGACAGCGGCCTTATCGGATCTGAGGTGGGAACCGACCAGAAGATTCTGCTCGACAGTCAAGTGCTGGAGGACCTTGCGGCCCTCCACCACTTGAACGATGCCGAGCCGGACGATATCCGTGGGGTCCATCTTTTCTATAGGACGGCCATTAAATAAAATCTGCCCGCGGGTGACCTCCCCTTCTTCGGTGTGTTCAAGGCCGGAGATGCATTTCAGCGTGGTGCTCTTGCCGGCGCCGTTTGCCCCCAGGAGAGCAACGATACCTCCCTCTGGAACTTGCAGAGAAACCCCTTTCAGAACCAGTATGACTTTATTGTAGATCATTTCCACATTGACAAGTTCCAGCATCAATGCCCCTCCTGAATAGCCAGGGTCGCTGCAGCACCTTACTTTTTCTCAACCCATTTGGGAATATCAGGTACAGCTATCCAGTCCTGGCCGACCATCTCTTGCTTGCCGTTCTTGACGGTAGTGGCTTTTATTTTCAGATTTTTGGTCGAAAAAGGCGCCTCTTTGTCAAAAGTCAAATCCGGCGCAAGACCCAGCAGGTCCGCTTCCGTAAACGGCTTGGCGAACATGGCGTTGTAGACAGCCTCACCCGTGATTTTATCCGGTCCCACCATAGCGGCCGCTCGTTCGATAGCCCTGAGGGTCATCAGCTGCATGATGGCCGCCTGCACGCCAACCAAGTTCCAATTGTTTTCCAAACCGAGCTTCTGACAGTATTCAGCGTAGATCTTGGCTCCCGGCACATTCGGATTGAGGCCGGGGTCCACGGCACCGGAATCGTAATGGCCTTCCAGCAGGCTGAGATCCTTGGCAGCCGTGGCTGACATCTGAACGCCGTTGTGGGTCGCAGCGAGAATGGGAATGTGAATACCCAACTCTTTTTGAGCTTTGATCGCACCGATCACATGCGTGGTGTTGGTGGAAATCCAGATAAAGTCCGGTTTCAAGCGCGACAGACGCCTGACCTCGCTGGTCAGCGAAACCGGTTTCATCTGAATCCACTCTGTTCCGACATACTCGGCCCAGGGGGTGGCCTTGCAGAAGGATTCGATACCGTCGATCATGTCGACGTATGCCGGCGACACTTTGGAATTGATCCCGGCGATCCGTATTGGCCTGTCCTTGATCATGTTCATATGAACCCAGTTGAAGAATCCGGCTGCTTCGTGCGCATAGGTCGGACGAGGCTGAAACACCCATGTATTCGGCAGCCAGATAAACCCATAGGTTGCAGTGGACATGATCAGCGGCACCTTGTCCTCCGGAAGCCGCTTCATCAGCGCAGCCACATCGGGCCCTCCTAACCCCATGTGCGCAATGGGGCGGTCACCGGTAAGAATACCCGGCCATGTGCTGGCCACGACGCTGGGGTCGTAGCGCATATCGTAGTCCTTGGTCTTGACCTGCACGCCCAACTCCTTGCCTTTGGTTTCGTTCCACCAGGCAAAGAACGCCTTGCGGGTCGTTTCGAAGGGCGGCATGATTACTGCGTAAGGTCCTGTGTAATCAACAGAAATGGTGACCATGTACTCGGCTGCCGCAATGGGCTGAACCCACATACCCAAAGCCAGCAGAAGCCCCAGCAAAAAACAAATGCGCCGACCGTATTTGCCCATGTTGCTCTCCTTTCACTTATGTGGTTATTTTTTGCCTGTAATCCGCAGCTCTGTTGAAAGAAATGGGGATCAGACAACACGCCCCTTTTGAAATCCAGGCGCCGTTAGGCACGTCGTTACATATGTGGAAAAGGCCAGATGCGGAAACTGGTCTTGGCAATTCGCCACCGGTTGTACAGCCCTCTGGGTTCGTAAATGAGAAAAATGATGATGGCCCCGCCCAAAATAATGTTCATTCCGGCAAACCAGATCCCGCCTCCCACCTGCGGAAAGAACTCCACGAGCACAGGTGCCAGGTAGGTGATGGTTTCCAGCAGCATACGAATGAAGATGGTGCCCAGGATGGCACCTAAAATGCTGCCCAGACCGCCGACGATCAGCATGCCCATGTACCAGACGGAGAAATAGAGCGTAAACTGATCAGCGCCTACAAATCTGAGATAATATGCCCATAATCCTCCGGCCACGCCGGCGTACATGGCTCCGATGGCGAAAGCCAGGGTTTTGTAAAAGAAAATGTTCACCCCCATGATTTCGGCGGCGATGTCGTTGTCGCGAATGGCCACAAAGGCTCTGCCTGTTCTGCCGCGCACCAGGTTGAAGGCAAAGAAAATCATTACTACTGCAGTTGTTAAAACCAGGTAATAGAGCGATACATCGGTGTTGAAAGTGATGCTTCCCAGTCGCGCCGGCTCCAGGTTCAGCCCTATTGCACCGCCGAACCAGGATCTGGGCATGTGCATGATGATCAGCGGGAAAATAACTTGAGCCGCAATGGTTGTCATGGCGAGGTAGAATCCTTTTATGCGAAGTGCAGGAATGCCGAAGATGGCACCCAGAATTGCACCTCCCAGACCGCCGGCAGGTATGGTGATCCAGAACGGCAGATTGAAGTTGACTGCCAGCGAACCACAAACAAAAGCCCCCATCCCCATGAACGCAGACTGGCCTAAATTGATCAGGCCGGCATAACCGGTTGTGATCTGAAGCCCTACCACAGCAATGGATATCATCGCGGCCATGTTGAACATGGCCACGAAACGAACGCTGACCATCAGGGGCAACAGAAAAAGCAGTAGAATAAAAAGCAGCAAACACACCCATTGCTTCCGGGTATGAATGTACGCCATTTCTTTTTGATAGGATTCAAAGTGCACGCCGCAAGGTAAAAGCGCCATAAATCAGACCCTCTCAATGATCTTCCAGCCAAAAAGC
Organism: Desulfobacteraceae bacterium; assembly: GCA_003599575.1. Lineage (GTDB taxonomy): Bacteria > Desulfobacterota > Desulfobacteria > Desulfobacterales > Desulfosarcinaceae > Desulfatitalea. The sequence continues at coordinate 46,751 of QZKV01000039.1, read as the reverse complement.
CCCTGCGGTCGAATAAGAAGGACCAGCAGCATCAAAAGATACGGAAAAGCCTGGGACATGGCCCCCGCCGTGTAGGGATCCAGGTAAGCGGCCGCCCATGATTCTCCTACCCCCACAATGATGCCGGCGACGACCGCCCCGGGAATCGATTCGAGCCCCGCCAGCAATACCACCGGAAGGGCATGCAGCCCGATAGCCGCCGCAGCAAAGGTCAAGGTCCCGCCATTTAAAAACACGATGGCGGCGAATGTCGCCAGCAGGCATCCGATAATCCAGGCGATCGCGATTGATTTCTGGACCGAAATGCCCATCGCCTGCGCAACGATGTGTTCTTCGGCAACCGCCGTCAGCTTGAGCCCCCAACGTGTGCGGCTGAAAATGATCGTCAGCGCGGCCACAATCGCCAGGCTCAACAATCCGCCCCAGAATATGGAATTGGTGAAGATTAGAGGACCGATTTTCACCGGTTCTTCAGAAAAGATTTTTGGAAAAGGCCTTTCCGTGCCGCCCCAGGCAACCTGTACGATCCCCTGGATCAGTATCATCAGTCCGATATTGACCATGATAATTGCCCATATCGGCTGACCTATCAAAGGCCTGAATATGGTGCGCTCCACGAGTAGACCCAGTATGACGGCGGCAAGAAACGATGCTGTCAGAGCTATCCAGAAGGGTAGAACGGCGAGCGAAAAAAACGTCCAGAGAATATATGCCATGAAGATCAGAATCTCCCCAATGGCCAAATTCAATATCCGTCCGGAACGGTAAATCACAATAAACGCGATCGCCACCACCGCATAGAGGAGGCCTTTGAGTGTGCCTTCCAAAGTGTATTGAGCCAGATCGACAAAAAAGTATTCCATAGCTGACCACCTTTAGAAGGCAGGATCGAGTAAGAAGGCAGGATCGAGGCTGCTTCTGTTGTTCTGGGAATCTTTCGTTTATTATGTTCGATCGTCTGCAATATCAGGCAGTGACCGTTTCGATTGTGCTGATGCGCGTGAAGCTTTTCATCACCCCTTTGCGCCCGTCACGGTATTTTACCGGTATGTCCATTTCGAAACTTTCCTGACCGGCATAAATAGCATCGATAAGACTGCGGTAGCGTTTCTCCAGCAGCCCGCGGCGCAGCTTTCGCGTCCGGGTCAGTTCGGACTCGTCCGGATCTAGCTCTTTGGATAGATTCACGAACCGCTTGACACGCGAAGCTTCATCGAGAAACCTGTTGACGCGATCGATTTCTTTCCGGATGAGCGTGCAGACCTCCGTTTTCTGCGATAAATCCGTAAACGATGCGTAAGTGATGCCTATCTTCTCGGCCCACTGGCCGACGTTGTCTGCGTCGATAATGATAAAAGCGGCCACATGGTCTTTCTCTTCGTCCCCGATGATCATGGCATCTTTGATGAAAGGACTGAAACGCAAGCGCGTCTCAATGTATTGCGGGGGAAACGGGTGCCCGGAGGACAGTCGTTTGAGATCTTTGACCCGATCCAGAAAAACCAGTTCACCGTTTTCGAGCATGCGGATGGCATCGCCAGTGATAAACCATCCTTCTTTCAGCGCATTGCAGGTTGCTTCGGGTTCTTTGTAGTATCCGGAAAACCCGGAGCCACCGCGTATCAGCAGCCCGCCGTCATCGTCGATACGCCATTCCAGCGGCGGCCCGATTTCCTCGGGCACCGTATACCATCGGCCCATTGTGGCAGGATCGAATCGATCTCCCATGTGCTGCGTATAGAGCCCCATCTCGGTGCTGCCGTAAATGTTGCGCAGTTTGATTCCCAGGGCATGGAAGAAATTAAATATTTCAGGGGCGGCCGGCGCACCGCCGGTGAGTGCGAAATATGTCTTTTCCAGGCCCAGGTTATCCCGGATGGGGCCGAGAACAAATTGCTCCGCTATCGGGTACAGGAGATGCCATCCCCAGCCGGCCCGCTCCCCGACGGTGCGCTCACGGGCGATTTTCATTCCGATTTTAAGTCCGAAATCATAAACCCAGCGCCTCAAGGTACCGGCTCCGTTCATTTTGAATTGGACCGTGGCTGCCAGACTCTCCCACTGTCTGGGTCCGAAAACCAGCGCTTCGGCTCCGATTTCACGGATGTTGGCCAGGACGGTTTCGGGCTCTTCCGGGAAGTTGTAGACAAGAGGAAGCAGCAGCCCTATTGCAACAAAAAAATGCTCGGTAACCCATGCCGGTGATAGATAGGAAAGATATTGGGTGAAAGGTTCGAAGTGATTGGCCTGCAACACCCGGAAGGCGTTGTCGAGCAGATAGTTATGGGTCAACACGACGCCTTTAGGGGTTCCGGTAGTACCCGAGGTGTAGCTGAGGACGGCGATCTCCGTGGGTAGACCCGCATCGATGTTTTCTTCGAACTGGGAAGGGTTGTCGGCATGGTGCTGGCGGCCAAGTTTCTGGAGGTCCTTGTACGTCATCAGGAAATCGTCTTGGTACTGCCACATGCCGCGGCCGTTCCAATAGACGATTTTGCGTATACCGGGCACTTGGTCGCCGATTTCCAGGTATTTATCCACCTGCTCCTGGTCCTCGGCAACCAGAAAGACAGCTTCGGCGTGCCGCAGGATATAGAGCATCTCATCCGGCGTCATGTCCGGGTAAAGGCACACCACTTTGCCGCCCGCACAGAGAATTCCGAAATCCGCCCAGAAAAGCTCTGGCGTGTTTTCGCCGATGACGGCGACGGTTTCCCCCCGTTTAAGTCCCAATTTCACCAGGCCCATCGATAGGTCCCGGACCTGACCATAGACGTCATCCCAAGAATAGCGTTGCCAGATGCCAAGGTTCTTCTGGCGCATATAGACCCTATCGCCCCAGCGTGCCGCCCCTTGCCTGAGACATTTGGGGATGGTGTCGCACGCACAAATCTTGAATTCATCTGACCTCAAGAGGCTTCCCTTCCGCTTGTCCCCTTTACGGGAAATGGGGATGCAGTTTTATTCCTCACCCAGGTAGGCCTGGATGACTCTCGGGTTGTCGCGAATCGCGCCTGGCTCACCATCGGCAATCATATGGCCCCACTCCAGCACAGCCACCCGGCTGGAAATGTCCATGACCACTTCCATGTCGTGTTCAACCAGAATGATGGGGATCTTGCGATATTCCTGGATATCGAGGATAAACCGCGCCATATCCTCCTTTTCCTCGACGTTCATCCCCGCCATAGGTTCATCCATGATCAATATGCTGGGTTCCAGTGCCAGGGCACGTCCCAGATCCACCCGTTTTCTCAACCCATACCCAAGTTCACCGACGATGCTGTCGCGGATAAACTCCAATTCCAGAAAGTCGATGATCTCCTCGACAACTTTGCGGTGAGCCACCTCTTCCCGCTGCACCCAGGGCCAGTACAAAAATGATTGCAGAAAGTTGGTACGCATATGAACGTGGCGACCGGCCATTAAATTATCCAGCACGGTCATATGAGGAAACAATTGTATGCCCTGAAATGTCCTGCCGATTCCCAGGTCCGCGCGACGATGGATTGGCATTGCAGTAATGTCATTGGCCCGGAATTCCACTCGTCCGGCTTGCGGCCGGTAAAACCCTGAAAGGCAGTTCATGAGGCTGGTTTTGCCGGCACCGTTGGGACCGATGATGGACAAAACTTCATGCCCGCGAAGATCAAAGGAAACCTTGTTGAGAACTTTGATCATTCCGAAAGAAAGGGTGATTTCGGAAGCCTTGAGCACAACATCCGCATCCGCATGCAAAGGCATGAATAAAACCCTTTATGAGTACATGGTCTGTTAGGCCCTGAAGGAGGCAAGTAACACTTACTTTATTCTTGTGTCAAGGCTTTCCTCAATAGGATTCATTTTATTCGATGATGATATTTTATGAATTCCCTTGCTGTCAATTGATTAACTTGATTCCAAACGCGGTCGCGCTGAAATCAGGTGCCGAATTCCGTCATTCTGGGAAGCGTAAAGGCGGCCATGATCCGTACGGGTGTTTTTAGGCATTCTTTTGGCAAACCGGCTTGAGCGTTTCACCATGCCTGCGAATAACCGCTCTGGGCTTTGCGGAAGCTAAACCCCAAACAGTTTTCTGGTACACGGTTCCGGAGGTTAAAAAAAAAGAGGTGATTCGAAGCGGGTGCTTTGAAATTTGGTAATAAAGCGTTCTAAAATGCAGCATTTTGAACAGGGCTGTCGTCGCATACCGAGCTTGCCCTGGACATTGTCATTCACTTCTTTTCATGCACTAGCTCTCATTTGTTTCGGCTTGACTGCGGGCAACCGGGTTCGATATGCCGTACATGCTCAAAGGGATCATTCGGGTTTGATTTTGTGCCCGCCCATTGTAAATCGCCGAGCCCCTGCATGCGATTCTCCGCTTTCCACGACCTGCATGCCGAGCTCAAATTCCAGGGCCATGGCCTGCGCGAACGGCAGATCGAATCCGCCATATACCGCCTGCCGATCGCTTTTCATGCATTTTTGGGGAAGTTCGGTCAGTTGGTGCGCCAGTCTTTCCGCCTCGCTTCGGGCACTGCCGTCAGCGACGATGTAATTTGCCAATCCCATTTGCAAGGCTTCCTGCGCATGGACGGGCCTGCCGGTAAGGATCATGTCCATCGCCCGGCTCATGCCGATCAGCCGCGGCAGCCGCTGCGTGCCGCCGTCGATCAGGGGGACTCCGAACCGTCGGCAATATACGCCGAATACAGAACTTTGTTCCACCACCCGGATGTCGCACCAGCAGGCCAGTTCCAGGCCGCCGGCCACTGCGTATCCCGCAATAGCCGCGATCACCGGTTTGGACAACTGCATTCTGGACGGCCCCATGGGACCGTCCTTGGTCATGTCTCGGTTCAGGCGCATGGCCTCTTGCGCCGCTTCAGCCGCAAAAGCCCTCAGGTCAGCGCCGGCGCAAAATGTTCCCCCGGCCCCATAAAGAACTGCCACATCAGCGCGGTCATCGTTTTCAAACTGCCGAAAGGACTCGGCCAATTGCCTTGCCGTATGCGCATCCACTGCATTTTTCACAGCGGGCCGATTGATGATCACTGTCCATACACGGCCTTTTTTTTCAGTCAAAACTTCCATGCGGATACTCCCTGTATAGGCTTCTTGAAGTCAACTCCCTATTGGCATGGGTGGATTACCAAAAGATCAGAAGGCTATATGACCTTTCGAAACTTTGGTCAACACTCCACGACCGCTTGAAGCCTGCCTGCAGGGGCCGCATGTCCTTTCAGCAGATCGGCGGCAGATGCCGAAAGCCCGTATAGGCAAATGTGGGATATTGAATTCCCGGAGGATAATGCGGGAGATCAGTGAGGCTAAAATCACGCACATAATGCCTTGACACCCAAACAAAGTAAGTGTTACTTGCACGTCATGAGTCGATTGGAAAACGATCAGTTTTACATCCAGACACACGGCAAGGCGTCTTCAGCCCCGGCCAAGAAACGACTGGCCAAAGCCATGGCCCTGCTCCTTCAGGGCAAGGACTTCAATTCTATCACCACGGCAGAGATTTCCAGGACGGCAAGCGCCAACGAAGCATTGATTTACCGTTATTTTAAGGATAAGCGCGGGCTTCTGCATCAGGTGCTTCACGATTACCTGCTCGAATTTATGAATCAAGTGCAACATGACCTGCAAAAAACCCGCGGTGCAATAAACAAGCTTAGGCTTCTTATTCAAGCGCATATCAGTGTGTACGACAACAACCGGGTATTTGCCAAAATACTCCTGCTGGAAGCGAGAAGTTTTCCGGGCTATTTTGAAAGCGAAACTTATCGATTGGTGAAGATTTACGGCAAAATGATCATCGATATTATCCAGGAGGGGATTGAAGAGGGTCAGATTCGAAGCGACATCCCTGCGGTGCAAATCCGCAATCTGATCCTGGGGGGCATCGAACATTTTTGCCTGGCGCCGGTGATTTTCGGAGACGATATTCCAGTCGATTCTGCAGCAGAGCAGCTCAGCACTTTGATTTTTCAAGGTATCACCACAAAATCGGCATAGTTTGCTACAGGGGACATCCTCAAAAATGGATTTTTGGGTCCTCCGTGTAAGTAAGTTTTACATTGTTGATGCCGCAAAGCGATCCTGAACCCGCTGGAACCTGTCCGATAAAGGCAAAGGGGCTACGATGGTATTTCAGATCACCCAATCCCAAAAAGATATTCAAAAGGCGGCAAGGGAGTTTGCCAGGAGAGCGTTTAACAAAGACCTTGTCCTGGAGATGGAGAAAAACGGCTCCTTGCCGGAAAAGATTCGACGCAAGGCAGCCGAGCTAGGATTTATAGGTATTCATTGGCCGGAGGCATATGCCGGGGCCGGACTCGGCATGCTTGAAAATGTGCTTGTGGCCGAAGCATTTTGCGAACAGGAAGCATCCATCGGCATTGCGCTGATGTTCTCCGGTTTCGGCTCTGAATGCGTACTTCATTTCGGCTCTCATGAACTGAGAAGCGCTTTGCTTCCAAACATTGCGAAAGGGGAAATGCTCTCCGGTGCAGCCTTCATGGAATACGGACCGGGCTACGACCTGGCTGGAATAGAGACGGCGGCCTTAAAGGACTGCGACCATTGGGTCATCCATGGCCGCAAGGCGGAAGTTCTCAACGGTGGCGCGGCAGGTTTCTACTGTGTGCTCTGCCGGATGAAATTGCCAAGCGATTCGCCGGAAATCGGCATGCTCTTGGTGGAAGCAGACCGTGACGGCCTTTTGGTTGAAAACAGGCGCAACCGGCTCGGATTCCGTCTGGTCCGGACCACTGATCTTCGATTCGAGGGGGTGAGGGTTCCGGCCGCGAACCTGTTGGGCAAGCCTGGAAGAGGTCTTCAGCAGGCCGCAGCCTCTTCTATGGAAAACCGCATCCTGGTTGCCGCCCTGGCTCTGGGCACGGCACGTGGGGCCTACGCCAGGGCGATGGCCTATACCAGGCAGCGGGAGCAGTTCGGAAGAAAAATCGGTCAGTACCAGGTTACGCAGCACAAACTGGCGGAAATGGCTCTGATGATCGAACAGGCCGGCTTGATAACCTACAGCGCAGCATGGCATTTCGATCGGGGCAAATCGGACGCCGCCCTGGTTGCCATGGCGAAACTGGCGAGCGGTCGAGCGGCACTGGAAGTCAGCAATGAGGCTATCCAGATCTTGGGTGGTTACGGCTATATGGCAGAATACGAGGTGGAACGATATTGCCGGGAGGCCAAGATGCTGGAGGTTCTGGAGGGAAACAGCGCATTGATGAAGGATTTAATTGCCGCAAAGTGCATGGGAAAGATTCGGTAACGATTGTCATGGAGAGAACAAATGGAAGTTTTGAAGTACACCGACAAACATGAGGCCTTCCGCCGCCGGCTGCAGGATTTCATATCCAGGCAAATCCTTCCAAAAATAGACAAGTGGGAAAGCGAGCACCTGGTTCCAGCCGATGTCTGGAGGGCAATGGGGCAGGAAGGGTTTCTCTGCACCTCGGTTGCGAAGATCTACGGCGGCCTGGAAGGTGATTTTCTCTATTCGGTCATCTGTATCGAGGAGATGGCCAAAACGAATCAAAGCGGCTTTTTGACCTTGCTGCACAGCGATATCGTGGTTCCATATATTGAAAGTTATGGATCCGAAGAACATAAGAAAAAATACCTGCCGGGCTGCGTCACCGGAAACATCATCACCGCAGTGGCAATGACAGAGCCCGGCGCGGGCAGCGATCTGGCCGCCATGACCACCTCCGCAATCGAAGAGGGGAACACCATCGTCATCAATGGGTCCAAAACCTTCATCTCCAACGGCATCAATTGCGGCCTGGTGGTCCTGGCAGCCAGGGACCCTGCCGTCGAAAACCCCCACAACGCCATCTCCCTTTATCTGGTCGAAGACGGCACCCCGGGTTTCGACAAGGGCAAACGGCTCGAAAAAATGGGCATGCACAGCCAGGACACCGCAGAACTCTTCTTCACCAACTGCCGGATACCGAAGGAAAACAGACTGGGTGCAGCGGGAAGAGGATTTTTCATGCTCATGAAGAAACTCCAGCAGGAGCGCCTGACCTGTGCGGTCTGGGCACTGGCCAGAACGGAGTATATTCTGGACTGGACGCTCGATTATTGCCGGCGCCATTCGGTTTCAGGGCAGCGCCTGTCTCGATCCCAGGCCGTCCAGTTCGCGCTGGCGGAGATGGCAACCGAGGTTCGCATGTCCAGAAGTTTTGTAGAAAGGCTCGTGGCCGATCATATGGAGAAAAAAGATGTGGTTATGGAAACGTCCATGGCCAAATACCAGACCTCTGAAATGGTCAACCGGATCGCCAATCGGTGCATTGATATGGTCGGCACTTATGCCGTGGATGAAACCTGTCCCCTTGCAAGGGAATGGCGCGATGCCCGCGTAATGACCATTTTTGCGGGAACCAACGAGATCATGAAGGGCATCATTGCCAAGTCCCTGAATCTGTGAGCCGGACAATGGAGAAAAGTGAATGCAACCGATAACAAGGGAATATACGCATGGCGACCTGGATTGGGAGATTGTGGCCATCGGAGGCCATTACCGGTTCACGGACGAGGTGCGGCTGCCCTTTGAAGGAAAAGAGATATTTTACCTGAAAGGTTATGCGCTCTTTGATACCACCTGCTGCGGTGCCGGCGGCTGCAGCTATATCATGGTTCAAGGATTTGTGGCTCAGTGGAAGACTGGAAAGAATGCCGCGGGGGAGCCTGTCTCCAGGGTGACGCCGATTCAGGACCCGGCGCTTCAACGGCGGATTCAACAGTTTCTCATCAAAAAGGAGAATGTTCAACAGGTCCAATTCCGGTAAAAGATTGTAAACGGCATCTTTATATTTTTCCAAACGGAAGCATGAAAGGAGAGAGAGCATTATGGCGGGGATCTGTTCGTATGGCGGCTATGTGCCGCGGTACCGGTTAGATCGTGGTCTGGTTTATAAGGCCATGGGGTGGATGAACCCGGGGAACATCGCCAACGCCAGCGGTGAGCGGTCTGTGGCCAACTTTGACGAAGACGCGATTACCATGGCGGTGGCCGCCGGCATCGATGCACTGACCGGGATCGACCGTTCCACGGTGGGCGGGGTCTATTTCGCTTCCACCAGCATGCCTTATAGGGAGAGGCTCAATGCCGGCATCATCACCGCCGCCTTGGGCCTGAAGGATCAAATCCGGGCCGCCGACTTCTCCGGCGGGATCAAGGCTGCCACCACGGCACTTCTGGCAGCCATCGAGGGAGTCGAAACGAAAAGAGTGAACAACATCGTCGTCACCGCGGCCGATTGCCGGCTGGGCAAACCGGCCTCTTCCCAGGAACTGATCTTCGGCGATGCCGGCGCCTCAGTGGTGGTGGGCACGCAGAAGGTGATCGCCGAATTCAAGGACAGCTTTTCTACGACGTATGATTTCGTGGACCATTACCGGGGCGCGTTCACCAAGTTCGACAGGCAGTGGGAAGACCGATGGATCCGCGATGCCGGACTGTCGCAGATCATTCCCGAAACGATCAACGGACTGCTTCAGAAATCCGGACTCAAAATGTCCGATTTCGCCAAGGTGGTTTACCCCTGCCATTACGAGGCGGCCCGGAAAACACTCAACAAGATGCTCGGCATCCGGCCGGAGGCCGCTCAGGGAAGTTTGCAGAAAGATGTCGGCGAAACCGGCACGCCGCATGCGCTCTTGATGCTGGTCGGCGCCCTGGAAGAAGCAAAGCCGGGCGACAGGATTCTTGTGCTCAGTTTCGGCAGCGGCTGCGATGCCCTCTATTTTGACGTCACGGAAGCCATTTTGGATCTTCCAAGACGAAAAGGCCTCAGGGGCAGCCTCGCCAACAAAGCGCCCCTGGACAACTACACCAAATACCTGATCTGGCGGGACATTTTGCCCGGTGAAATCGGCCTGCGCGCCGAAGAAGATCTATGGACCCGGTGGTCCCAACTCTGGCGCAAAAGAAAAGAAGTGCTGGGGCTGTGGGGGACCAAATGCAGAACCTGTGGGACGGTTCAATACCCGGAGCAGCGCATCTGCGTGAATCCGGAATGCGGCAAAGCCGATGATATGGAACCGTTCTGTTTCTCCGACAAGCAAGGCCAAATCGCCAGTTTTACGGGCGACAACCTGGCCGCATCCTTCAACCCGCCGGCAATCTATGGCCAAGTCGCCTTCGCGCCTGGTGGAAAATACATGTTCGACTTCACGGACTGCGAACTGGACTGCCTTTCTACCGGCATGAAGGTGGAAATGAGCTTCAGGAAGAAATATTTTGATCAAAAACGGGATATCACCGGCTACTTCTGGAAGGCCGTGCCCAAGACAGAGGAGGCATAACCATGGCTAAAGGGATCAAGGACAAAGTCGCCATCCTGGGAATGGGATGCACCCGTTTCGGTGAGCGCTGGGACTGCAGCGGCGAGGACCTGATGGTAGAGGCCTTCCTGGAATGCCTCCAGGATGCAGGGATAGAAAAAAAGGAGATTCAGGCAGCCTACCTCGGCACCCATATAGATGAGATCAGCGTGGGAAAAGCAGGAACGCCCCTGGGATATGCCCTCAAGCTGCCCTTTATTCCCGTGACAAGGACGGAGAATTACTGCGCTACCGCCACCGAGGCTTTCCGTGCGGCCTGCTACGCCGTGGCTTCCGGAGCCTATGACATCATCCTGGCACTGGGGGTTGAAAAGTTGAAGGACACCGGCTACGGCGGCCTGCCCGGTGGGTCTGCCTTCGGGACGGAAATGTTCATGCGCGGCTCCAACTTCACGGCGCCGGGGCTGTTTGCCCAGTTGGCCACGGCTTACTCAGCCAAATGGGGGGTGGAGATGGGAAAAATCAAGGATGCCCTTGCCCACATTTCCGCCAAGAGCCACGCCAACGGTGCTCTGAACCCGCGGGCCCACTTGCGAAAGGCTGTACCCGCGGATATGATCAAGGCTGCTCCTATGATCGCCTATCCTCTCGGGCTTTTTGACTGCTGCGGGGTCAGCGACGGGGCTGCTGCCGCCATTGTGACCACCCCTGAGATCGCAAAGGCCATAAAAGCCAATCAGAACATCGTGAAGGTCAAGGCGCTTCAGGTCGTGGTCAGTTCCGGCGAAGAAGAGGCCTACACCAACTGGGATGGCGCGCACTTTGCCACCACCCGCATTGCGGCTCAAAAAGCATACGAAGAAGCCGGGATCAAGAACCCGAGAAAAGAGATAGGCATGGCCGAAGTCCATGACTGTTTTTCCATCACCGAGTTCGTGACCATGGAAGATCTTCACATCTCTCCCAAGGGCGGGGCCTACGATGATGTCATGGGCGGATTCTACGATCTGGACGGACAGCTTCCCTGCCAGGTGGACGGGGGCTTGAAATGCTTCGGTCATCCCATCGGTGCATCCGGGCTGCGCATGATCTACGCCATGTACGAACAGCTTCTGGAACGGGTGCCTGAGCAGAGGAGGGTCAAAACCCCCGGATACGGCCTAACCCATAACCTCGGCGGCCAGCCGGCAAAGAACGTCTGCGCCATTTCCATCGTCGGACTGGATTGAGAAAACGACAGAAAGGAGAAAACATGGGACCAATGCTGGAAAACCGAGTCGCCATTATTACCGGGTCCGGCCGGGGCATCGGCCGGGCCGCTGCCCTGGCCTTTGCCAATGAGGGGGCCGCAGTGGTGGTCAGCGATCTCGACCCCGAACCGGCCGAGGCCACAGTGACGGAAATACAAAAAATCGGTGGCAAGGCGGTCTCCCACGTGGGTGATGTCTCGGCTCCCGGTTTTGCCGAACAGATCGTCCAAAAGGCGGTCGACACCTGGGGTGGGCTGCACATTCTTGTGAACAACGCCGGCTTTACCTGGGACAGCCTGGTCCACAAGATGACTGAGGACCAGTGGGACAAGATCCTCGACATTCACCTCAAGGCGCCCTTTCGCCTCATTCGAGCGGCCAAGCCCTGCTTCTGTGATGCGGCCAAAGCAGAAATGCGCCAGACCGGCTCGGCGGTTGCCAGAAAGATCATCAATATTTCTTCTGTAGCCGGTGTGGGCGGCAATGTGGGACAGGCCAACTATTCTTCGGCCAAAGCCGGCATCATCGGCCTGACCAAGACCATCAGCAAAGAATGGGCAAGATACAACGTGCAGTCCAACTGCGTTGCCTTCGGATTTATCGACACCCGCTTGACCCAGGAAAAAGAAAAAGGAATCGCCGTTGATACCGGCACCCAGAAAGTCGCCGTAGGTGTGCCGGCCAAACAGCGGGATGCCTTTATCCAAATGATTCCCATGGGACGAGCCGGAACGCCGGAGGAGGCGGCCAACGCCATTCTCTTTTTCGCCTCTCCGCTTTCGAATTACGTGTCGGGACAGATGCTGATATGCGGCGGCGGCTTTTCCATGTAATTGAACACGCTGCGGAGAACCGAATCTGAAATCGAGAGAAAAAGGAGCAGCCATGGCCATCAACATGGATATCATAGGAAAACAGACCAAACCGGCCTCATTCACCTACAACCAGGACACACTGATACTTTACGCCCTGGGCATCGGCGCCGGAGTAAAGGAGCTCGAATTCGTCTACGAAAAGAACCTGAAAGTTTTGCCCACCTTTGCCGTCATTCCCTTCATGCCGATCTTTCTCTCCTCCTTTGTGCAGGAGGCCGGCATCAATCTTTTCACCCTGCTCCACGGGGAGCACAGAATCGTCATGCACAAACCGATCCCGGTGAAAGGGACCCTTTACAGCACTCTGGCATGTGATTCGATCTACGATAAGGGCGATAAGGGGGCGGTGCTGAACCTTACCAGCAGGACCCGTGATGAAGGCGGTGCCCTTCTTTTTGAAAACAAGGCCGTTTTGGTAGACCGAAGCGGCGGGAACATCGGCGGCGAACGCGGGCCCAAAACCCAAACCATTGTCCCACCGGAAGGCAAAGATCCCGCTTTTCGGGTGGAGTATACCACCTCGCCCGACCAGGCGGCCCTCTACCGGCTCAGCGGGGACAAAAACCCCCTGCATATCGATCCGGAATTTGCCTCCATGGGTGGATTCGGCCGGCCGATCCTCCACGGCCTGTGCAGCTTCGGCTTTGCCGGAAGGGCGATTATGCACAGCCTCTGCGGAGGCGATCCGGCGCAGCTGAAATCATTTGGCGTGCGATTCATGAACGTTGCTTATCCCGGAGACACTTTGATCACCGAAGGGTGGAAATCCGATACGGACGGCACCTACATTATCCGTACGATCAACCAGGATGGGAAAATCATTCTAGGCAATGCTTTGGCCGAGATCGGGTGATCTACTTTCGGAAACTTGCCTGAAAGTTCAGGCAGGCGAGCAACGGTCCAGAATGCTGTGGCGGCCGGCGGAAGGCGGAACCGGCTTGCGGATGCGACGGCCATTATCCTCAAAGAACTTCCTTGGAACAGCATTAATCACTCGTCACTTATTTGCTTGGCGATGATCTCCAAAAGCTGTCGACCCAGAGGGGTTATCGGGCAGTGCACCTCAAATACATCATCGACCCCATTCCGGGACGGAGAAAACCGAATTAGAAGGGTTTCATCATCGGACACAACCGAAAAGGAGGGTCTTATGAACGCACATAGTTCCCTGGACAAGGTTTTCCAGGTCATCATGAGGCGCTTTATGGAATCCGGCCAGGCGCCCCACTACACGGAGATCGCCGCCGAAATGGACGTACCGGTGGAGGACGGTCGCAAATTGCTGCATGAGCTCTATTCGCCGGGCTTTCCCGGCTGGCTGGCCTCGGGCACCGATTATATCGGTTCATTCCCGCCCTTCAGTAATATTCCCACCCAATACCGCATTACGATCGACGGTCAGCAGAAGTGGACCGCCCAGTGAGGCTTCGAATCGCTGGCGGTCAGCTGGCTTTTTCCTGGACAGACAGTACAGATCGATGCGCCCTGCCTGGATTGCGGTTCGCCCATCATAGTGGAGATGAAGGACGGCTCGATTCAAAAGGCCGAGCCGCAGGGAATCGTCGCATACACGTCCGTTCCTTTCAGAGACTGGTTCAACAATCTGCCTTATTCCTGAAGCACCATGAATCTCTTCCGGTCGGAAGAGCATATCCGCAACTGGCGCGGCTATAAGCCGGGCACCGAAGAAGGCATCAACAAACTGCCGGCGATCACCGGTCTCTTTTCGGGCGAGCTCTTTACCAGGAGACTGGATCCTGGCTACGCTTCGCATATGCAGGAATATTTGGGGGAATTCGTTAAAGCCTTGAACGGGCTGGGTCCCTTCTGGAAGCTGCCGAGGAAATAAGGCATCGGCACAAAGTTTTTTCGAAGCTGGTTGATGGGCGGATGAGCTTGGATTGCTAACCCTCTCGCTTCATTTTTTCACGACGTTCGACTTCTGCCGGCGTGGGAGGGTCCAAAGCGTAGTCTCCGATCTTTACCGCGCCGTCGCGAACATACCTTGCGATTAGGATGCCATTGGGCGATATCCGGCTGGCGATCAGCCGGAATGCTGCAGGTTTTGAGCCACCACCAAACAACTTTTTGCCTCGCCCGAGCACGATTGGGAATGTAAATATATTGATCTCGTCGACGAGGTCGTCCGCAAGCAGTGTTTGGATCAAGTCGGTGCTGCCCTGTGTGAGAAGCGCTGGACCGTCTTCCCGTCTCAGCTTGGCGACATCTGGCGCTGCGTCGCTTAGGGCCATCGAACCCTTCCAAGTCAGATCCAAGCCCTTCCGGGTGGCAACATACTTCGTAATCGAATTAAAAATCCTTGCCACGGAATCGTCCGGCCCACCTTCGGCGTAAGGCCAGTGCGCTGCGAAGATCTCGTAGGTCTTTCGACCGAGCAGCAAGTCAAACGGCTTGCTGAACATCTTGCCAACCTCTTCGCCGAAAACAGCGTCCGCCAGCGGTGCTACCCAGCCGCCATGCTTGAACCCCATAGTAGGGTCTTCATGGGGGCCGCCGGGTGCCTGCATGACGCCGTCCATTGAAACGAAGGCGCCGATTTTTACTTTTCTCATATATTCACACTCCTCTCCTGGTTGGAAATGGACGAAGGCTCGAGGCTACTCGCCGATAAGGCGCAGGTTGTAGGTCGCTTTGAGGTCGGGAATCCAATGGTCGAAAAAACGGATACCGTGCGGCTCGCCAAGGCGATTCAGTTCGTCGAGCCCGACCGGGCCTTGGCGCAACCGCTCGCCGAAGTCCTTGAAGAAGAGCTCGAACCCACCTGGTGTGTATAACTCGATAATGCGTGCCGGCGCGGGGCCCGCGTTCCACATGGTGTGGGGGATCCGGCGAGGCTTCAGCACCCAGCTGCCGGGTGTCGCCTTGACGACCTTCTCGCCGACCCGAGCGTGCATCTCCCCCTCAAGCACGTAGAGCCAGACGTCGTTCTCGTGCACGTGAGGCGGTAGGAGAAAACCCGGCTCGAACGGCTGCTCAATTATCGAGATGACGCCGTTCGTTTCTTCGCCATAGAGCTTGATGAGGACACCGTTGGCGTCGTCACCTTCGTCCCTGGCGATCAGCGTCTTGCCCTTGATACGTTCACGCATTGCTCATCTCCTTGGCCATGTTGTCGTCACCGGCTGACGATCGCGTCGAGACCGATGTAGTCGGCCGCGGGCGTGCCTCCATGCAAAGGGAAGTCAATAACCGTACCGAAGTACGAGTCTCGAAAATACGGTAATACGCTCATGGATGACGGTCAACGCTCGAGGGGTACTTAAATAACTTTTTGGTCTTCTACTTCTTGTAGGTTGGTATTAGGTCACCTATCATGTCGCACGGTTTACAAGGCGAAAACCGGCCATACCCTTGAGGATGAGGATAAGCGTGAAGGCCGCGCTTGTATCAAATTGCGGGTAGGGCTTATGCAACCCGCATCCCGTGGGAACCTGCCCGATGGGTCCAAGTACTGATCGCATGGCTGTTGTGAATTCTACGGGAGCAGTGCGCGGCCTTAAGGGGCTGTATGTGGTCGACGCCTCTATCATGCCTTCTATTCCGGCAGCCAACACAAACATTCCAACGATCATGCTTGCTGAACGCATCGCAGCCGCCTGGTCATGACGAACCCGATCGAACCAGGCAAATCCGTTACCTGATGCCGATGGTCGCGATAAACTGTACCAAAAATGGTCGTTTAAAAGTGGCCAACAGGGTGATGGGCTGGGGAAATAAATAAAAGATCCCCCAGCTCATCATCCCGGGTCAACAGCCAATATGGTTGTGTCCCCATATTTATTGAACTACCGAATAACCCTGAAGGTTGTGGATAACCCAAAAGGTTTTGATTAATCGACCTAATCACAACTTTTTATTTACCATAAATGGACTTTAGCAGTTCGGCAGATGACGCTGTCTTGCTTACGAAAGCCTCCGCCCCTGCATTGATCATTGCACGGAGCAGGTGCTCATCTCCATGCATTGAAAGACCGATCACGCGCACATCATTTATTTCGGCCTTGATACGCCTGGTCGCTTCAATGCCATCCATCCCCGGCATGGAGATATCCATCACGACCACATCGGGCTTTAGATAACGGGCGAGTTCAAGCGCCTCTCGACCATCGGCAGCTTCCCCCACGATGCTGATATCCGGCACGCCGGAAATCAGCTTGATCAATCCCTGGCGCATAACTTTATGGTCATCTACGAACATGACCTTGATAACCTCTCCTTGCAGTTTATCAGAAGCATCTCCGCGTGAGGCCAGTTGGTGTTCATCCACTGAAGGTCGGGCTTCAAATGCGCTGAACGGTACATTGATCCTGATTTTACTCCCCCGGCCGGGGGCGCTCTCGATCGACAGGTTACCTCTGAAATAGCTGGTCCGCTCACGCAGACTTAGCAGCCCCAAACCGGTCTTTGGGTCTGATGATTCGACGATGGCGGGCTCGAACCCTCTTCCCTGATCGCTTACGGTGACCGAAAAATTGTCATCCGAGCTGGTTAACTGCACGTTGGCGCTTCGCACCCCGCCATGCTTGATAACATTGAATAAAAGCTCTTGGACGGCCCGGAAGATGAAAATTTTCAAGGGGGTGCTTTCAAGTTCCAATACTTTTTCTGCATGAATACGGACCACAAGCCCGAAACGTTCATACATGTGCCGCGACAGCCACTGCAAGGCCTCGATCAGACGCATATGGTGCAGTATTGTCGGGCCTGTTTCATGCGATAGTCGCCGCGATTTACCAATTGAGTCCGAGAGCATCCGCTCGATATCAGATAGCTCGTCCAATTGGGGCATTTTCGCGTAAATTGCCTTTAACTGGAAACGTGCGGCGGCCAGAATCTGCTGGAGGTCCTCGTGCAACAGTGTTGAAATACGTTGTCTTTCCCGCTCCTCGGCCTCGATCAGCTCCACAGCCAATGCTTGAAGCTGCCTCGCCCGGGCTTCGGCCAGTTCGGTGCGCTCAGATACCTTCTGTTCAAGAATTGCGTTCAGATCACGCATTAACTTTTGAGCCCGCTCACGCTCGGTGACATCGATAACGGTTCCATAGGCCGTTCTCCGTCCCTTATAGCCGATTTCAATATACTGCACTTCGACATCGATGAGCTCGTTGTTCTTCTTGCGATGTTTTGTCAGCATCCGGCCTTCACATTTTTTTCCACCCTCGCCGCATGTTTTCACCCACTGCTTGAATTTTTCGAACTCCTCGGGTGTACGGATTTCCGTAAGGGTCATCTGCAGGAATTCTTCCCGGCTGTATCCGTAATGTTCGACCGCCGCATCATTCACTTCCAGAATGGCATATGTTTCCAGATCGATTGTCCACGTCGGGAACGGGCTCTTTTGAAAGAGTACCCGATAATGTTCTTCACTTCGTTGCAACGTCTCAACCTCTCGCTTGCGCTCGGAAATCAGCCTCGATACGCGCGCAAGAAGGTCGGTTGTGGAGAACGGCTTATAGATGTAGTCTTGAACTGCGTCTCTAAGAAGGCTCTCACGCAACTGCTCGTCTGCTTTGGCTGAAAGCAGAACAATCGGTGTCAGATCGAATTCTCGGTGCCGGCGTAACTCGCGCACCATCTGGTCGCCGCTCATTTCCGGCATCATGATATCGCTGACGATCAGGTCGGGCCGCTGCTCAAGCGCCATTGCAAGCCCCTCTTTGCCGTTCTCCGCGATCGCCACACGGTAATGTTTGCCGAGCGCCTCCGCGATATAGGTGTTCATGTCCGGATTGTCTTCGACAACCAGCACCAGCGGTGAATTGGCAAGAGAGTCCAAAACAGGCGCAGTGCCGCGGGGGTGCAACCGCAGGTCGTCGACCGCCTGTCTGCGCATCTCGCTGTCCAACTCACCGGCGCCTGTTCGTATATGCGTGCCGTGAGGGGCGCGCAGCGGCAGCTCCACCGCGAAAATTGCTCCACCCGACGGTGCGCTGTCCACCCGAACATGGCCGCCATGGAGCTGTACGAACTCTTTAACGATCGAGAGGCCGAGACCGGTACCGCCAAATCGCCGCGTAGCGCCCGGGTCGAGTTGGCGAAATCTCTCGAAGATCGCTTCACGCTGGCTTTCGGGAATCCCGGGACCGCTATCGCCCACCTCAAGCAGGGCCTTTCCGTCCCCGCTCCGAAGCCGCACGACGACCCGCCCTCCCAGCGGCGTGAATTTGAAGGCGTTCGAGAGCAGGTTCAGGATGACCCGTTGCACTTTGTCCGGATCAAGCTCTGCCCGCAATTCAGGGGGAGTTTTCAAAGTAAAACCGATCCGTCGCTCCTCGGCGATACTTTCGAAAAGCGATCCGACAACACGGACGATCCAGGCCAGATCGACCTTCGCATAATCGGCCGCCATTTGGCCGACCTGCAGTTTTGAAAGGTCCAGCAGGTCGTTGACATGTTTCAGCAAGGTCCGTGCATTGCGCTGCACGACCAGGAGATCGCGCCTTTCCTCCTCATCGAGGCCGCCCGCGGCCAGCCTTTTTTGAACAGGACCGAGGATCAGGGCCAGAGGCGTACGCAGCTCATGGCTGATCGTGGCAAACAGCATATCTTTGGTCTTGTTTGCAGCCTCCGCTGTTTCTTTGGCCTTGTTCAGTTCTACTATTTTTAACTCAAGTTCTTCACGCGCCTTGCGGAGTTCTTCCTGGGTTTGCTTCAGCTGGGATATGTCGAGGTTGATGCCGACCCATGACGTGATCCGGCCTTCGTCGTCCCTGAAAGGCACGCCCCTGCTGAGGATCACCTGGTACACACCATTCTTGTCGCGAATGGGATGTTCATAATCCCAGAAGCGCCCGCTTTCGAGTGTCTTTTTCCAATCAGCCAGAAATTGCTGTATTCGTTCCGGTGGATAGCGGTCCAGCCAGCCGAACTCCTTCACCTCCTCCAAGGTCATTCCCACCAGGTCGAGAAATGACTGGCTGAGATAGGTCACACCGCCTTCCCGGTCTGTTATCCAGATGCCGTACGGAATGAGTTCGCCGATTGTCCGGTATATCTTCTCGCTGTCTCTGAGTCGCTGTAATTCAACGTTCTCGCTATCGTCGATTTGCTGATCCGTGATCTCTTCCACCCCATGAATAATACAGATCAGTGAACCTTCCGGGTCAAGGACCGGGGAGTTGATCGAACGCCAGTAAAGCACCTCGGACCGGTCGCCTTCCGGCTCAGGCCTGCCAAGACCGTACCGCTGCACAACAATCTGATCCGCCGCGTGATTTTGCAGCACGCGGTTGAGGGAAACACGGATCTTGTGAGTGGCATCTCTGAAGGGATTTTCGGGGTTGTGCGGAAACACCTCGAAAAAGGGCCGGCCAATAATGTCGTGGCGGTTGATCCTGGTTGCCTGCAGGTAGGCATCGCTGGCGGCGATAACGCGCAATTCAGGATCCAGGGCCACGGACGGGCTTGGCGCACGTTCAAACAGGGTCTTGAAATCCGGTTCCACCCGTCTCCCGTTCTCGCTCATCGCTGGCTCCAATACCGTGCCCTTATGCGCAGGTTGCGAATGCAACCGCTCCCGCCCGCGCGTCGCCTGAACGACAGCTAACATACCCCGGTTGTATGGTCGCCGTTATTGAATCAATAGGGCAGCTTTTTTTCCTGAGCGGCTCCATAAATGGCGTTAAGCAGTCGCGCAGGTGAAGCGTTCTTACTTACAAAGGATTCCGCGCCGGCTTCGCACATGGCCTTGTAGATATGTTCATCCTCATACATGGATAATCCGACCACGCGGGCCTTGGGTAATTCGTTCTTGATTCGGCGGGTGGCCTCGATGCCATCCATTTCGGGCATGGAAACATCCATTATGATCACATCCGGGTTAAGCCGTTTGGTCATTTCTACAGCTTCCAGACCGTTCGCCGCTTCACCGACCACATGAATGCCGGGCTGACCGGCGATTAACTTGACAAGACCCTGACGCATGACCTTATGATCATCAACAAAAAACACGCGTGTCACACCTGCCGTGGTTGAAGCAAAAGGCAGCGCTGGAATGTCAGGCGGCTTGTCGGCGCCCGGGCCGAGTTGCGGCGGTTCATCGGCAATGGGCGCACTGAGGGGCACAATGAGCATAAGTTGACTCCCTTTGCCGGCCCGCTGTCGATCACCAGCCGGCCTCCGAAGTTGCGGGCACGTTCTCTGAGACTGAGCAACCCCAAGCCTGATTTCGTATTTAATTCCAGCTCCTCGGGATTGAAGCCCCGGCCACGATCGCTGATGGTCAGAACCATCTGGTTGTCAGGACAGCTGAGCAGTATTTTGGCGCTTTTGACTCCGGCATGCTTGACAACATTGAACAACAGCTCGTGCGCGGCCCTGAATATGAATACCTTTACAGGCTCACTTTCGCACCTTTTCTGATCACAGCCGATTTCAAGATCGGCTCGCAAGCCGAACCGCTCCTCCATTTGCCCGACGATCCATTTCAATGCGGCGCTCAGGCCCGAATGATAAAGCACGGAAGGACTCAGCTCATGCGAAAGGGAACGTGACTTTCCTATAGCCTCATTCAGCAGCCCTTCAACCCTTGCCAGCAAGGGGTCGCTGGCAAGCCCCTGGCCGACTGCCTGCAGATGCATCCGGGCGGCGGCCAGAGTCTGCTGCAAATCATCATGGAGCAGTTCAGACAAGCGCCTGCGCTCCCTTTCTTCGGCCTCGATGAGCTCCACCGCCAGATGATTCAGCTGCCGCGCCCGCGCTTCAGCCAACTCGGTGCGCTGCTTTAGTTCTTTATTCAAGGCAGACAGCGCCTCCTGTGCTTTTTTGCGTTCAGTAATCTCCTCGATCACGGTATTGAGCCCGATGATTTTCCCATCGCTTGTTTTCAAGGGGTGCACACTGTGTCTCCAGGTGCGCAAGACACCCGGTCGCGCAGCGGTCTCGCCGGAGATTTCGCTGTCGCGCAAAGGAAGGCCGGTTTGCATGACACTGAGCAGCAGGGGTTCGACCTGATCGGCCATCCCCGGTAAAATCTCCCGGACCGTGCGGCCGATGTGATCCTCGGCGGGCATGCCGTTGATCTCAGCCATTTGGGCATTGATGCGCAAAAACTTCAATCCGGTATCAAGCACGCACAATCCGACTGGCGCCGTGCGATAAATCGCCTCTATTTCTGCCAGGCGCTGCCGGGCCAGTTCTTCGCTTTCGCGCAGCTTTTTTTCAGCCCTGCGGCGAGCGCGGTGCACCTCAATTTCATTTAAGCTGCGCTGGATGGCCGGTACAAGGCGCGCAAGGTCGTCCTTTAGAACGAAATCATGAATGCCCAGCTGTTCAGAATAACGGTCGTTCACGGCCACTATGGTATAGCTCGGGTCAACCCTCAGGATGATGTAAGGATGGGGGCTTGCTTCGAAAAGCAGGCGGTAGTCAGGCGCCATTGTTTTGGATATGGAAACCATTTTGCATCTCCCGATGACTTTGGTTTCCAGAAGATCTCAGATCAGAAAACTCTATTTCGAACTTATGGAAACTAAAAGAAAATAGGGCTGAAAGATAACGGGTCAAATCAGGAGCTCAGGTGGGAGGTTTGAGGTAATCCCATATAGCATTCAACAGCTCAGAGCCGCCTGAAAATAGCTGCCGAATATCTTAGGGCCAACCATGGTACTTGTGATTACATTCCATTTGGCACATCTATCTGCCCATTGAGATGCAAATGCCAATCGGTGAGTTACATTGACTTGCACCATCGAAACCAACGCATTGCCCCTTCATACGCCTCCATGATCCCGGGACGGTCCTCCGCCACGACATGTCGCATGGCGATTTCCAACCCCCAATTCGGCTGTAGTTCGGAATATCCCCATATCTGATCGTAGCGGAGAGAGCGAACCGCCCGGTCGGTTGTCATGTCAAGGTCCCAGGTGCCCAGATCGGCAGCCTCAACGGAAAACCGGATACGCTCCTCACTCTCTCAGATCCATCTTGGCGCAAAATTTGGATGATTTCCTCGCGGTCATGCTCGGCAATCATCCCGAGCTCGAGCGAAGTTTTCCCGATGACCGCATTCCGAGAGCGGCGAACAATTTTAAAAAAGCCGGGTTGACCTGCTCAATACGTCCGTCGTCGACCCGGCTGACCACCATTGCAAGGGGGTTATGATCGAATACCTTGGACAACCACTCTAACTAAAATCGGGTGGCAGCGCTCTTTTTTGTTCAGGCATTTTGCCAGATTCCCTAATTGAATGATCATGAGCTCTCAGATTCTTACTCAAAGATAACTGTTTGATGAGTTTTTCCAAGGAAAAGAAACATCAGAGATGTTGTCCAGGACCTTCGCGGGCTGACATAGGGATGTGATTACATACCACCGGACCATCTATTTTACGCCGTCGACATTGCCGGATTGTCCGATGATAGGTTGGGGATCATCGGCCTTATCACAACCCTGATGCCAGGAGATCAACCCGCAGATTATTGGACGGGCTACCTTTTCAGTTACGATTCATGGCAGATCTTTGGAGTTTCATTTTATCTTTACCTGTTGATTTTTGCTGTTCACGCCGTAAATCGTCTCGAGCAATTCAGAAGATGAAGCTGTTTTGCTGATAACGCATTCCGCGCCGGCTTGAACCATCGTGCGGGCCAGCGGCTCATCCTCGTACAGTAAGAGACCGATCACCCGGACATGCGGTAGTTTGGTTTTGATCAAACGGATTGCCTTAATGCATTCCATCTCAGACATCGATAAGTCCATAAGAACCAAATTTGGTTTTTTCTGCCGGGCAAGCTCCAGAGCATCCTGCCCATTTGCCGCCTCACCGACGATCTGAATGTCTGGCTTGTCCGATACTAATTTGATTAGCGCCTGGCGCATGACTTCGTGGGAGTCGATTAAAAGCACTTTAATCTCACTATCAGAGCACGAAATTGGTTCTGCGGACGCAATGCGAACTTGCTCTTCGGCTTCCTCCGTCTGCGGCTCTTCGCTGTCCTGAGTGATCCGTGGAACCGTCAAAGTGATCCGGCTGCCTTGACCAGGGGCGCTTTCAATATCCAGTCTGCCGCCAATGTAGCTGGCCCGCTCGCGCAGACTCAATAAGCCAAGGCCGCTTTTGGCAACGGCTGTACTTATGTTAAAGATTGCAGGGTCGAACCCTATGCCGGTATCGCTGACTGCGGCAACGATGCTGTTTTCGGAACTGGAAAGGACGACACGGGCGCTTTTT
The DNA here is from genome assembly GCA_003599575.1 of Desulfobacteraceae bacterium. Taxonomy (GTDB): domain Bacteria; phylum Desulfobacterota; class Desulfobacteria; order Desulfobacterales; family Desulfosarcinaceae; genus Desulfatitalea. Next base: position 23,130 of record QZKV01000039.1, on the reverse strand, counting down.
TCTCCTGAATGGTTGGCCACATTGAGCAAAAGCTCTTGTACTGCCCGGAAGATAAATACCTTTAATGGCTCACTTAGAAACGGTTGTTCGGAAAGGATTACAAGATCGGTGAATAAACCGAACTTTTCAGACATTTTTACTCTCAGCCAATTGAGAGAGAAGGTAAGATCCGAGCTATGCAGTATCGCCGGGCTCAGGTCTTGCGACAGGCTGCGGGACTTTTCGATCGCATGCTCGAGCAACCGATCCACATTGTCCAACAGCCATTCGGGTGGTGCTTTTGCGCGGGCAGGTTGCAACTGCATCTTGGCGCCTGCCAAAATCTGCTGCAAATCCTCATGCAGCAACTCGGAAATGCGCCAGCGTTCTTTTTCTTCGGCCTCGATCAACTCAACCGCCAGAGATTGAAGTTGCCTTGCGCGCTTCTCGGCCAGTTCGGTGCGCTCAGCGACCTGCAGCTCAAGTGTTTCGTTCAACTGCCGTAATGCCTCTTCGGTCTGCTTGCGGTCGGTAATATCGTAAAACAAAACGGCAACGCGCCGCTGCTGCGCCGGACCAATCCGGAACGCGTTCACCGCAAACCACCTGTTACCCAGCTCGCGCCCGAAGCGTTCAAGCCACACCGGTTGGCCGGTAAGGGCCACATCGCGGTAGATCTTAAACCATGACTCTTCATGGTTTGGCCGCAGTTCGCGCATCCATTTTCCATTGGCATTGGTCAGCGTGGACTGCCGCTCGAACGCTTTGTTGATCTCAATGAACCGGTAGTCAAGCGGTTGGTCCGGCTCGATGCGCAGCTCAATGACACAGTAGCCTGCGTCGAGCGACTCGAAAAGTGCGCGGTACTTCTCCTCGCTTTGCCGCAGCTTCTCTTCGGCTCGCTTGAGCTCGGTGATGTCGGTGGCTGAAATTCTGATCGCTTTCAGCCCGCGTTGGCTCTCTTCAACCAGCATGCATTCGAGATTGACGGAAAACACGCCGCCGTCGTTTTTGACCAACCTTAGCTGGAAAGCCTGGAAATCCCCAGTTTCCAGAAGACGCTTACGATGAAGATACCAAACATCCTGATCGTCACGGTGAACAAAGCGGCTGAACATCATGCCGACAAGGGCAGACCGCGGCCGTTCCAGCAAGGTGGCGGCGGTCAGATTCGCCTCCACGACAGCGCCCTTTTCATCGACGGTCAAGTAAGCTGTAGGCGCAAAGTCGTACAGATGCACATAACGATCCCGGGCTTTTTCAAGCTCTGCCTGAATGCGCCGCAGTTCATCGTTTTGCATTTTGAGCTCAATCTGGTGAACGCGAAGCTCGTGGACCAGCTTGGAGACTTCTTGAGGCGGCATGCCGGCAAGATCCTGGGCCTCATCTTTTGCTTGATCCAGCAAACGTTCAGCCTTTTGCCTGAGCTTACGATTCTCTTCCGTATAAATGGTAACGTTTTTCATTGCCGTTATGCCCTCTCGGTTAACCATGCCAGATCACGTTCGGTGGTCGCAATTTGAACGGGGCGCCCGTTTTTATCGGTCAGCAATGTGATCGTCAGCCAAGTGTCTAATATACGACCGGTTTTGGATTTACGTCGGGTTTGCAAAGATCTAACTGTTTCACCCCTTTTGATGGTGTCCGCCAGCGTTTGGAACTCGTTTTGTTTGTCTTTGGGGAGAAGGTCCGCGGCATTCATTTTCAGCGCCTCTGCCTCCGTCCAGCCGTACATTTCCTCGGCCCCCTTGTTCCATGCCAAGATCCGGCCTTCGAAATCCTGCACCATAATGGCATCGTTGGAGTCTTCCAGCACGGTGGCAAACCGCCTCAATTTGGATTCTGCCTGACTGAACTGGGGTTGGATATTAATAAATGTCATCACCACGCCGTCAATGACATTTTCCGCAGTGCGATACGGCATGGCCTTGACCTGATACTGGATGTGGTCTTCGGATTCGATTTGCATTTCGAAGGTATTGAGATCGTCGAGCACGCTTTGGGCTTTTTGCGCCAGATCAACCTTGGGAAAGCTGGTTTTAAGATCATTTAAGGGCCTGTCGATGTCGGTCGGGATCAGCTTGATGATCCGCGCCGCGGCCGCTGTGTAGCGTTTGATGCAAAGGCGGATGTCCAAAAATATGGATGCGATGCCAGTGGCGGTCAGCAGATTGTTCATGTCGTCGCTGGTTCTTGAAAGTTCATGCACTTTGTTTTGAAGCTCCGTGTTGACCGTGTTGAGCTCTTCATTGGTGGATTGCAGCTCCTCCTTGGAGGTCTCCAGTTCTTCATTGGCGCTTTGCAGCTCCTCGTTGACCGACTGCAGCTCTTCGTTGGTCGATTGCAGTTCCTCGTTGGAGGTTTCAAGCTCCTCGATGGTGGCCCGAAGATATTCGCGGGTTGAGTTCAGATCTTGTTCTAATTGCCTGGCTTTGGGCTCCTTGGTTTTTCCTCGGGATGCTTTCAGGAATGCATCATCTGCCGGGTGAGCGGAGGTCCTGTCCTCGAAGACGACCAGCAAATGCCCAGGGGGAAGCTCTCCTTTGTCGGGAAGCGGGCTGACGGAAAGGTCCACGATGCAAAAAGTGCCGTTGTACTCAACCCGGATGCCTTTACGGGTGGTGCGCTTATTTTCGCTTTTTGCCTGGTGTATCCCGGCCGTCAGGTCGAATTTGAGATCAAGCCGGGCCATGTTCAACAGGTTGAAGCTGGGTTTGCCGGTCGGCGGCACGAGGTATTTTTCGGTCCGGCCTACAAAATGCAAAATATCGTACTTGTCATTGATCAGCACGGCCGCGGGGGCGTACTGGTCCAGGACTGTTTTTTCAGCTAAGGCCCGCAGATCGAACGATCTGCGCACATGCGAAGCCTCTTCAGGTTGGCTTTTAGCCTGATCGTCAGGTCCCCTGCCGGTCGGATAACCAATGACCGGGTGGGAATTTCCCGCCTTGCGTTGATAAATCTTCAACTTGCCGTCAAGGGGCTCGAACAGGTCGCCAAACTCGCCGATGGACTCTGCTGACCCCAAAAACAAAACCCCTTTCGGATTCAATGCATAATGCAATAATGTGATGATTTTTTTCTGAAGCTCTACATCCAGGTAAATTAGAAGATTTCTGCAACTCACCAGGTCCATCTTGGAAAAGGGGGGATCTTTAATGATGCTCTGCTCAGAGAATACGATCATGTCGCGGATCTTTTTTTTAACCTTGAACGCCCCCTGTTCCCTGGTGAAAAACAGGCTTAGCCGTTCCTTGGAAACATCCGTGGCGATGCTGTCCGGATAAACCCCTCTGCGGGCGGTTTCGATAGCAAGAGCATCGATATCCGAGGCGAAAATCTGTACATCCAGGTGCTTGTTGCTTTGTTCCATGGCCTCGACGAACAGCATGGCAAGAGAATACGCCTCTTCGCCCGTAGCGCAGCCCACCACCCAGCAGCGCAGCGGCTCATTGGCTTTTTTGTTTTGCAGTAACTTTTCAAGTCCCTGTTGCCCCAATACTTTAAATGCTTCAGGGTCCCTGAAAAAACTGGTCACGCCGATCAACAGATCCTTGAAAACGGCTTGGGCTTCGCTGGGGGTTTTTTGCAGATAGATGACGTAGTCGGAAAGCTTTTCGAGCTGGTGAACCGCCAGGCGGCGCTCGATGCGGCGCTGGATGGTGTTGGGTTTGTATTTTGAAAAATCATGTCCGGTGGCGCTGCGGATAAGGGCGAAAATTTTGTTGAGTTGTTGTTGGGTTCCGGCCTCAGACAGCTTGATCTTGCCCGGCGAACTTAAAAAGGGGTGCTTGATATACTCCAGCAAGGTTTGCGGCATCGTTTCCACCGGAACGATAAAGTCGATCAGGCCGGTGGCAACGGCGCTCCTGGGCATGCCGTCGTATTTGGCCGTGTCCGGGTCCTCGGCCATGGCCATGCCCCCTTCGCCCTTGATGGCCTTGATGCCCAAGGTGCCGTCCGAAGCGGTACCCGAAACGATGATGCCGATCGCCCTTTCCTTCTGATCCTCGGAAAGCGAACGGAAGAAAAAATCGATGGGCATGTTGATGCCGCTGGCCTTGATCGGTCCCATCAGATGAAGGCTGCGGTTGAAAATGGCCACGTTCTTGTCGGGAGGATTAAGAAAGACGCAGCCCGGCAAAACACGCATGCCATCCTCTATCTGGCGGACAGAAAGGGGGGTGTGTTTGGCCAAAAGCTCGGCCATGATGCTTTTGTATTTTGGACTGAGGTGTTGGATGATCACGAATGCGATATCGACGTTGGCCGGTACTTTCGAAAAAAAGACCTGCAGGGTTTCCAAACCTCCGGCCGAAGCGCCGATGCCCACAATCGGGAAATCGCCACCGGCTTCCGGCCTTTCATGCTCTTTACTTTTTATTGCGGCCTTGCGGACAGGCGCTGAATATTTCTTTTTGGCCGGCATTCGCTAACCCCCCTGTATTCAAATATCGTAGAAAGGACCCGTGCAGCTTTCCGAGGGAACATGGTATCAAACGATTGGGGGCGTTTCAATTGGGGGCGCTATTCAAAAATCGCAAATGGCTGATGCGTTTGGCCGCCGGAATAACCCACGATTGGTGATTACATACCAAAGTCTTGAACAAGGGAAATCCGAAAGCACAACATTACACAAATTGTGATCTGCCGGAGTGATTGCTGATTACATACCATTTGGGCATCTATCTGGCCCGCAGCAGGTAGCCCCCAAATTGGGGCAGGATGATAGTTTGAACTTATCGACCTAATCAACAGCAGGGCAATAATGGTGAACAGCATTAATGGCAGTGATGACTGTATCACAAAATGTCGCCGCAGGATGGATTTGAAGGGATTAGCGCATTCCGATTCGTGGAGATGCGTCAGTTGTCCACATTTAATAACAACTTCCTAGTTCTGCGGAGATTTGATAAATATTCTGTTGATTTAGCCGGACTGCCTCCAGCACGCGGCCGTTGATCGCATGGGCCTCTTTGATACGTTTGTAGCTCAGGTACCAGTCCAGCGCATTGTAGGATTGATTGATCGCAAGTTCGACGCCGCCGATGATCGGCATTTTATTCGCGACCCATTTGCCGAATACAGCGGCCGAGGCGGCGATTCTGGATACATCGAGCAGCGCCTTTAGTTGCGGGGCCTCCATTTCGAAGTATTTCTGCATGCGGGGGTCTTCGAGCATTCCCTGAATTTCCTGATTGGAGGCGTTCAGCTGCAGCATCAGGGCGGATACGCCGTTTTTGATGAAACTCTGCCAGTCTTTGACGTTGCCGGTCAGCTCGGAGATGCGACCTGTTGAAGACAATTCTTGCAAGCGTTTGATTTTTGCCGCGATGGCAGCCGTGTCCAGACCATCTTGCGCCATCTGTCTGGCATTCCTCTCGTAAATCTGTTGCAGGCGGTCCGCGGCCTTGCCGCGTTTGGTCAAATCCTCCAGCAGTTGTCCCGAAAAATACTCCAACCCGTCCTTGGCCGCATTCAGCAGGGCGTTGCGGTTGGCATTCTGCCAGGTGGTCAACTGCTCCTGGGCCAGATCGATGGTCTGCTGGAACTTGCCGCGTTGGGTGAGAAACCCATCGAGTTTTTTTGACAGAATGACGCAAGCCTCCTCGGTCGGCCGGTCCTGGGCATCGGCTCGCGTGGGCTTTGCAGCCGCGGTGATTCTCTGGTCATTTTTTTTAAGATTCTCGACCACATAGTTTCGAGCATTTCTGAGGTCCACCACATTCGGGTCGTTTTCAGGATAGACGAGAAGTCGGATTTGCTCGATCGGCATTTGATCCCCGAAAAAAGGTGTGACGCCGCTTGCGCCCTCACTGCCGGGAGCTTTCACCTTTGGCTCTGAATCAAACGGTCTGCGGGCTTCGGAGGCGAGTTTTTCCATCTCGCCGTCCAAAGTTTTGAAATCCAAATCGGAAGCGGAGAGGGTTTTGAAACCGACCGCCTGTGAATCCTCCAGGAGTTTGAAGGACTGCATCATCTTTTCGAACTCGGCCTGTTCTCTGGCCTCCTTGGCCCTTTTAAGTTCTTCCTGCTGGTGGGCAATTTCGGCCGCTTTCTGTTTGGCGGCAAGCGCCTCCTTTTCGCTGGCTGCATTGTCGGCAAACATAGCGGTCAGGAGCGTTTCAAACAGGGTGCCGACCACCATAGCGTTGATATCGCCTGAACCATGTCCATGCTTGTGTTTCGTCCCACCCGCCTTCGACCGGGGCGCATAATATGGGCAGCTCGAGGAATGGGTCCCATTAGGGAGTGATGCGCCGCAGTAAGCGCAGATGGGTTTGGATGCCTCGGGAACGGATTGGGCCGGAACGGATGACGGATCGAAAACAGCGATCGCCAGCCAGATCCCCAGCAAGAACATTTTATGCCATTGGTTCATGGGCTCGATCCTGCTATTTAAGCATTAATTCCCACTCATAGATTTTATCCTGGGCGCTGCGGGCGTCCTTGGCTTCGGGTGTGAGCAGCAGGTAGTGTTTCATAAAGAAAATAGCTTCCAGCGGTTTGTTCTCTTGCGCCGAGAGCAGGGCCAGATTGAAGTAAGCGGCGGGGTAAGATGTGGGATCAAGGGCGATGGCCTTTGAATACTGCTCGATGGCTTTGCCATATTCTTTTTTCTGGTTCAAAGCGTTGGCCTGCACAATAAGCCGCCTTTGTTCCTCGGACATCTGGGGCTTGATTTTCGACTCACGATAGCGCGCGGCGATCGGTTCGAAAAGGGCGAGTTGCCGTTCCTTTTCTATTTGTGGCGATTGCTTCATGAACAGAAGGGCGTCGGCAAATCGTTTTGCGGCGGGGAGGTCATCGTCGCCAAAAAAGAATGAGACGCGATTCTCGAAATAGATATTGTAGAGAGTAGCGGGCGTACCCTCCTGGATCATGGCAATCAATAGCGGATATTGAGCCAACTCCTCGAAAGGCAGGATAATTTTACCAGTTGAGATCTGCAGTTCGAGCATCTTTTCTGAGATCGAATGGCCTAAAAGGGGCCGCAGCACGTGTACCGGAAGGGAATTATCCACGACGATCGGTTTCGATTCGGAGGTCAGGATTTCGGCCAGCTCTTTCTTAGCTGAATCGAAAGTCGTTCCAGGCCGCACTGCCGGACGATAAACAATATAAACACCGGGACGCAAGACCTCATATTCGGATAATCTCCTGTCCACTACGGCTGGTGGTGACGCGCACCCTGAAAATACGCCCATGATGAAGATGCAAATACAGCATCCGAAAATTCGTTCGACCCAATCCATCTATGTCGTTCCCTTCGCAGCGCAGTAATTCTCAGCTATTGTTTTCTTTCACCATTAATTCCCACTCAGGCGAGCCTTGCCGCGATAGTTAGCCGCCCATCCCGACGGCGCTGCTGATAACTTGCTCGATCTTCTCCTTGGGCAGACGTCCCGTATGCGTGGACATCAATTGCCCATTTTTGAATATCATCATGGTGGGAAGACCTTTGACACCTAACTGCCCGGCCAATTTTTTGTTTTCATCCGCATTGATGTTGATGAATTTGATTTTGCCGGCATGTTCAGCACTTTGGGTCTCGACAATCGGAACAAACTCATGGCAAGGCTCACACCAGTCAGCCCAAAAAGTCACCAGCACCGGCAACTTTTCATTGGTCACTTCCGTATCGAACTCGTCGGCTTCGATTTCGATCACGTTGGAATGGAACATGCTTTTCTTGAAAAAGAGAGTACCGGACCGATCCAGGCCCGGAGATTTGATTTTCAGTGTCACAATGGGGCCTGTCTCTTCCACCTTGTTGTCCGATGACGCCGTCTTGTTGTAACGTGCATAGCCGCCCGAGCGTGTGAACATCCGTCCTTTGGTAGCGGCTTTTAATGGGTCACTTTCCGCCGTGGTGGCATCGATGGCCCGGAAGAAATCTTCCAGCGTCGCGCCGGCAACCGAGGTTCCCTCCACGGCGATGATCTTCGCCCCTTTCCTTAAACCGGTATTTCCCACTCTCGACCCGGGATATACCTGCATCACCCAGATGCCATCCGGCATTGCGGCAAACGTCACCCCGGGCAGACCGATTTTCCGTTTGATGGCAATCAGGCACTGCAGACGCACGATTTCTTCCTGGACCTTTGCACGGTCCGCTGCCTCCGGCGCCAAATTCAGGTAAATTCCGAATTCATTGATCGCCTTGGCAGGTTTGTCGGTCTCTGCAGCCAGTTGCGCTAGGTTGTAGTGGATCTCCGGCCACTGGGGTGCCAGACCGGCGGCTGCTTCGAATTCCGTCAGTGCGTTGCGCAGGTCATCGGGCACATCCGCTTTTTGGATCAAAGCAACCCCCGCCTGAAAATGCTGCTGCGCCGCCTCAGGGATGGGCTGCTGCGCCAATGCCGGAGATAAGGGGAGGAAACTGAAGATCGCCAGGCAGGCGCAGAATCGGGAGAGACATTTCATGCTGTGGATCCTTTCTTTGTCGCGCTTTTTTAATTGTTGGCCGCAATCTTTTCAACTTGCTGAAATGCGTCGATTTCCAATTGCAACTGCATGACCCCCGCGTCGGCCTCGTTCTTCAGCGCCGTGGCGGCGTCCAGTTCCTGCAAGGCCGCAGCCAGCAGATCGTCGGCGGCTTGTTTTTCGGCAGCGGAAGGGACCTGCTCCTGGCGGGTTTTTAATTCCTTGACCTGCTGCTGTTTCCCGGCAAGCTGGGTGACGGCGTCGCGCTGTTTCTCCTTGGCCTTTTCAATCAGGGGAAGCCGCTGGTTGATTTCCTGGACGATGGTTTGATACAGGTCGATTTTAAATGCCTCGGCAGCTGATGGCATGGGTGGTTCCGGCAATGCCCGACCACATTCGGCCAGTGCCTCGGCATCGGGCTCCTCGGCAAAACGACTGTAATTATAGGCCAGGGTCACATCGGGCTCCGTGGCCGCCTTATGCCCCCAGTAGGCTTTGCAGCGCAACTGTTCGAGCAAATCGGATTGCGGCTCGGCCGAGCTGCTTCCAATCCCCTTCAATCTGGACATCAGCTTGGCACTCTTTGCCTTGACGTTCTGCCGCTCCTGCTCGGCATACCGGGTTTCCATCTCGCTGATCTGCTTTTGGATCCTGGCCTGCCACTCCGCTTTCTCCCTTTCCTGCTTGGCGCGCGCCGCGGCCAATTCCTCCGGGGTCGGTGCCCTTTGAGCGGGCCCGGGATCGTTGAGCCAGCGGAGGAAGGCATTGGCCGCCATATCTGCTACCGACTGCATGATCTCCAACTTCATCTGGTTCTTGTGGGAAAGCCCGCCGGATTTTTTGCCCGAGGAACCACCGCCTGATGATCCGTCGTTGCAAACAATGCGCCCACCGACACAATCACAGGGAATTCCCTGGATGCGGTAGGCCTCCGCAGATCCTTCGCAATTCACTTCGACACCGGCAGCCGCTGTTTTGGTTCCGATCGCACAAGTCAGCAGAAGAAGAATGCCTCCTGCTGCATGCAGAAAGTTTTTGAATAGTTTAAATGTTTGCATGATCACCCTTCGCCCCGGAGATTGCAGCTTTTGCCAAGCCGCCAACCTACTTGGGTATTCCCAAAGGAGTCACAATGAAATACGGGGAGTTCACATAATCCGCGGGGCTGAAATGAACGCCCGAATCCGCTTTCGTCTGATCCGCTGTTTGCGGAATCTTCCTGCCGGCATTATTGATAAGCACCCAGTCCGCTTCGGAACAGACCACATCATCTTTCCCCCATGCGCCATAATTGGTGCCAAGCAATGGGGTCCCGAACCAGTTTTTGGCGACTTCTTTGCGGTTCTCCTGTGCCATTTTGACCGCCTCTGAAAAGAGCCGTTTGCCCTCCTCTGCATTCAGCGGCTCCGCAAGTCTGGCCACTTCGGCTCCGCGATTGCCATAAACCTTTAAAAATTCGTCTTCCGTAATGATGCGCGGGCCTTGAAAGGGTTGATTATCCAAAAAAAGCTTCTTGCCGTTCACCTCCTTGAGGTAGATCACCGTATGCGATGTTATCGACACATTCGCCCCGGAGGTTAAATCACTGTCCGCCGCGGCAACCAACTTGGATCCACCGCTGTTTCCCGCAAGAAGCACCACGTCACCGGGCTGCAGGTCCTTAAAATTCTTGCCGGGCAACGGCGGTACATTCGATTTGAGCGAGCGACAGATCGCGCCGGCGGTTCTGTTCGGCTCCGCGAGCCGCTGGTCGATAAGCTGGTTTTGTCTCCTTTTCCATTCGCTGTGCTCATTTTCAAACTCGACCTGCTCAAGTGTGGCTTCAACATTTTTCCCGCCGGTCTTGATATAGGCAAGCGCATTTTCCGCTCTTTTTTTATTGAGCTCTGCTGAAATCTTGTTCTTCCGGTTCAGCATCCTGGCTGCCTGTGCTTTGCTCATCGCCTCGCCGGCAACTGCTTCCGCCTGTGTATTGGCAGCCTGCCTGGCAAGTTTGAGTATCTTTTCAGATGAACTGATCCGGCTGTCACATTTTGCAATCTCATTTTCATATTTAAGAATCTCTGCGGCTGCCTTTTCTTTCATTGTTTCAAGCTTGAAAATCACGCCCAGCAGCCAATTGTTCCTTTCGGTGTCTGACATTTGAGCGTGAGAAAAAGAAAAAAATCCGAGTGCAGTGAACAATACGCAAAAATAGACGGCAGACCGCTTCATCGTATTTTCCTTAGTGTTGCTGATCCGTTGAGCGCCATCATCATCTTGCCCGATCTGTAAAAAGCGATGAAGGCAGTCACTTCAAAGGCTGAAAGGACTGTTTTACCCGCGTAAAGACACCGAGAAAGTCCATGAAGTGTTCTGCCGGCGCCGAATAGCGAAGCGCATAGAAGCCCTCCTCAGCTGGCACGACCACAAACCGCTCCCTGATCGGAAACGGCACGGCCATCATTTCCCCGCGTTCGTAGACTTTCCCATCTTCGTCATCCGGCAGCCCCGGAACGGGATTGGCCAGATATTCATTTTTAAGCCGTTCGAAGGTTTTGGCAGCCCTTGCCAAATCCGTTTCATCTGTCACGGGGCCGTAGTGATCACCTTCGAGAGCTATACCGAGTGATGGCAGTGAAAATACCTTGATGTAGTGCTCGGGAGATCGATAAAGAAGGTTGCCTGCCGCATAGTAGTGGACATAAATCTTGATAGGAACCGCACCATACCCAGGTCCATGGAGTATGACCCCGTAGACTTTCTTCTCATCCGGCGAAAGCCCTGAAAGACGCTCCTCTTTGCTCCAGCCGGCTGGAATTTCACAGGTGAAACACTCTTCCGCCCGGTATAGGTAGAAACTCTCGCGATCGGATGGTTCGACCCCCGATGGAGTTAATGCCGGAGGTGAATGGGGGTGAGATTGCCGGGGGGCCCTTGCCCTGTAGTTTTCCGCATCCTTCTGGTACTCACCAAAGACAATCAAGGCAAATAAGGCTGCGACGGCAAAGACAATCCCCGCAAAAACCCGCCGCCTGGGATTGCCGAAAAGCAGTGGAATGAGAACTATTAGTCCCGCGACAATGGCTGAAAAGAACCTCCCGGCGGGTGAGTCGATCATCAAACCTGCCAGCAGGATGATAATTGCCAGCAATATCAATGATTTTGCCGTGGCAGCCTTCAGATGCATCATGATACCCGAATACCGTAATGAAAAAGACTCCCGGACAATAGGATAAAAGACCATCCCTGGCATCCAAAGGTGGCCTGTGCATTATGTTCATGTATCCCCAAGTTAGTAAAGCATTATTACTTTTTGGACAGGCATTGCGCACGGTCCAACGTGAAGACACCTCAGATTACGCTGCAGGGCAATCCGGAGCCGCTTTCAACGCCTCAGATCCGCGTCATCATCTCCGTCCCCGCCAATACCCCTGCCACAATTCGCAAATCCTGCACAATGGAATCGAAATCGCGTTTAGGTCGTTCTTCGCAGTCCGAGCGCAGAATTGTTGAGGGACGTACCGAACATCGATGATTGAATACAAATGGCGTGAGCGGGCTTCGACGGATTGTGATTACATACCACCGGACCATCTACTTTGCGCAGTCGACATTGCCGGATGGTACGATGATAGGTTGGGGATCATCGACCTGATCTCAACCTGATCAAATGTCATTTGGGGGCCGGGAACAGACGGTCAATATTTGAAGATGCCTCGATTTCGAATTGGCGGAACGAAAAAAGGCAGGACCATCTCTGAGTCCTGCCCTTTTTTGCTGTCTGGAATCAGAAGAAGCTATCTGAGACCCGTGGCTTTCCGTCCCCATCTCTCGATGGGTTTGGCTTTTGTGGCGGCTTGAGTTATCCGCAACCGTCCTTTGCAACGGACATAATACGCCTCTGCCGAGCGGCTATATCCCGGCATCATCCGGCCGGGGCGGGCTCGTTTGCGTGGGATTCTTCCATTCCACCTTCATGGTGCCGGCAGTGCTGTCGGTGAAGATTCCTCCGTTGAGCGCCATGTCGGCTCCGTACGTGACGTTCACGGCAGGGAGGGGTCCTACCTCGGCTTCGGCATCCTCTTCCTGCGTCTGATAGAAGTAGGATTCCAGCAACGGAAGCTTACCGAAGGAGGGCATGAGATTGGCCGGGGGGGCGCCAGGACAGACCAACTGCCACGGGGCAGGGTTGGCGCCGAAGGCAAGTCCCAGCAGGCCGGTATTCGTGTTGGCATCCACAATGAGCGGCGCCTGGATGAAAGCGGTCGGATTCTTGTCTGAGGGAAGAGACGGCAGGGTGACCGTACCGCCGGTGATCGAACAAGGATTTACGTTCCCGCTCACCGAGACCGTGATGCCGCCCTCCAGCACAGGCCAGGTGCCCCTGCGCAGATAGGTCGGCGCATCCCCGGGCTTTTCCCGGAATCCGGAAACATCGAGGCGGTAGCGCAGCTCGCCCGTTCCCGTCCATTTGATAAAGCCGCCCGTCATGTCCCAGGTATATGAGAGAGGAACGATCCACTGCGTCAGGGGCCTGGGATTGCTCTCGAGGCCCCGCACCTTGACCAGGACGTCACCGGACAGATCTTTCGGCAGCTCGCAGGTGATCTCCTCGGAATCCCAGCTCTTGACCGTCACGGGCGTGCCCCCCACCGATACTTCGCCCTGGTCGCTGCCGAAGTAGCCCTTGAGCTTCATGTCGTACGAATATTCATCCACCTCGATGAGACGGATGCTGGGGGCGAGCAGAGACGGCGGCGTGCCGGGAGTCTGGGGAGTGGGCACAAGCACCTCGCCGTTGGCGCCTCTGGCAAGGCCCTTCGCAGTCATGTCGGGAACCACCAGGTCCCAGGGGAACGGCCGCTGGGCGGGATATTCCGGCTCGTATTTATTCGCCCCCAGGGACCGGTCCACGAAATACCGTATGGCCGGATACGCCCCGGCACTGCTGAGGGTGCTGGTCCATCCGAAATATACACCCGCTCCTTTCTGGAGGCAGGCGAACCGGAACGCGTTGGTGCTGGAGGCCCCCCCCTGGCTGTGGCAGGCGTTGATCCATACGATGCTGTTTGAGGAAAAGCTCATGTATTTCTCGACAAACGCGTAGGTGATCCCGTACCAGGTTTCAAAGTCGTCCACCAGACCGCCCAGAATCGTTTCGCCGTTCTTGCCGGTGTAGTAGACGATCCGGTAATTGTCCCAGTCATCCTTGTATGTTTCATCGAGGGCGGAGTTCTGGATGGTAGAGGAAGACACACAGAAGAAATTGGTGTTCGTGCTCGACTTGCGCGCCTGGCCCCCATGACTGTTTATGTAGAAAAATCCATCTCCCTTTACGGTCTTGAGCAGCTCGAGGGATGCATCCCCTTCCGCTCCGGAACGGATCTTCCAGCCCGCATCCTTCAGCCAGCCCACGGCATCGTTGATGGGGTCCTGTCCCTCGAAGTTGGTGCCGAATGAGTGGAGCAGGCGCGCGTAGGAGCTGCCGGGCAGGGCGTTCCCGCTGCCGGCGGCCGCCCTATCAGCGCCCAGGGTTGTGACGGCCTGGGGAAGCTTGCTCACGGACAGCACCGAGGAGCGCTCGTCGCTGTCAATCCCGGCAAGCAGCGGGGCGGGTGCGCCCGGGGCCTCCTTCGAGGGAAAATAGCCGGTCGATACCACATGCAGACGACCGTTCTGGAGCTCCCCCCAGGCGCTGAGAGTTTCTTCGTCTACGCCGGCGTCCACGTATTCGTTCCTCCCCTGCATGAACGCGGCGATGGATTGGGCCTGCTCCAGGGGCGTCATGCCCTGGCTGGCGTATTGCCGCAATTCCTCCTCGACGGTGGCCAGGATCGGGAGCTTATCTGCCGTGAGGAGGGTCAGATCCACGGTGGTGGTGGCGTCGGGAACGCCCGGTGATGTTCCTGTCACCGTCAAAATGGCGGAGCATTGAACGGCGAAAGCGTCGACTGTCAGCTGCAGCGATGTCGCTGTGGTGGAAGACGGATCGCTGAAGGCGGCGGTGACACCGTCGGGGACGCCTTCTATCGTGAATGTTACCGAGCCGGTGAAATCGCCGGAGGGTACTACCTGGACGGAGGTGCCTACGGTGGCCACGCCATCGGCAGGAATCGTACTGTTGAGGACTGCCGGCTCGGGAGTGAGGGAAAAACTGCCCCCCTGAGGCGGGGCTGCGGAACCACCGCCCCCGCCCCCGCATCCCGCGAAAACCGCCATCAACATGGCCAGAGAGACCCAAAAATTCATCGCCTTAACATCAACTTTGCATTTCATCAGCTTTTCCTCCTGCAGTTCTTTCCATTCCGGATTCAGATCTTTATAATCGATACCCATCCGCCGCGGCGCGGATAAAAGCACCCCCACCGCTGCCGCTTCCAGTCCATGTCACAATCAGATCGTTTCGCCCCCCCCTTCCTGTGGTTTTCCGAATTGAGAATGTTCCAGAGGTCATCGACATTCGTAAAAGCTGTTTGCACGTCTTCTCCGACCGTCTCCACGATCCCCACAACACCGCCGCGTCTCTTCCCGTCAAAGCGGTAGATGCGCACAATGTAACTGTCCACGAGTGTATCGGGTGCCCGTCTTTTTTGGTCCATGCGCGGTAATTAGCAAAGGGGGGTTTACAGATGGGGTACAGATCGCGGAAATTAATATTCCTGGTCAGCCAGCCTGCGGGAGCCGCCGATACCGAGGACGCTGATCTGAAAAGTGGGTTGACAGCTCGAACAGCTCGTCAGGACCCGCAGTCACAACTTGAAGAAACACGGGAAAATGAGAGAAAAATGAGAAAAATGAGGGACGTTGTTAAAAAAATGAGGGACGTTGTTTAAAAATGAGTAAAAATGAGAAAAATGAGAGAAAAATGAGGGACGTTGTTGACTACAAGGACTTTATTCACTGATTCTTTGAGATTCTTCTGAGAACTTGCAAGGCAAAGTCCCGGTTGTCGAGAAAATGAGGGACGTTGTTGACTACAAGGACTTTATTCACTGATTCTTTGAGATTCTTCTGAGAACTTGCAAGGCAAAGTCCCGGTTGTCGACAATTGTCCCCATTTTTCTCACGATCATATCATCCGTGCGGTAGAACAACCGATGCGGAACCAAGCGAATGCGGAATGAAGAAGGCGAAATCAAGTGCCTCGGTTCTTTATTCCGCATTGGCTCGCGCTCACGGGAAAAGCAAGTTGCTTTCTTTTTGTTCGCGCTGAGGTGCTGTGAGGCGGAGATCCCCTTCCGTTTGGCCCTCCTGCATCCTTTTGCACAAGCGCCCCAACAGGGCGATGGCTTTTTCAACCCGGTCGTTCCATGTTCCGGCGCTCAGGCGCAGGTGATGGTTGTACCGATTTTGGATGGAAAAAAGGGTGCCGGGGGCGAACAGGATTCCGGATTGGACCGCCTTGCGGTAGAGAAGATCGGTGTTGAAAATCTCCGGCAGCTCGATCCAGATAAAAAGGCCGCCGTCATGCTCTGATGAGGAAATTTTTGCGTTAGTTCTTCAAAGAAGAATCATGTTCTCGGGCGAGTCCGTAAATCGCTTTGAGCAGCTCAGCCGATGAAGCTGTTTTGCTCAGATACACCTCAGCCCCTGCTTCATGCATGGCACGGGTAAGATGCTCATCCTTGATCATCGATAAGCCGATGACACGCACATGGGGCATTTCAGTCTTGATCCGTCGCGTGGCTTCAATGCCGTCCATTTCAGGCATGGAAATGTCCATTACGATCACGTCAGGATTGAGCTTCCGGGCCAGGTCGAGCGCCTGGCGTCCATTGGCTGCTTCACCGACCACCTTAATATCGGGCTGGCCATTCACCAACCGAATCAGCCCATGGCGCATCACTTCATGATCATCCGCGAAGATTACCCGCAAATCGTTGGTTGGTGCGGTGTCCCAGGTGACGTTTGCCACCTGAACGACATCGGTCTCTGATCCGGCCGCTGGCACTGCCTGGGTCTGCGGGACAGCAGCGGGAATTAAAAGGGTGAATCGGCTGCCTTTGCCGGGAACGCTCTCGATGATAAGCCCGCCGCCTACGTAGCTGGCTCGTTCCCGGATGCTTAACAGCCCAAAGCCGGCTTTTTGACTCGACGAATCGATGCTGTCGGGGTTGAAACCGCAACCTTCATCGCTGACCGAGACCGATAGGTGGTCGTCTGTGCATCGCAATACTACACGAGCTTGTTGTACAGAGGCATGTTTGACCACGTTGAACAGCAGCTCCTGAACGGAGCGGAAAACAAAACCTTTCAGTTCCAGATCATATTGTTTCTCCAGTTGATTATCAAAAGTCACCTGCAGTCCGAATTGCTTTTCCATCTGCCCTGCCAGCCACTGCATGCCGGCGACAAGTCCGGAATGATACAGCACCGCCGGGCTCAGTTCGTGGGACAGCCCCCGCGATTTGGCTATAGAATCTTCCAGCAGCTTTTCCACATTAGCCAGCAGCGGGTTGGCAGGCAATCCTGCGCAGGCGGCATTCAGCTGCATTTTGGCGCTGGCCAGCAGTTGCTGCAAATCGTCATGCAACAGCTGAGCAATGCGTTGACGCTCACGCTCTTCGGCTTCGATCAATTCCACTGCCAAGGATTGAAGCTGATTGGATCGGGCTGCAGCCAATGCGGTGCGCTCGGCCACCTGTTGCTCAAGGGTCTCGTTCAATTGCCGTAGGGATTTCTCGGCTTTTTTGATGTCGGTAATGTCCGAACCGGTGGTGATGAAGCGATCTCCGATCGGCACGCTTGTAAATTTGAAATATTTATCGAGATGGGGGAAATAGTCTTCAAAATGAATGGGAATACCTTCAGTAATGATCTTCTGTACCACCGGCAGGTAATGTTCGGTTGCGCCTGGTCCAAAAATCTCGTCCGTGGTTTTACCCTTTATCTCATCAACCGTATTTTTGCCCCAGGTCTTGAGCGCGGGTGGATTAACGTCAACCAGACGCCAGGTTTTAATCCGGCCGGTTTCATCGCGGACAACCTGCCAAAAGTGCACTTCTTCCGTCATGTTCTCGAACAGGGTGCGGTACTTGGTTTCACTTTCCCGCAGTGTGTTCTCAGCCTTCCTGCGTTCGGTGATGTCGCGGAAGATCAGCACAACACCGAGAATATGGCCGGCTTCGTCCCGGATGGGCGCTGCGCTGTCGTCTATGGGCAGCTCTCGACCGTCCTTACGGAGCAGCACGGTGTGATTGGCCAACCCGACCATAAGGCCGCTGCTGAGTACCTTGCGCACAGGGTCATCCACAACCGCTCGGGTGCGCTCGTTGAAAATGTGGAAAACTTCTTGCACCGGTTTTCCAGCCGCTTCCGCCAAGCTCCAGCCGGTCAGTTCCTCGGCCACCGGATTGAGAAAAGTAATAAGCCCTTCAGCATCGCTGGTAATTACGGCATCCCCGATGCTGGTAAGTGTTACAGCCCAGCGCTGCTCGCTTTCCCGGAGCGCTTTTTCGGCCTGCCTGCGTTCGCTCATCTCACGTAACAGATCAACTTTTGAGGAGGTGACCGTCTTAAGGTCCGCCGTCATCTTGTTGAAGGCCCTGGTAAGTTCTCCGATTTCATCGTCCTTTTTTTCTTCAATGATAAAGTCCAGGTTCCCGGAGCCGATGACAGCAGTGCCTGCCCTGAGCACAGCTATTGATTTCAGGATTCGGCGATAGGTGATCAAATAGCTGGATAGGAGAAACACACCGAATAAAGCCACCATGATATACATGAGCAAAGTTCTTGTTGCAGCGAGTTGATCCATCCGACGGTGCAGCAGCTGCGACAGGCGCAAGGCATTGCCCGACAGGGCCTGGGTCTGGACCGCCATGCGGCTCCAGGAGACCTGGAGAAATGCTGGATCGAGGACTACCGCACCCCCATCACCGGGCGGGCGTTGCGGCGCGGTCGAAACGCTGTCGAACACCACCTTCATCCGGTCTTTGCTTGCCCGGATATTGGCGGCAAGGGCCTGCTGCTCCGGCTCGTCCACATCCAGCGCGGCCACCTGCTCGGAGAACGCGGCAAATCGAGTTTTCCAGCGCTTGAGCAGCTGGGGTTCGCGGTAGATGAGGTAGTCGGTGGAGAGATGGCCGAGCTCGCCTGCCCCCTGGGAGACAGCGGCGGCGATTGTTTCCTGCTCGCCGGCCATCTCGATCTGTCTCTGCGTGACGATCGCCGATACCGCAGCAACGATCAGGATTGCGCCAAAAAGCAGCATGGTGACGACGAATTGTGTCTTTATCTTCATGTGTTTCTTCATCAGCATTTTCATGCGTTTCTCATCAGCGAATGATGTTGACCGCCTCGGGCTTCACCGACTTGAGAACTGCCTCGGAGATGTAATCCAGGAAATCGGGAACCTCCTTCTCAGTCGTCAGGTTGTTCTTGATCATCCACCTTGCCTCGTCTTCCATGGCAAGAATCAGCGACTGTTCAAGTGATAGTGTAAACTGGTAACGAGGCCAGATTATCTCCATATACGCATCGTCAAAATTCATCCTTTTTCTAACGATAGCTTTTGCTTCATTATTATAGGTGACAAGGTAGTTTTCTGCCTGGACCAGCGATTTCATAAGCCGCTTTAAGATGTTAGAGCTATTTCTCGTCCAGGCCGTAGTACTGACTAAATTCCAGTAGGCATACTGGCCGCTTTGCAACACCTGGGTGATTACTTTTTTACCCATGCGTTGATTTATTTGGCTTACCCAAGGTTCCCACGTAACGACAGCGTCAATTTTTCCGTTGCCAAGATGTTTCTCCGCCTCTGCGGCCTTGGTGTCAACGAGGGTTACCTGGGCAATATTCATACCATTCAGTTCGAGCGCTCTTCCCAGGTAGAATTCCGAAATCGTTTTTAGAGTAACACCAATCTTCTTACCCTTAAGGTCCCGAATTGTTTCGATGCCTTGGCCGGTATGCCAGATAATGTAAGTGTTCTCGTACTTGGTTATGGTTCCAAAGCTGTTAATATCGTTCTTATTAATTACCTGTCTAACGATGGGAAACTCAGCAGCTAATGCGATGTCTGCTTCACCATTCAACATCCCCGCGGCTGCAGAGGCCCCGGAATCATAGTTTTCTTTAAGAGTGACCTGAAGGCCGTTGGCGGCGAATAATTTGTTAGCTTCCGCAATATAGAACAGCGCATTCAATTCAGTCTTTACCATTGCTACAGTCATGGCTTCCAGCTCCCCGGAATCTCTACCCGAGGAGCAGGCCGACAGACCAAATCCACAGGAAACCACGGTTAGGAAAACCAGTATTACCGGAACCCATTTCAATATTTTTTCCTTCATCGAATAATACTCTCCGCTTCGTGATCAAGTGGCACGCAGTTCACTTTTTAACTTGCCCTGGTGCTGCAGGGGCCACCCGCGTTCAAGTCAACCTCCCTGAAGGGCTCGGCTTTCGTTGTCACCCGGGAATGCTCAAGCAAAGGGCTGAAAAGAGTCTGAATGGCATGCGCCTCATGGCATCAACATCCAATCAACGTAGCCGGCCTGTCTCTCCCATGGCGCTTCCATATTCTCCTTGAGCATGCCCCCGAAGGCCATGACCTTCCTCAGAGGCTCCTGCATGACGTAGATGCACTTGAGGTATCGATTATTTTCCTTAGGATGATAAAAATTTTCAATGATCCTGAAGGAAACCCCTTTCCCTTTGGCAGCGGGGGGATATGCGGTTAAACCTCATCGAGAGTCAATTCGTCAAGTGAATTGTTTTCCTTCTGGGAGTGTTGGATGTGAGTGGGTGTTCTGACGTTCTTATAATGATTCAGGACAATTATTGCTGAGGAGGATGGTGCGGAATGCTTGGCCAGATCATCATCATACCAATATGCTAAAATGGAGGAATGAAAGCGTATCCCTCACCGGTTCTTTTTGGTAGGTTGTATGTCCAATACTTGGGCAACACGTTGCACCGTGCGATCAAAATCATACCCTTTGGCTTCTAATGCATATTTTTCTTCAAGTTTCTCATTGGCTGCGTTGAGCACATGAATCACAAAGTCACTATCACCTAAAATTCGTTCATCGCCTTTGACTCGGATACCGTCCTTGCGCAGGCCTTTGAGAATCGATCCGGGAAGCCTTCATAGACGGGACCTTTGTGCCGGCAAAAAAAAAGGGGTCTTGCTGTCGGAAAGACAAAACGTGGCAAGGACACCAAGATCATGGCAATCGCAGACGCTGCTGTTTTTCCTATCGCAGCTCACGCGGAAAGCGTCTCGCCCCACGAAGTGACCTTGGTGAGGCCACTATCGACAGCGACTTTACTGAGCATGCGCCTGATCGGATTATTGGCGATAAATCCTACGATAGCGATGGGCTTGATCAACATCTCCTTGATGAGCCTGGGATTGAACTGATTGCTCCTCATCGAAAGAAAAGACGCAGGCAAAAACGTCTCCTGAAAAAGTAGGCAGCGTGCCAAGGCAAAAGTAAAAAAGCTTTATCTGTCCTACAGCTTCGAGGTAACCACCATCTCTTCTTTTATATCGGCGACGGTCGGGCACCCCATCATCATGAGGCATGTCGCAAACTCGTCACGAAGCATCGTAATGGTTTTGACGACGCCGGCTTCGCCATAGGCGGCCAGCCCGTGCAGCACAGGCCGGCCGATGCCGACGCCATCTGCGCCGGCTGCAATGCATTTGAAGATGTCGGTGCCACGGCGGATGCCGCCGTCGACAAATACGGTGATCCGTCGGTCAAGGCCGGCCTCGCGCAACGCGGCCATCACTTCTATAAGCACTTCGACACCGCTTCGCGCATAGTCGAGCTGCCGCCCCCCGTGGTTCGACACCACAATGGCCTTCGCTCCGCGTTGGGTCGCGAGCACGGCATCCTTTCCCGATTGTATGCCTTTGAGGCAGACGGGAAGTTTTGTGACACCCGCAATCCATTCGATGTCTGCCCACGAGAGCGAGGGATCGATAAAGGAAGAGAGGGCCTTGGACGTTCCCCGGGAGGTATCAACTTGCGTATCCCCTTCCTGTACAGAGCTTTTCTGTGGCGCCTTGAAACGCATGTCCCGTTCGCGTCGACCGAGTTGGGGTGCGTCAACGGTAACAAACACCGCTTTGCAGCCACCTGTCTCGGCCCTTTGCAAGAGGTCTTTTGTGACAGCGCGATCTTTGTTGACGTAGAGCTGAAACCACTGCGTCTGGCCGGGTGCACGGGCCGATGTCATCTCTTCAAGCGAACACGAGGAGAGCGTCGGGCACATATACGGCACATTCACTTTGGCGCATGCCCGTGTGATAGCGACTTCTCCTTCCGGGTCGGCGAGTTTTGCAAGCGCGGTGGCTGTCACATAGAGTGGAAAAGAGCTCGGAACACCGAGGAGTTCGGCGGAGGTGTCGACTTTCGAGACATCCACGAGCACGCGGGGCCGCAGCCACAACCTGCCAAGCGCGGCCTCGTTCTCGCGAAGGGTCACCTCATCGTCCGCCGCAGAGGCGTAATAAGCCCATCCGGCTGGGTCCATGACCGATTCCGCGGCCTGCGCCATATCTCGAGTGTTGAGGACGTGTGAAATCGGCGCAAGCTTTGCGCGCCGCGCCGAAAGGCCGCTGTCGGTCGCGCGATTCTTTGCCGCTTGGCGCTCCTGTTTCCATTCCTCATCTTCCTGATCTATGACGCCGACAAGATTCTTCTCCACAATCGCGAGCATATCGAGGTTGTGCTGGGCGAAAAACGCAGCAGTTGCGTCCCGGCCGAGGTAAGGTTCGAGCACCTCGAGCCCGCCGGGATGGTGAAAAGTGCTGATGTCGTAAACGTTCTCGTTGATAACGATCCAGGCATCGCCAGGACGATTGTGACGGGCAACAGTTTTAAAGGGGATCGGGTCGGACATAGGCGACCTCCGAAAAGGGCTCAGGTTTCGATTCGTGACAAAATACAGCCGCAACCGCCTCCGTCAACTCGTGAGTCAATTTTCATACACTATATTCTGTCTCACCGATTCTGTGATTTATCGGATCTCTCTGGCATCGAGATGTCCATCACGACCACATCGGGTTTTAGCTCCCGGGACCGCTGATCGATCACTTCTGGCAGCATCACGGCCATGACGACGTCGAACTACCCCCCCCGACCCGAGACGCTTTTCCCTCCTGTTGAAAAGCCAGGCGAAACCATTTATCAGGAGATCCGGATGAATCATCTCACCCGGTTTGGGAGGTCCCATTGCATGCTGACCACCCCAGATGGCCAGGGCCTCTACCACAGGGGCCAGATGGACCCCGATCGGCGTGAGTTGGTACCATGCATCACATCACATCATCACCAGTCACTCCTTCGTCCCGCAGGAAGGCCAGGCCGTGCCGTGGCAGATCGGCGTGTACAAAGATGAACTGATCGATGGGCTGAAAGAGATGGCCGCGACCGTCTACGAAAACGGTAGCAAGATCGTCATGCAGATCGACCACGCAGGAAAAGCGAAATCGGTAGTTTAGAAAAGTCCGCTGACTGCACAGGACAGGCCATTGGTGAGATGCCCTATCCATAAACAGATACAATCATCACCCCAGGTAAAATGGGTATTCGCACCCATATCTCACATCATTAGTTTGCCATATACAGGACATCAGCTACAAGCTTAGGGGCCACTCATTTATAAAATAACAATAAAAAGGGCCAACTTTGCCAATATGAAGGCATAACCCGAGCATGAAGACGCTTGTAAATCAAAGGCACCTGGGCATTAACGGCCTTTTCAAAGTGAGAATATTGGCCTTGACAATCG
>QZKV01000163.1 GCA_003599575.1 Desulfobacteraceae bacterium | reverse complement strand
TCCCTGAAAATCACGGGCAACAACTCACCTCCCTGAAAATCACGGGCAACAACTCCCCTCCCTGAAAATCACGGGCAACAACTCCCCTCCCTGAAAATCCCCGGACAGCAGCTCCCCCCTTTGAAAAAGGGGGGCCGGGGGGGATTTGGCTGAATACGAAATCCAGGTTCGCCTATTTAAATCCCCCCTTAGTGCTCGAAGAGATAAATTCAGTGACGCATAATCTTGTCTTCAATAACGTACCGCTTTGGGGGATTTGCTTAGTCGGTGAATTGGTCGGCCTCGGGGTCGGTATCGGATCGGTATCGATTTTCAAAGTGGACTTGGTGGAACCGCGCCCTTTTCAAAGCGGGGCTTGGGCAGGTGAATCCGGTTTTAGGCCAAACGATCGCCTCCCAGAAGAAAAGCGTCCAATGAAACATGGCCGTCAGGGGCCGGTTGTGATAGGGTCTGGTTGGATTTACATAGAAGATGGATGTTGGGCCGATGAACAAAATCTCCCTGCTCAAAGTTGTTTTCAGCCGCCGCATGCTCACGGCCTTCATCATGGGGTATGCCTGCGGCCTGCCGTACGATCTGACCAAGACAGTGCTCAAGGCCTGGATGAGCGACCAGGGGATCGACCTGGCGGTGATCGGGCTGTTCACCCTGGTGGGATTGCCGTATGCCCTGAAATTTCTGTGGGCGCCGCTTTTGGATCGGTTCACTTTTTCCATGTTGGGACGCCGCCGCGGTTGGATGCTGCTTTTTCAGGTCGCGTTGATCCTTGCGGTAATCGGCATGGGCAGCGGCGCGCCGGCCGCCAACCCATGGATGATGGCCTTTGCCGCCTTTCTGGTAACTTTTTTCAGTGCCTCCCAGGATATCGTTGTGGATGCCTACCGCCGGGAAGATCTTGCCGATGCGGAGTTGGGCCTGGGATCGTCGCTCTATTTTTACGGCTATCGCATCGGCATGCTGGTGGCCGGCAGCGGCGGCTTAATATTGGCTGACCGGCTTTCATTTCAAACCGTATACTGGATACTGGCGGCCTGTCTGCTGCCCGGGGTGCTGACCACGTTGCTGACGCCCGAGCCGCCCATGATCCACGGGCAACCGCGCAACTTCAAAGAAACTGTCGCGGAGCCTTTTCTGGAGTATTTTCGGCGCCGCGGAGCGCTGTGGATGCTGGCCTTTATTCTGATGTACAAGCTGGGCGACAATATCGCCGCGGCCATCACCACTCCGTTTTACCTGGAACTTGGATTTACCAAGACCCAGATCGGGACCGTGGTTAAACTTTTCGGGTTTTGGGCCGTCAGCGCCGGCGGGCTGGTCGGCGGCATTACCATGCTCAAACTGGGAATTCACCGCAGTTTGTGGATCTTCGGCGTTTTGCAGGCCCTTTCTACAGCCGGATTCGCGCTTCTGGCGCACCTGGGTGCCTTTCTGCCTGGCCTGGCCGGTGTCGTGGCCTTCGAGAACTTCAGCGCGGGCATGGGCACCGCGGCCTTTATGGCCTTCATGGCCAGCATCACCAACCAGAAATTCACGGCCACCCAGTATGCCTTGCTGACCAGTCTGATGCGCATACCGGATGTCGGCATTTCCGCGCTTTCCGGGCTGATGGCCCGGCAGATGGGCTGGTTCGCCTTTTTCATCTTCTGCGCCCTGATCGCCATACCGGGCCTGCTCATGCTGTTCAAATTCGCGCCCCGGCGTCCGAAGGTGGTGAGGGCGGAAACCAGCATGGAAATCCCTTGACAATGTCACCGGATGGTGATTTAAAGTCACCAAACAGTGACACATGGAGCTGAAAATGCCGAAGACCCAAAAACAGGTTGGGCTTGAAAAAAGACCGCGAGACCGCGAGGCTACCCGGACCCTGCTCATCGAGGCGGTGGGGAAAATGTTGGCCGATCAGGGATTCACCAAACTGGGGGTCAATGCCGTGGCCAAAGCAGCGGGCGTCGACAAGGTGTTGATATACCGCTATTTCGGCGGAATGCCGGGGTTGATTTCAGCTTTCGGCCAGGAAGGCGATTTCTGGCCAAGTATCGAGGAACTGGCCGGTGGTGATATTGAGTCGTTTCGGCGGCAGCCGCTGGAGGATAAGCTGTATGCCCTGGGCCGCAATTTCCTTGCGGGCATCCGCAGGCGGCCGTTGACCCAGGAGATCATGGCCTGGGAGATGGTCGAACGCAATGACTTGACCGTGGAGCTTGAGACGATCCGCGAGACCCGCATGCTGCGCTTTGCCGAGATGTTTCTCCCGGATGCGGGAGCGGGAATCGATCTGATGGCGATCAGCGCAATCATCGGGGCCGGTATCACTTATCTGGTTTGCCGGTCGCGCAAGGTACGATGGTACAATGGGATCGATCTTGGCGACGATGAGGGCTGGAAGCGCATCGAACAAGGTATCGGGCAGGTTATCAAAGGCGCCATGAAGCTGTTGTAAGGCTTGGGGAAGTTTTTTTACCCCAAAAGTCACCATAAAGTGACATAATCATCCAAAAATGGGCGCCGTTGGGACATGCCAAGGCTGCCTTCAAAACGCGGGCCAAAGAACTGAAAAATCGCATTGGATGCCAACCATATGGGGAAAGGAAAAAACCATGAGATTTAATCGTCGTGAATTTATGCAATGTGCACTGGCCGCCGGGGTTTCGATGGGCGCAGGATCGATGCTGGGGGCGTGTGCCGGGGTCCGGCGGCTGGATTTGCCGCAACAGCCCGAGGCGCTCCGGGCAAATCCGGCCCTGGATGAAAGCCGCAGGGAAATCCTTTATCACGCAGCACTGGCGCCCAGCGGACACAACAGCCAGCCCTGGCGGGTCCGGATTGAAAGCACTGATGAATGGATCGTTGAGGCAGACCCTGAACGCCGGCTGCAGGCAGTGGATCCGGATAATCGCGAGCTGATGTTGTCCCTGGGCGCTTTTGCCGAAAATCTTTCATTGGCCGCAGGCGCCGTGGGATATGACGCAAAGATCCAGGTTGTTGCCAAAGAATACTTTGACCGGGATGTGATCCGGGTCAGCCTGCGCACGGATCACCCCAATCCATATCCTCTGGGGCGGATTACCAGGCGCATGACGGCAAGACCCGGATACCGGTCCGATGAAATCCGGGCAGCCGATATCGAGGCGCTGCGTGCGGCGGCCGATGGACGGTTGTTTTATTTTCCGAAAAGTTCCCCTCATGCCGACCGCATCCGGGATGGTGTGGTGGAGTGCTCTCGTATCCAATCATTGCGCGATGCGGCCCAGCGGGAGCTCGTCAGCTGGCTGCGGCTGAGCGACCGGGATGCCCTGGAACATCGCGACGGGTTAACCGCCGAGGGGATGGACATCCAGGGTTTCAAGGGCTGGATCGTTCGCCATTTCATCGAGCCCGAAAATTTCATGAAGACGACCTTCCGGCAAAAGGGGATCGATCAGACGGCAAGGCTGGCCGCGCAGGGAGGGGGGTGGCTGGTGATCACCAGCTCCGGGCGCACAGTGGCCGATCTGATCGAAGCGGGCCGGCTGTTCGAACGCATGGCCCTTTTGACTCGTGAGCGCGGAATCGGCTTGCACCCCACGACCCAGATCCTCGAGGAAAAGCACGGGATAGACCTGTTTGCAAGCCATCACGGCAGCAGGGTGATCCCGCAGTTCGTCATCCGCGTCGGTTATCTCGACAAATATCCGGAACCTGTCAGCCTGCGCCGCCCGGTGGAATGGTTTGCGCCTTATCAGCAATTCACCCATATGAGCTGACCAACCGCTGCTCTCACAAATTTCCGCACAGTTGCTATTGGACTGATTTGCTTTATAATGAGCGCTGGAACGTAAAAAAGACAAGCCACCCACGGACATGCCATGCCTGATCAGAACGGAAATTTGCCTGAAAAGAAAAAAGAGCGCGAAATGGCCTTGGCGGAGGAACGCCGATCCATTTTGGCGCTGCCCCCCGAAAAAGCCCTCGACGGGATTCTGAACCACCCCTATCCGGTCACCTTGGTGCAATCGATGGCCGAGGAAGATCTGTTTATGTTGGTCCATTCCATCGGGGTTGATGATGCCCTGGAGGTGCTGGGATTGGCCTCCAACCAGCAGTGGGAGTATTTCCTGGACATGCAGACGTGGGCGCAAGACCGCGTCGATACGCACGCCATGACCGAGTGGTGGAACCGCCTGCTCAAAGCCGATCCCGATCGGTTTACCCACTGGATCGTTCAGGAACAGCGGGAGGCCCTGGATTACTACCTTTTTCGCAATGTCGAACTGGTCGTCCGGGAATACGATCAGGATCCGGCCGAGATCGGCGACGGTTTCAACACCGAGGACGATGTGCATTTCACCCGCATGCGGCCGTATGCGGACCTGGATGAAAATCACCAGCAGCACCAGGAATTACGCGATCAATTTCTCGGCGACCTGCTCC
The DNA here is from genome assembly GCA_003599575.1 of Desulfobacteraceae bacterium. GTDB lineage: Bacteria > Desulfobacterota > Desulfobacteria > Desulfobacterales > Desulfosarcinaceae > Desulfatitalea. The sequence goes on along the minus strand of QZKV01000163.1, from coordinate 75,294 downwards.
GGCGCATGTCGATCTACGACTATCCGCTGTATCTGGCCTTGCTGCTGGAGTCCTCGACCATCATCCCCGGTGAAGCCGAAGAGGAATTGCTGCGTTTGCGCAATGTGCGCCTGGCTGAAAAAGGATTTCTGCCCTTTGAAGAAGCTGTGGGCATCTATCAACCCTTGAAAGCCGCCGATCTTGCCAAGCGCGGCCGCAAGGCCCCGGAATTGTCCGGGCGTCCCGTGGAGAGCTATCCGCTGCGGGTCGACCCGGCCGATTTGCCCCCGGATGCCAATCACTTCCTGCGCACCCTGGCGCAGATCCGGGATGAATTCACCCTTACGCGCCTGCAAGCGGAATTCGCGGGTCTGTGCAATCAACTGGTCTCGGCCGACCAGGTCGCGGTGCGTGACAAGAACACTTTGGCCCCGGTCGTCGCCAAGGTGGGCCACTATATCAGCATCGGTTTGGAGAAAGCCGGCCGGGAGGCGGGCGGCGACGCCCCTTACCACAGCGCCAACCTGATGCAAAACAATCTGCTGGCCGACCTTTTCCGGGTAGGATTCGGGTGTGCCCTGGATTTGAAGTGGCGGGCCGAACGTTGGCGCCACCGAAGCTGGTTCAGTCGTTCGGGCCTGCCGCTGACGTTTTGGGGCGAAGTGTGGCTGGGGGTGCTGGGCGGCCTTTTGATCAAAAAGCCGCTGTTTTTCGACAACTATGCCAAGGGGGTGCTCTACCGCGAGTTCGAGACCCTGGCCGACGTGGAGAAAACCGCCCGGGTGCTTGATGAAATCGTCGCGATGGACGATCTGCTCTCCCGAATGGCTCTGGAAGTCGGGCCGGTTCAAAGCGATACGTTCGTTACCTGCCACAACGTGCTGCTCACGATGTGGGCGGCCGCCTACTTGCGCATGGATGTACCCCCCGTGCGGCCGGCGGTCCTATCCCTGGATCGGTTCCGCCAATTTTTTGAGGAATTATGGGTGCCCGGCGCCAAACCGCGCCGCATTAAGGACAGCATGCGCGCGCATTTTTTAAGTTGGTTGGCCCGGCGCAGCGGTCGGCCCGACTACGAAATTGCCGAACGCATGGGATCCACCCTGGAAGCTCTTTTCGGGATGGTGGAATACGAGCTGGGTGAAGTGGAAGTGCAGGATCTCGAAGCCCATTTCATTCACATGTTCCTGTTGTGCGATTAACCGCCCTCTGCTCCGGCGGCAACCCCTTCCTCTAAACCTGACCCAAAGACTACAGTCCGTATGCCTGTATAAAAAGGACTATCGGGCTTCGAGGACTATCGAGCTTCGGAATCGAAATGGACGCCTACTCGTGCCGCAGGGCATCGATGGGATTCAGGCGGGCCGCCTTTTGCGCGGGAAAATAGCCGAAGATCACCCCGACCGCGCCGGAGAAAAAAAAGGCCGCCAGGACAATGCCGGGGCTGAGCACCAAAGGCACCTCGAGCAGGCGTGCGCCCAGTGCGGCCGCGCCCAGTCCCAGGGCGATGCCGATCAGTCCGCCGAAACAGGCCAGCACCACCGCTTCCACCAGAAACTGCAGCAGCACTTGCCGTTCCAGGGCCCCGATGGCCAGGCGGGTGCCGATTTCACGCGTGCGTTCGGTGACCGAAACCAGCATGATGTTCATGATACCGATGCCGCCCACCAGCAGGCTCACTGCGGCCACCGCACCCAGCAGGGCCGTCAGGACCCGCGTGCTGCTGGTCATGGTGGCAATAATCTCCTTCATGTCGCGTACATGGAAATTATCTTCCTGATTGCCGGTAATGCCGCGGCGTTCGCGCAGCAGCTCCTCTATATCCGCCTTGACCTTTTCCGTGCTGACCCCGTCCTGAGCCGAAACCATGATGCTGCCGACATGGGTGTTGCCGGCTATGCGCCGCTGGTATGTTCTCAGCGGAATCAATACGAAGTCATCCTGATCGGTGCCGAAACTCGATTGTCCTTTGGCGGCAAGCACACCGATCACGCGGAAGGAGATCTTCCCCAGGCGCATCACCGCCCCCACCGGATCTTCGGCGCCGAATAGTTTTCCGCGCACTGTGGCGCCCAGCAGGCAGACGGCCTGGCCCGAGCGCACCTCGCCTTCGCTGAACACGCGGCCCACTTCCAACGGCCAATCCCGGACTTTCAGGTAGGCTGCGGTGGTGCCGGTAATGGTGGTGGCCCAGTTGATGTTGCCCAGGATGGCCTGACCGGCTTTGAGGGAGACCGGCGCCACCGCCTGGAGGCCGAAGATTTCCCGTTCCAGGGCAACCGCGTCGGCCGTCTTGAAAGCGGGCGCATCGGAGCGCACGCCGCCGGTCCGGCCGTATCCCTGGCCGACCCGCACTTGAAGCATGTTGCTGCCCAGCTTGGAAATATCACTGGTGACTTTGGCGGTGGCGCCTCGGCCCAGCGTCACCATGGTGATTACGGCGGCCACCCCGATCACCACACCCAGCACCGTCAACGCCGATCGCAATACATTGCGCCGGATTTCGCGCTGGGCCAAAAGATAGGTTTCCCATAGCATTGTTGATTCAATTCCTCAGTACTTCATATTCGCAATGTCCGGAATTGCAGAGATATGCCATTGCCCATCAGCGAGATTGCTCTTCTATGCGCCCATCCAGAAAATGCACCTTTCTCCGGGCGTAGGCCGCCATATCGGCTTCATGGGTTACCATGATGATCGTCAGATCCCGCTCGCGGTTGAACTGGGTGATCAGCTCCATGATTTCGCGGCTGCGCGCGCTGTCGAGGTTCCCCGTGGGTTCGTCCGCCAGCAAAACGGACGGATCGGTCACAATGGCCCTGGCAATGGCCACGCGCTGCTGCTGGCCTCCCGATAGTTCGCCGGGCGTGTGGTGTTCCCAGCCGGACAGTCCCACGGAGGCCAGGGCCGCCCGGGCGCGGTCGCGGCGCTGCCGGATGGGCATGCTGCGGTAAATCAGAGGCAGCTCGACATTTTCCAGAGCCGAGGTGCGGTTGAGCAGGTTGAATCCCTGGAAAATGAAACCCAGGTAATTGCGGCGCAGCAATGCCCGCTGGTCGCGGGTGAGAGCGCCCACATCCACTCCGGCGAAGTTGTAAACGCCGCTGCTGGGCGTATCCAGGCAGCCCAGGATGTTCATGCAGGTGGATTTTCCCGACCCGCTGTGTCCCATGACAGCCACGAACTCGCCGCGCGCAATGGTCAGGTGGATGTTGTCCAGGGCGCGTACAGCCGCGGCCCCCCGCCCGTACACCTTGGTGACGGAATGCAGTCGGATCAGGGCGCCGTTGGATGGTTGAATTTTAGCTTCCATTACCCTTCCGGCCTCGGGCATTCCGCCCATGCGCTATTTCTTATGTACCGCATCCACGATCACCCTGCTGCCGGGCTGGAGGTTTTCGCCTTGGATCACGCTCATGGTGCCGTCCGTGGGCCCGGTCGTTATAACCACGGGTGTCGGCCGGTCACCGGTGAGCGTCCATACGCGCTGAGCGTTTCTGCCGCCCTTGCCGGAATTGGCGCGCGATTCGACCCTGGGGGGCCGGGGGTAAAGCATGCCCATCAAGCCGCGCCCCCCGCCGCCTTTCGAACGGTTCTCGTTTTGGACCGGCATAAAGCGCAAGGCCGCATTGGGCACCAGGACGGCGCCAGCGATTTTTTCCACGACAACTTCCGCCGTGGCGGTCATGCCCGGACGCAACAGCAGATCCGGATTTTCAACATTGAGCAATGTCGTGTAGGTGACCACACCGTTGGTCATCTGCGAACCGAAACGCACCTGCTTGATAAGGGCATTGAAAATGCGGTCCGGGTAGGCATCCACCGTAAACGTGGCGCTTTGGCCCGCGCGCACTTTACCCACATCGGCTTCGTCCACATCCACTTGCAATTCCATTTGCCTCAGATCCTCGGCCAAAACAAAAAGCACCGGCGCCTGCAGCGACGCCGCCACGGTCTGGCCGGGGTCCACGCTGCGCGTGAGCACGATCCCGTTGACGGGCGAGTAGATGGTGGTTTTGGACAAGTTGGTCTCATCGATCTTGAGCGCTGCGCGGGCCTGTTGGATGGCCGCTTGCGCAACCCCCTCATCGGCCTGAGCGCGCATCAGATCGGCTTCGGCCAGTTCCAATTCACCGGCCGAAGGGGCCCTGCCGCCCGATAGGACGTGGGCTCTTTTCAGGCGCTGCAGGTTCTGCTCCTTTTGCCGCAGGGTGGCCTGGGCCTGCTCGCGCTTGGCAAGAGCGGATGCGAGGGCGGCCCTGGACTGCATCACGGCGGCCTCGAACTTGGTATCGTCCAGGTATGCCAGCGGCTGTCCGATCTTGACGCGGTCGTTGAAATCGACCAGGACGGTTTTAATGATGCCCGACAGCTCGCTGCCCACTTCCACTTTGTTGGTGGGCGCAAGATTGCCGGTGGCTGTAACGGTGACGGTCAGCGCCCCGCGCACCACTTCCTGAGTCTTGTACTCGATGGAGGCTTTGGTATTGCCGCGCGCCCAGAATGCGATCGTGGCCACCAGTATCACAACGAGCACGCCCCATGCGAACCACCGCCTGATGCGCCTTGTGCGTTGATTGTTTTCGCCGAGATGGAGCGTCTGGGCGATATCCGAACGATCTTCGATTTGCATCAAACCACCTACCGGGCCTGAGCCGCCGCTTCCGCACCGGCATCTTTGTCCGGGGCTGGGACAGCCCATCCGCCCCCCAGGGATTTATAAATCCGCACCAGGTTGGCGGTCACCGCCCCCGTGCTTAGGGCCAATTGATCCTCGAAGGAGAGCAGGGAGCGTTGCGCGATCAGGACTTCGCTGAAATCCACCAGGCCGGCCTGATACTGATCGCGGGCCAATTGAAACGCCTGGGCGGCGGCCTGCGTGGCGGTCACCAGGGCATCCCTGCGCGCTTGTTCACCGATGTAAGCGGTCAGCGTATTTTCAGCCTCTTCCAGAGCCCCCAGCACCGTTGCCTGATATTGCTTGAGCGTCTGTTCCTGGCGCGCCGACTGCACCTCAATATTTTGGCGGACGGCCCCTCCGCTGAACAGGCGCCAGCTGACCTGCGGGCCGATGCGCCAGGCCAGACTGCCGCTGGAAAACAAATCACCGGTCGAAAGGGCTTCATAGCCCAGCGACCCCAACAGGACAAACCTTGGATAAAGATCGGCCGTGGCCACCCCAATGAGGGCCGTCTGGGCGGCCAGTTGGCGCTCGGCCCGTCGCACGTCGGGCCGCCGGCGGATGGTGTCGGCCGGAACGCCGACAGCCACGCTCACCGGCGGCACCGGAATATCGCTTGGCACCCTCAGCTCGGCATGCAACACGCCGGGTGCAACGCCCAGCAGCACCGCCAGGCGGTTCATGGCACTTTCCAGGCCTGTTCTCAGGACCGGAATCTCGGCACGTGTGCCGGCCAAAGTATAGAGGGCGCTCTGAACCGCCAATTCGTCGGTCAGACCGGCTTCATAGCGCGAACGGGTCAACTGGTAGGTTTCTTCCTGGGCCTGGGCATTGGCCACGGCAACCGTGATGCGGGTCTGCAAGGTGCGCACATCGATGTAGTTCAGGGCCACCTCCGCCAGCAGGCTGACCAGCACACTGCCCAGGTCTTCCTGGCTGGCCTGCAGATCGGCATCGGCGGCCTCCACCGATCGCCGTACCCCCCCGAACACATCCAGTTCCCATAGGGCATCAAAGCCGGTTTCATACAGTTCGGTGCGCCGGCCGAACCCCGTGCCTGCGCTGCTGCGGACCTTTGTGGCGGAAGCGCCGGCATCCAGACTGGGATAAAAATCGGCCTGGCTGATGCCGCGCCGCGCGCGGGCCTCCCTGACCCGTGCCTGGGCCGTTTGCAAGTCGAGATTGCCGTCTGCGGCGCGCTGGATCAGTGACGCGAGCATCGGATCATCGAGGGTGGTCCACCAGTTGGCGAGGGCTTGCGGTTCGGGCGTTGCCGGGGTCAACCCGTCCTGGGTTTGGGAATGCCATGCGGGGGGCAATTCGGTTTCCGGCCTCACATAGTCAGGCCCTACCGCCGGACATCCGGCCAACATCAACAGCGACAGCGCAGCGGCGATCAGACCAGCAGTTTTCAAGGCAGCATCTTTCTGCGGGGCAGAGCATCGATTCATGAGTTCATCCATCTTCAATTATGCTTTAAGACGAGAATCAAGAGAAAAAAGGTTACACAAAGAACCGTAGGATTCTATGTTTAATTCAACAATCCGGCAAGGCAGACCTCCACTTGCCGAACGAAGAGGAAAGCGAAACGATCTCAGCGGATCACCACCCGCAGCAGCAGATCCCCCCGGTTGCCGTCGGGGCGCACCCGGCCCTGGCCGCGCAACCGCAGGGTCTGGTTTGCGGGGATGCCCGGCGGCACGGTGACACGGAAGAGGCGCTGCTGCAAACCGAACGGCACGCTGACCATCTTGCGCGCGCCCACCAGCGCTTCATAGGGCGAGATGGCAATGGTGGCATGAATGTCGGCTTCCCGGCCGCCATCCGGATGCACCACTTGCAACCGGTGCGAATGCTTTTTGGCCGTCATGCGGCGCATACGCGCGGTGGCACCTGAGCCCGGCAGGAGGACAAAGAGTTTCAGAAAGAACATGCCGAACACAAATCCACCGATGTGCGCCCACCAGGCAATCCCTCCGGCCGTGCCGCCGCTTGCGGTGGCGCTGAAAAACTGCATTAAGAACCAGAACCCCAGGAAGAAGAAGGCCGGAATCTCAACAAACCAAGGGATAAACAGGATGGGGATCAGCGTCAGGATTCGCGATGTGGGGTGCAGCAGGAAATAAGCACCCATCACACCCGCAATCGCACCGCTGGCTCCGATCGTCGGCGCGGTCGAAGCGGCGTTCAGGATCAAATGGGAGATGCCGGAGGTGATCCCGCACAGCAGGTAGAAAACCAGGTAGCGCAAAGGCCCCAGGCGGTCCTCCACATTGTCGCCGAAGATATGCAGCGACCACATGTTGCCTAGCAGGTGCAGAAAGCCGCCATGCAGAAACATGAAGGAAATCCATGCAAAGATCTGCTGGGCGAAGCTAAAATGCCCGGCCAGCCCCTCCACCGTGTAGCGCGCCGGTACCAGGCCGTAGGTGAAGATGAAACGGTCCAGGGTGCGGCCCTGCATCATCTCCACCATGAATACCACCACATTGATGGCAATCAGGGCGTGGTTGACGACCGGAACGTTTCGAGAGGGTGTGGTGTCGCGGATGGGGATCAAGGTTGCTGACCTCGGCGTGGGGGGTCGGAATCCGTTTGGGTGTCCAACGAATTCGCGCCGTAATTGCTGGGTTGCAAAATTTAGAAAACCTGTTGGAACCTTTTACTGCTTTTCGATCCGCATGCTCAAATCCACCGAACGGGCCGAGTGGGTCAGCGCCCCGCAGGAGATCAGGTCCACTCCCGTGGCGGCCAGCACCGTCAGATCCCTGGCCGTCACCCCGCCGGAAACCTCCACCAGCGCGCGGCCGTTGATAAGGCTTACGGCCTGCCCGATGGTCGCCGGATCCATGTTGTCCAGCATGATGATGTCGGCGCGGGCGGCCAGCGCTTCGCGCACCTCATCGAGGGTTGCGGTCTCCACCTCGATTTTGGACAAATGGGAGATCCGGGTGCGGATGCGCTCGACCGCCGCCGTTATCCCGCCGCAGGCGGCGATATGGTTGTCCTTGATCAGCACGCCGTCGTACAGTCCCATGCGGTGGTTGGCGGCCCCGCCGGTCCGCACCGCATATTTTTCAAGGACGCGCCAGCCGGGGGTGGTTTTGCGCGTGTCGACCAGGCGCAGCTTGGCATGGCCCAATTGGCGCACATAGGCGCGCACATGCGTGGCAATGCCCGAGAGATGCTGCAGAAAGTTGAGGGCCGTGCGTTCGGCCGTGAGAAGGCCGGCCAGGCGGCCCTGCAGGCTTACGACCACTGCTCCATTCGGAATTGAATCGCCATCGCAAAAGTGCGGCTGAAAAACGATGCGGGGGTCCAGGCGTTCAAAAACGCGACGGGCCACATCCAGGCCGGCCACGATCAGTTCTTCCTTGGCGACGATAACGGCCCGGGCCTGGGCCTGCGGGGGCACCAGGTGATCGGTGGTGATATCGCCGCTGCCGATATCCTCTTCCAGAGCCAGATCGATCAACCGGTCGACGATTGCCGTAAAAACCAAAGGTTGCATGTTTATTTTCCTGCCAAGGCGCGAATCCGCGCAAGCGTGGCGGTCAGACTGGCCTGCTTTTCCGAAAAGGCGGCGTGTTTATCGCGCACCTCGGCCACCACTTCCGGCGGTGCTTTGCCCAGGAAGCTGTCGTTGTTGAGCTTCTTGTTGATCGTAATCAGTTCCTTGTTCAATTTGCCGAGTTCCTTTTCCAGTCGCTGGATCTCCTGCTCGAAATCGATCACTCCCTTGAGCTCCACCTGCACAACCGCATCGCCCACGATGGCGGTCGCGGCGGTGGACGACCGTTCAGCGGTTTGCGAAAGAGCGAGGTTCTCCAGGCGCGCCAGATTGATCACGATATCCCGATGGGCCTGGATGCTGCGGCGCATTTCCTCTTGCGGCGTCTGCACCGTCACATTCAGTTTGGCCGCCGGCGTGATGTTCATCTCTCCGCGGATCGTGCGGATGGCCGTAACGATCTGCATGATCAGATTCATGCGCTGTTCGGCTTGTTCGATATCCCCCCCGTCGATCCGGGCGCCGGACGGGAAGTCCGCCCGCATGATCGACCCCCGCGTGCCGGGCAGTTTGTCCCAGATCTCCTCCGTGACGAAGGGGGCAAAGGGATGCAGGATCACCAGGATATCGCGCAGGACCGTCCAGAGCACCTGCCGGGTTGCCTCGCGGGCATCCGGCCGGGTTTCATCATACAAGATGGGTTTGACCGCTTCCACGTACCAGTCACAGAATTCGTGCCATACAAACCGGTAGGCGCCGCCGGCCGCTTCATTAAAGCGATACTCGTCCAGTGCCGAGGCCACCTGGCGGGTCACCTGGTTCAGGCGTGACAATATCCAGCGATCCGGCAGCGACAATGGTCCGGCCGCATCGATGGGCCCATATCCCTTCTCAAGGTGCATCAATGCGAAGCGGGCCACGTTCCACAGCTTGTTGATGAAGTGGCGGTAGCCTTCCACGCGCTTCTCGGAGAGCTTGATGTCGCGGCCCTGGGCGGCAAAAGCGGCCAGGGTATAGCGGAACGCATCCGTGCCGTACTGTTCGATAACGTTCAAGGGGTCGATGACATTGCCCTTGGACTTGCTCATCTTCTTGCCTTCTTCATCACGGACCAGGGCATGCACGTAGACATCCCGGAAGGGGACTTCGCCCATGAAATGGATGCCCATCATCATCATGCGGGCCACCCAGAAAAAGAGGATGTCGAAGCCGGTCACCAGCACCGAGGTGGGATAAAAGGTCTTCAGCAGCGCCGTTTGATCCGGCCAGCCCATCGTGGAAAAAGGCCACAGGGCCGAACTGAACCAGGTATCCAGCACATCGGTTTCCTGCGTAAGATCGCCGCAGCCGCATTTGGGGCAGCGCGCCGGCGCTTCCATCGCCACAATCAGTTCATCACAACCCCGGCAGTACCAGGCCGGTATCTGATGGCCCCACCAGATCTGGCGCGAGATGCACCAGTCTTTGATGTTGAGCATCCAGTCAAAATAGGTTTTGGCCCAAGCCTCGGGAACAATGCGGGTCCGGCCGGTCTGAACGGCCGCGATGGCCGGTTCGGCAAGGGGCTTGGTTTTGACGAACCACTGCTGGGACAAGTTGGGCTCCACAATGCTCTTGCAGCGATAGCAATGGCCCACGGCGTGCTTGTGCCCACCGACCCGCGCAAGCAGCCCTTGTTCCTTCAAGGCCTGAACCACCGCCGCGCGGCATTCGAAGCGGTCCATGCCTTGAAAACGGCCTGCTTCGGCGCTCATCCTGCCGTCGTCGCCGATCACCTTCACACTGGGCAGGCCGTGGCGGCGGCCGATTTCAAAGTCGTTGGGGTCGTGGGCCGGGGTCACCTTCAAGGCCCCGGTAGCGAAGCTGCGATCAACGTAATCGTCGCGGATGATCGGAATTTCACGGTCCATCAGCGGCAGCATGACCGCGGCTGCGGGAAGGTGCGCATAACGTTCGTCCTGCGGATGAACGGCCACCGCCGTGTCTCCCAACATGGTTTCGGGGCGCGTGGTGGCCACCACCAGCCCGTCTGTGCCTTGGCTGAAGGGATAGCGGATATGATACAAAGAGCCCTCAAGCTCTTCGTGTTCCACTTCCAGGTCGGAAAGGGCCGTGCGGCAGCGCGGGCACCAGTTGGTGATGTAGAGCCCCCGGTAGATGAGGCCTTCTTCGTACAGGCGCACAAAGACCGTGCGCACGGCGCGCGACAAGCCCTCGTCCATGGTGAAGCGCTCGCGCTGCCAGTCGCAGGAGGCCCCCAGGCGCTTGAGTTGGTTGATGATGGCGCTGCCCGAGGCGGCGCGCCACTCCCAGACCGCCGCGATGAATTTTTCACGCCCGAGCTGATGACGGTCCTGTCCCTTTTCCGCCAGCCGGCGTTCGACCACATTCTGCGTGGCAATACCGGCATGATCCGTTCCGGGCATCCAGAGCACATTGTCGCCCTTCAAGCGGCGGTAGCGGCAAAGAATGTCCTGCATCGTGTTGTTCAAGGCATGGCCCATGTGAAGCACGCCGGTGACGTTGGGAGGGGGAATGACAATCGAAAAGGCCTGCCGCCCGTCGGATTCAGCTGCAGCGAAAAGTCCCTCCTTTTCCCAAAAGGAATACCATTTTTGCTCCACCGCATGGGGTTCGTACCCCTTGTCCAGCATCTTGGTGCTCATAACATCCGCTCCATGGTTGATCTGCACTGTACCGGTTGCGCCAGGTCCCGGCCGTTCAAAATGAAAAAAGGGATTATAATGAAAAATCCCCAGGAAAAATCAAGTTTAAACATTTCCATCCCGTCCGCATTGCGTGGAATAGCGATCTAAAAAAGCATCAGCAGCTGGGTTTCATTCAGAAATGGCCGATCGTGGTCAGATCACGGCCGCGGCGATCTTGAAGCGCAGGCCTAAAGAGCCGTCGAGGTTTTCAAGCTCACTGAACCCAGATCCGGCCTTAAAGGTGCCTTTTGGGGACGCAACGATTGGAAAGAATCCGAATAACGGCGCCGAAAAAGCCCGCATACCACCCAGATTCGGGCGGGGCGGGCAGGCGCCATTCCCGTGGCCGAGGTACGTACAGCACGCCACAACGTCGGCGGTTGAAGTGCAATAGGGATATTTACCGCATCGTCACGACTTACTCTTCACCCTCCATCAAGCTTCTTTTAATGCTTTCCATTTCACGCGTCACCACTTTTTCCACCACCTTGGCAATGAGCGACTCGATGGTTTGGGCGTACTTGGTCTGCAGGATCTTTTCGATCGCCTTTTCAATATCTTTTTCGGTCGGCATGACCGTTGCGGCTGCGGGTGTTTTTTCTTCATTGCCTTCAACTCCGCCGGCCGGGCCGGAATCCCTGGCCCTATCGGCCGCATCCTTGGTCAACTCCTCTTTGATGTCGCGCACCAGCTTGCTTTGGCTCCGGCGGACACGGTTCAGCACGTCATCCAGGCGCAGGACCTCATCTTCGTATGCCAGGGTGTGCGGTTTTGCGGGCTCGTCCGCGCCAGCCGGTAGTATTTCATCCTCTGGCCGGGTTTGCTGTGCTCCGGCGCCGCGATCTTCCTCCGGATCGGCAGAAAAGATGGGCGGGGCCGTGGGAACCGCATTGTCCCCGTCTTGCGGGGAGTCGGCCGGGGGTGCAGCGGAAATCTTTGCGGCCCCATCGACCCGATCGGTCAATTCGATGACCGGTTCATCTTCTGGTTCCCGCCGCGCCAAAGCCGACGATGTCGCTTCCAGCTCATCCGGCGCGGCGATGTCGGTCAACTCGATGACTTCTTCATCTTCAGCTGCCGCCAGTTCAGCAGGATCGACGATATCGGTCAATTCAATGACCTCTTCTTGTTCCTGGTATCCGGCAGCATCCCATTCATCCGGCAAAACGATGTCGGTCAGCTCGATGACTTCTTCATCTTCAACCGCCTTCAGTTCAGCGGGATCGACGATGTCGTTCAATTCGATCAGCTCTTCTTCTTTTAGGGCGGGAATCGCGGCCCCCGTTGCATCGGCGAGGGTCTTCTTTTCATCGGGTGATGGTTCGGCCGGTCCCGCGGCGCTGATCAGGTCAATCGGCAGGACGATATCGGTCAAGTCCAGCGTGTCGTCCGCGCTGGCGCCCGAATGGTCGGCTGCGGGCGCGCTTGGCCCCGAGGCGGCTGCCTTTTCGGCGGCCGGCTCTTCTTCCAGTAACTGCAGGGGCACATCGTCCGGAAGATTTTCAATGGAAAGTTCCAGCTCAGGTTCGGTCGTCGAATCGGTCCTTGCGCGAGTCTCCGCACCCGGGCGCAACTCCATTGCCGCATCGCCGGAGAGAAGAGAGGAGGCCTTGCGGTCGGCGTCCTGGGCTTGCAGGCCATCGAAAGCCGCATCAATATCCGCATCGATATCCGCTGAAGCGGGCTGCGCAGGTTTGAGCACTTCCGGTGCGGCGGCGGCATCCGCCGCGCCGCCGGGGACTGTTTGTGGGGAGACTGCCGGATGGACGGAGGGGCCATTGAGCACTTGGGTCAACTCTATGATCTTTGCGCCGGTTGCGGTGCGCGTTTCCATTTCAGGGGTCAGCTCAATGACCCGGTTCGCTTTCGGCGTTGGAACTTGGGGCTGCGCTTTCACTTTTTTAGAGTCTTCCATAAATCCCCCGGCTTTGTTATAGAACTAAAGCGCACGCGACGGATGTCCGGTCGGCCTTGAAAATCGGCATGCGCCCGTCGCGGTTTTTGCATGGCAGGCCTGAGCGCCGGCCGTGCGAGCGTCGCATCGTGAATGTGTATGCAGCTACAGCGACGGTCATAAGTAAAGGTTAACTTTCGGTTGTTGGAAAAAATAATCATTGAAAGCTATCATAAGCATAAATCGCGTGTCAAGGAGTTTGCTTCTTAAGATATTCAATCAATTAAGAATTCAAGCGTGCCAGCTTGCTTCTGGAACCTTGCCGTGCCGCAATCTGCATCTCCTTCGACCGCCCGGTTGTGCGTGGCTGTGATTTCCGGGAATAAAAGATGCGCCTGTTTTTTCTACCGCCTGAACAAACCGGAGAGGCCGAACCTGTGCTCGGCGAAAAAGATGCCCGGCATATTCACACGGTGCTGCGGCTCGGGCCGGGGGAGATCATCACCGTATTTGACGGAACCGGCCTCCAATACGAGGCCCGCATTATCTCGGTCGGGCGCCGCCAGGTTCGTATCGCCTTGCTTCGACAGCTCGCCGCCGCCGCCGAATCGCCCCTTCAAATCGTATTGGCCCAGGGGTATTTAAAAGACAAGAAGATGGACCAGCTGATCCCGCCGCTCACCGAACTGGGGGTCACGCGCCTGGTGCCTTTCATGGCCCGCCGTTCGGTGCCCAACCCCGACGCGAAACGCAGCCTTGCACGCCGGCAGCGCTGGCAAAGAATTAGCCAGGAAGCGGTCAAACAATGCCGGCGTAACCGTCCCCTGTCCGTTGATGGGGTGGTTTCGTTCGAGGAAGCACTGGCGTTGTCGCGAACGTGCGACCTGAAGTTCTTTTTTTGGGAGAGTGGGAACGGCAACGCGTTGAGCGATTCGCTCGCGCAGTCCAGACCGGGCAGCGTGTGTGTCATGATCGGGCCGGAAGGCGGATTTGAAGCGGAGGAGCAATATGCCGCCGCCCGGGCCGGTTTTCTGACCGTGCGGATGGGGCCGCGCATTTTGCGCGCCGAAACCGCCGCCGTGGTTGCCTGTACGCTCGTGCAATACGTTTTCGGCGACATCGGACAAAATGTTCTTGACAATCGATAGGCTGGTTTATTAATCAGACGCTTTCATCTCACCAGCTATCGCTTCGTGCCGAGGTAGCTCAGTCGGTAGAGCAGGGGACTGAAAATCCCCGTGTCGGCAGTTCGATTCTGTCCCTCGGCACCATAATAAAAACGGGTACTTAGCTTATGTTAAGTGCCCGTTTTATTTTTTTCCGGCTAAAGAATAGCTAAAGAAAAAAATCTAAGATTTGGAGTAGCCAAGCAACTGAAGATAGCCTTGCGTGGTCTTAAGGTTGGTATGGCCTAAGCGGTGGGATATTTCGAAGAGGCTCATGCCGGCATTGGCCCATAGAGAAGCGCGGCGGTGCCTGAGGTTGTGCCAGGAGAAAACCGGCAAATTCAATTTGACGATCTTGCGTTCCAGGAATCTCGGCAGCACCCCATACGGAAACACCTTACCTTTTCCGATCTCGGTAATGCAGTCCGGCTTCGGGATACGGCGCGGAGTCAGGTTGGAGTTCCGGCTCTTGCGGGTCCATAATGTGATCAGGTCGCCGTCAATGTCGCTGTACTTAAACCGGACCGCCTCCATGATCCGACATCCCGTCTCGTCCACGAATTCAATCAACAAGCGCTGCTTGTCGGTGCATTCAGCTTTCACAGCTTCGATGTGTTCGGCCGGCGGTATGTATTTCAGATTGATGTCGATCGGGTAAAAATCCAGATTGAAAGGATTTCTAAGGTCCAGGTCATAGATTTTGTTTCCGTAATTGAACAGGGCTTTCAACGCCCGGAGCATAGAATTAACCTTGAAATTGGATTTTTTGGTGCGTTTGAGCCGGTTGGCTTCTTTGATCAGTAAGGCATTGGCCATCGACTTGCTAAGCTCGCTGACATAGATGTCACCAAACTCAGCCAGGACTCTTTTGAAATAACGGTGGTTCTCCCGGTAATAGTCCTTGGATTTTTTGGCCTTGATCTCGTCAAGCCGGTCTTCCATTAAAACTTTGAGTTTAATATCATTGACCGGGTTCCGCGCCTGCGCGTCCAGTTCCTTCAGGCGCTCCCGTTCAGCTTTGGCACATTCGCCCTTGGTCAGGTAAATGGCCTTGCTATGATACTTCTGGCCCAAATACTGTCCGGAATAAAACCATCTCGTTCCTTTCTTAATCTTTCTTTTGTACTGTCCCATGCTTCCCTCCTATCATTACGAAGAGCTTTTCAAATTTTTGGAAACTCTCCACCAATGCCGGAAAGCGGAAGGTAACGAAATATAAGGCTTCCTGGTGCTTCTTTAAAAGATCCAATATCTTGCAGAAATATTCCATTTCATAGTCAGTGGCATTCAACTTTCTGAATTCATCCTCAAGCGCTTCAAGCTGTTTAATGACACTCGATAAATCATCAACTATTCCGGAAACAATAATTACGCCCTGCTCAAGGCTGTTATACGGCTGATAGTACATCATCGATCACCCCCTTTGACTTTGTTAGAATGTTCAGTTATCTAAAGAGCATATGCATAGTGGGTACTCGGGTTTAGGGTGTTCTGTTTCCTGCTTAATTTAATGGGTTGAAAAATGAGAGCGGGTCTATAGGAGGTTTCTATGGACTCGCCCATGATGACGGTGCAGGAGGTAGCGGATTATTTTAAGGTGTCTTTGAAATGGGTCTACAAAAACAAGGCTCAAATTCCAGGCTTCCTTAAGATTAACGGGCTTATCCTCTTTAACCGTCAAACCCTGCTGGAACACACTCAAGGGCTCATCCCCACTAAAAAGGTAAGGAGCGACGGATCTTATTCAGACCGCCACTCCTTGCTTTAAGTTCCAGGGCGCCCATCTATTCGGTGGGCGCCTTCTTTTTGGCGCGAGTCTGGCGCTGAATGATGCCGGCTTCCGTCAACATCGGCTTCAAGGTCGCCATTTGTCGCTTGATCTTTTCCAGATCGTCCTTGAGCTTGGTTTCCTGTTTCGCCAAGCCTTCGTACTGCTCCTTGCCCTGCTTGATGAATTCATCGAATTGCATCTGTGCCATTTTCTAATCTCCTTGTATTGCCCTGGCAAAATCTTTCAGGGCTTTTTGGGTTAACTTCCAGTCCTCTCGTTCCCATTGTTTGCGTCGGGCGATTATGCCCTTGCGTGTGTAAGTCTTTTTCCCCTTCCTCCTTTTCTTCTTGGGTTTCGAATTGAGTAACAAGGCTCCGGTCAATAAGGCGGTTTCAAGTATTCCCATAGCGCCTCCTTTCTGGGGCAACTATAAAGGAAAGTATTTTATTTTGTCATTGAACAAGATCGGAAGATTTTAGACAATTTTCCACGTCGTCGATTGAACGGGCGATCAGGTAGGTGTGATCAAGCTTTTCAATCTTTGATTGATAGGCTTTTTGGTTGTCGTTTTGTTTGCCTTTTTCATTCTTAACCTCCAAATGAATACACCTTCCATTATGTAAAAAAACAAAAAAGTCCGGACTTCCCTTCTTGCCGAATCGGATAAACCGGTCATTTGTTTTCAGGGCGCCGCTGTTATTCTTGATATAAACAAGCCTCCCTTGGTTTTCCAAATAATTTAAGTACTGCTCGATGGCAGTCTGAATACCGCTTTCCTTCATGCCTAAATTGTACCACGATTCGGCTATTACTTCTAGCGTATGCTATAATTAAGGCAACCAACCAAAGGAGGAGGATAATGAAAGCATTGTCTGTCGTACTCGTATTGCTCTTTACATCGATGGCTACGGCCGGGGATATCCCTGTTTACGAAACCATTACCACTTGGAATAATTACGCGATCAGGTTTGATGAAATTTCCGGGATTCGGGTTTATATCAACCCGGATAAAAGCGCCGCCGTTAAGTCGGTCCAAGTGTACGTGAGAAACGAAAAAGAGATCTTTTACTGGTTTTGTCACAAAGGCGAAACCCACATCAGGCAAAAACAAAATTAAGCATACTGTTTTCAGGAGGGAGAGAGATTAACGCTCTCTTTTTTTATTGTACTTATCCACAGATATTTTCCCGATGTCGGGAAGACATAAAAATTAAAAATTAATGAAAGCTTAATCTTTCCTAAGGTTAAGCAACTAGACCACTAAGCTTAAATATGCTAATATATTAATATCGATGTTCCACCATCGGTTAATCATGGGGATTAAGTCGGGATAGAGTGATCTTCAAACTTTATCTCGATGTAGATTGACAAATTTATATAAGGGGCCTTACACAACAAGAGTGTTCAACTGTTTTCCGGAGGGTGTAAGGCCCCGCCGGGAACGGTTTAACACTCTTTTTGTTTATTGATGACGGCGACGAGTATCCCAATGGCTCTATCGTACCAAAGGGTCAACCACTCACAAGGTGGTTCACTGAAAAGTGGGTTTTGCTCCGATAACCATTGCCGTCGTCATCAGCGAATAAGCTGATAATCAAATTAGCAGGGAGCCACATACAATCTTTGAAAAAATAGTTGGGAGTGGCCACGCCAGAGGGAGGGCAAGTCTGGCAGATGGATTTACAATCCTAAAGACAGGGTAGAGTATTGGCAACTCGTCACGCTCATAACGTGAATTGATGCAGGTTCGATTCCTGCCCCTGTTACTATCAGTCTGACACAAACACCTAAGAGGGAAGACTTAAAATTAGCCTCAAGGTTCTCAAAAACGGATACTCCAACCTCAATCATGAGGTTAAAATAAGTTCTTAAAATTTTTCCCAAATTTTTATACATTATTTGTATTAATAATGGATAAACACTAATCGAAGAACAAGGAAACAAGACTTATGATTAGGTAGAGAAATGGCTTGCGGAGTGTGTTATGTAATACAATAGTCATACAATAGTCATACATGAGAAATAAACAATACAAAGCTTACTCCTACAGACTTGAGGATAAGACAGACAGAGCAATTAAAAATTTGGCGTCGGAAAACGGCGTAAGCAAAAATTTGCTATTCAAAGGATTAATTTACTTAGTTGAACAATATGGATTGCCCAAAATGCAACACTACAATGAAAAGAAAAAAAAGGCCAAAGGAAATGCTTAAAAGACTTACATACTACTTTACTGAATGGGATGTATGCCCAAATTGTAAATATATAAAACACTACGAAAAGTTTAAAGTATATGGTCAACATCGACACCCAAATGAATAAATTTCGGCGCCAGAAATCGATCGAGGGCTTGAAGCAGACCTTAATCAGAAAAGGCATTTACAAAAAAGCCGCGCCGCA
This sequence comes from Desulfobacteraceae bacterium, assembly GCA_003599575.1. GTDB lineage: Bacteria > Desulfobacterota > Desulfobacteria > Desulfobacterales > Desulfosarcinaceae > Desulfatitalea. Next base: position 57,184 of record QZKV01000163.1, on the reverse strand, counting down.
AGAAAATCCAAACGTCACACCATTCAATCCAAAAGTCGAACAGATCAAAGACCATGACACACGCGGAGCCATGCGCGAGATGCGCTATACCGGCATCTCGGCAGCCGAATACGACAAGGAACTCGATGAGATAATTAATAAGCAATAAAAAATATGAAAATCCATTGCCCTAATTGCGGTTACGAGGGGGAACCAAAAACAAAAAAACGCGGATCATGCTTGTTGCTTATTTTCTTGTTTATGTTTTTTATCATTCCAGGAGTATTTTATCTTTTGTGGATGGCATCAAACAATAAGAAAATTTGCCCGAAATGCGGCTACGAGCATATATATAAAATTTAGCCACACAAGCCCCGTAGACGCACGAAAATAAAAAAACGTCCAATCTGTCATGAATGGACGTTTTTGTTTGTTCTGGCTTTGTTTTTGGTTCAGAATGACTATTTGTGTGTAAGGCTGACAACCAACATTTCGAATATTGCTTTTAGTCCTGCGCGAACCGCTAAAAACAGCGTTCCGATCCAGGCCCCGTTTTTTACCGCTTCTAAAGTGATATTATCTATTTCGGTTCCCATTATCAAAGCAAAGCCGGTCAGGAAAGAAACGGCAGAGCTGATGAGGTAGCGCTTGATTGTTTGTGTCATAGTTTTGTAATTGAGATAATTATTTGAACGGCCGGTAACCGGCTTCGTAATCGACCTTTTTACAATAAACCCAGATCTCCCACATAGCCGGATTGATCACCGTATCAAAATCCCATCCGCCATAGACCAGGGCGTTGATGAATTCCGTGTCGTAGATCTTGTATAACTGGTTTGTTTTCAGTAATTGCCGGTGCAGCCAAAAATTCTTGAACCGCATCGTAAATTCGGCCAGCCAGTTCTGTTCGCGTCCGTACCGGTGATACGCGGCCGGTTTCATCCAATACTGGCCGTATTGCTTAGCGAAATAAGGCGCTGGATCGACCGAACCGCCAAAGCCATTATTCTTATTTAAGGTGTTTCCGTTCCTATCCACAAAATAAAGCTCTACGTGTTCATGGTCGCCTGTGGTGTATTTCCCCGTATTGTCGGCCGAAGCAATAACCTCTCCGGCGCCAACCTTTATGCCTTTTTGAATTTTATCAAGGTTTTCGAGGTGGTGATAATAAAAGGTTTTGAATCCAAGATCCTTATTCCAAATTTCAATTCCTGTCCCTCCGTCCTTACCGTAACCGCACCATGATATAATTCCGTCATGCATTGCTATTATTGAACATCCCCTCCTTGCCCGAAAATCAATTCCCGGGTGCCCCTTTAAACCCCATTGCTTGTAAAAATCCAAATAATTAACTCCGAACGGTTGATTGATATGAACGTCCCGGACTGGGAGCAGTAGCTTAACCTCCGACATAAAATTATTTTTGAGTAATTAATGTTTTTACGTCCTTTCTAATCTCGTCCACGGTAAGAATCAGCGCGTCAAACTCGATCCGCGTGGGAGTAGCGGAGTATTGAGTTTTGATTTCAGCAATGGTTTTAGCGTTTTGATCAACACGGTTGCTCATAACGCCAAGATAAAAGATACTGGCGCACATTGTTACGACCATGCCGGCTGAAATGAGAGTTTCTTTTGTAAATTTTGTTTCTGGCATATTGCTTATATTTATTCAGAAATTGATTTCTTAATAACGTCGTACCCGATGCTATAATTCTTCACGTATGCCGTACAATAAACGTTATGCCCCGACCTGACATATAATTCAACTAATGCGCCATCTTCACTATCAGCAATATCATCCTCGCCTATTGTAATGTCTTCCTCATATTCAATATAAGAAGTTGATGTTGATGCTCTTTGAGTTCCAGCCGCTGAACCATTAATATATATTGTCGCATATGCGTTATATGGCCCCGTTTCTGATGTGATCTGCTTCATTTCAAATTTTACTTTGACAGTTCCCGGCACCCTGACTTTAAATTCTTTTAACTCAGTGTAAGTTTCCGATTTTATATTTTCTTCTGCATTGTCCTCTTTTTTAACATTATCACTCGCAATAAGTCTTTTAACACTCTCCTCGAATTCTTCTTTAATAATTAATAATTCTGTAGCCGATAAAGCAATTCCGACTAAAATAACATAAGTTCCCGGTGTTGTTCCAATCCCACCACTATCTTGAACATAATATTTTAAGCCAGCAGAAAGACCAGAAAACCCCGGAACAACGCCATTCTTTTGCAAAGTGGCTGCGATTCCATCGGAAGTGTTATTTACGACAAAACCGATGAATAGCAATTTTGTCGCATCGTTTGAATCGCATTCATAAAGCTCGCCATCTACGCTACTAATAAAAACAGGTGCTGGAGTGGTGGCCCCACCTATGGTTTCACCTCCAGTTCCTTGTACCGGCAGATCGTGATTGACTTCTTCGACTGATAATTCATCACCGCTCGATTTTGGCCTGGCTATATCTGACATATTCAAGAATTAATAATTAAATGCTTTGAAAAGTATATTTACAGGAAACAACTAAGGCTGTATTTGTGTCCTTAACCCAATTAAGCCCGGCAATATGGCTCCATAATTCGGTATCGTCTATAAAATTGCCGAATTCAGTATAATTGCCAGAGCATTCGCCTTCCGTGAAGATGGCAGTCAGGTAAAAGACGTTGCCACTTTCAGAGCCGCTGTATGTATCATTTCTATAATCTTCATTGAATAATCCCGTATCGTTCGCAGACGGCGTACCCGCGCCGGTACCTAAAGCCATTTTGGTGATTTTGGCTTCCCCCCCGTACGATGTGGCTCCGGACTTTAATATTCGACAGAATACATTAAAACCAGCATCGCAGATCACGTTCTTCTTTACATCGGTTTTAACCTTCGGGCCGAGGCGGTATGACTTCATTAAGTGCGGATATTTGTCGCGCATGGATAAAATGAATCGATTTATGGCCTTATCGAATTTGTCGAGCTTTGATTGATCGTAGAATTCGGCTGTAATTATGCCTGTGGCGATTGCTTTTTGATTGACTTGCATATTGATTATTTTAATTTCATTGAAATACTTAATCTGCCCGGGCGCTTGGGGTCGGTATGGCTTGAAGGGAAGTATGGACCTAAAACCATAATGGGAAGAACGTTCGCGCCGAAGGGGTCTTTTTGAATGTCCTCGTCTGCCTGCGCCGTTTCGTGGTCCTGATATGGTTCTACTCGGTTAATTTCCTCCTGGGCGTTGACGGTTTCATTCAGTACATAGGATTTTTTTAAGACCACATTGTCATCAATCTTAATTTCCCTGTTCTGATCGATCAATAATTTCTGTAAAAAGCTGATTATCCCGATAGTCCGGAGTGAGGCCACTTCCGCCGTCCAAAGCCCATCCGTTGCCGTTCGCATCGTGAGCGTCACTCGCTGGATCAGGAACAGGCTATTTAGACCCCTGATATCCGACTGGATGGTGATGTTCTGGCCGGCGCGAAGTCCGGTGCTGTAGGTCTGAAAGCTGCCTTCCGAGATTTTACTGGCATAGGCTTCCAGTTGCGAAACGCCGTATTGCCTGGCCTCTTCTTCCGAACTTATCTTTGAATCCTTGACGCTGAACTCATATTCGCCATACATCGCGATACTGGCGTCATCCTGGACCTGGGCGATAATGGCATAGAGCGGCGTGCCGGACATGGAAATATCAACGCCTGCGCCGGGCGCAACCTTGAATCTGATATATTTTTCCTGGTAACTCCAAAAGCAATCATGTGCGTCTTCGCTGTGCAAGTTGTCGATACCGACATCCTGAGCCACGCCCCCGACCGTGACGGTCGGTTCATTGGAAAATTTATAGGACAAGGGAAAAACGAGTTTTGTGCCGTCGCCCTTGTAGGTTTCAGCCCTTTCTGTTCCCTTGATCTCTCCTCCTTCGATAAATACCCTGTTCCGGATCTGCGTCAGGTCATCGATGATCTCCAAGGAGTTGAAAATATAATTGCCGCCGTCATCGCTTAAATAAAAAGGTGCGCCTTCCGTATTCTTGGCAAAAAAATGAATGTCCTTGTCATAGCCGATATACCAGTTGAAATTCACCTGTTCGGCTAGAATCTGAAGGCACCGGCTCACGGACACGCGATTAAAGGCAATGGATGAAATGGTTAGATCGCAATAGACGCTGTTGGCCGTGAAATCGGTCAGGTAGGTTGCGTTGATATCGTCAATAATCTCCTTAACCGTTTTGTTTTCGTATCTTTCAATCACCAGTTTTTTATCAAGATAGTGCGTCCAGTCCTTGCAGGTTACTTCATATTTCAAGACGCGGCCTTCGATTCTTTCTTTCACAGTGGTAATGACGCCGGCGAAAATCGTGTAAATAATGCCGTCCGTTACTTCGATCTCCTCGCCGACCGCAGGCACCCATGATTTACTGCCATATAGTTTTGTTTCAAAGGTCAGAGAATTCGGCTGTGAATTTAGAACATCCTCCAAGGTGAATGAATCCCAAGTTATATAATTTGTCCTGTCGTTTCCCTCAACAGTAACGGCTATGGTCATAATTTTGTGCTATATCCCAATTTCTTAATGATCATATCGCCGATCCTCTCCGCTGCTCGGCTATCTAAAAGCGTATTACCGGAAATGGTAATGTTGATTCCGCCGGCTCCGGCCAACTGATGATTAGGAGTAATGAAACCGCTTGCGCCCGGGGTGAAAAGCTCCGGGCCTTTTTCTCCGACCAGGTAACTGGTGCCGGCGCTTACCGGACCGCCGATAGCCTTACCGCCGCCGAACGCCCATTTCAAATTCGAGCCTACATTCTTCCAGGCATCACCGACATTTTTAAGAGATAACTGGTCAAAGGCTCTCAATAATTCTTTTATGCTTTCAATGGCCTCTTGTATCCAGCCGACCATTTTATCTAATTGGCCCTTAACCCAATCGACTCCAGACGTAAATATTTCTTTTATTGTTTCCCAGATAAATTTCAGGCTTTCTTTTGATTCATCCCAATTAGTGACCACTGAATAAATACCGGCTATCAGACCGGCAATTAAAGCACCGCCAAGAATAAAGGGGGCCAATGCCAAAGCTCCTGCCGCAAAAGCCGCAACCAATCCCCAAACAGCTGGGGCCAAGGCACCGGCAATCGCACCGGCCACCATGTAAAAAACTGTCTGATTCTCTTTTAGAAAATTAACGACGGCAACCGTTTTATCGCTTAAAATGCCGATATTGTCACTCAAGGAAACAATAGCCTTTTTAGCTAAATCGAAAATACCGGTTTGTTTGACGAATTCAGATGAAGCAATGGTAAGCGTATCAATTAGATTACTCCAAGACTGGTTTAAGCTTCCTGTTTGATTGATGTAGGCATTAAAGAACCTCCCTCCCTCATCGTTGGCCTTGTCGAACATTTTCACCAACACATCAAAAGACACATTCCCATCTTCGATGAAATCACCAAGTGCCTCGCCGGCCAATCCAGTCTCTTCCTGCAACATCTCGAAAATTGGAATACCCGCATAAGCGAATTGCTTGATGTCGACGGTTTGTGCCTTTCCCAGGGCAGCAACTTGTTGCAGGTTGACAATGATTCGGTCAAGTTCAGTCTGCCCCTTGCCCATAGCAGCCAAACCCTCCCCAACGTCCAGTATGATATCTGTTGCTTTATCGCCATCTTTAGTGACTGAAGAGAGAAGTTGAACGGCCGTTGTAAGTCCAGTCAATTCAAAAGGCGTTCTTTTTGCCTCCTCTTTAATTCTCTTTATCGTCGCTGAAGCCTCTTCCGCAGATCCCAAAAGAGTTGTTAATCCGATTTCTGCGGTTTCCAGTTGGCCAGCAGTTTTCAGACCGAATAGACCCACCGAGGCAGTAATCCCGGCAAGCGACAAAGCAAAGGCATTACTGGCTCTTTTTGCATCTTCCAATTTATTGGTCAATCCTTTGAAAGTCGCGCCAGTATTATCCTTCCCGTTTATTATTATTTTTAATTCTTTTGATGACGACATTTGTTTTGTTCATCAATGAATAAGATCAGATCATTTATAAACTCCCATTTTTGATTAAAGAATTCTTGCTCGGTCCATTTCATCTCCAGGCAGATATAGACTTTAAGCGACCTAAAGGTAAGTTTGCCGCTTCTTAAGAAGTTGGCGAACTCGTACCTTTTCGGGCCGCTTTGGCTAAAAAATCTTGAACCACATCCAAGCCGGTCTGAATCTTTTCAAGATCTTCGATGTCCAACATCCTTAAATTATCCACGGTGATCTCTATCCGGTTTCCTTTTTCATCCTCGGCATCCCAGCCGACCATCAGGTTCTTGATCATTAAATATGTGGCCCTGATTCTGTTTTCCTCGCAGTATACTGCCTCCATATCAGCCGCCAACAGACCATCCTTTATCTCCACTGTGATCCCTGACTTAGGGAGAATGATTTTTTTAATTTTTCTATTGTCTTTAAGAATCGGCATAATTTTAATTTGAGGCGGCTATGATAAATAAAGTCACAACCGCGCTGATTATTACTGTTAGTATTTTTGTAGTTTTACTGAATTCCATATTAGTAGCTTGCGGTTAAGTTAGTAAGTACGCAATCGAGCATTTTCGAATCTGTCGAGCTGTAAAAGGCTTTGAACGACAGCGTTTGCCGGACGATCTCATTTTGGTCGCTGGTCTTGGCCCATTCCGTCAGCTTAACCTTGGCCAGATCGATCACCAGTCCTGGGTTGGCGGAATCGCCGATCGTGGTGCCGGTATCAGTGATATTGATCCGCAGCGCCTTTTGCGTGCCGGCCAAGGCCAAAGCCTTATAAGTAGTAGCGTCGTAAAGCAGTTCAATGTTGCCGGTGATGGCGAATTGCTTATTGAGGAAGTCCTCCGGCTCATCATCCCCAAGCACATCGTCGCTCTCGATATTTTTTTCGATATTGAGTTCGACATTCTTAACTGATACCTCGCTTGCCGCCGCCAGGCCGGCCAGATTGTCGGCAAATTTGACCGATATATCCTTGGCGAGAAAATTGTTTTCGGCGGTATAAGCGGGCGTGTTGGCGGCCGCCGTTCCCAATTTAGCCATAAAATTGGCGACAAATTCGACAAAACCGCCTAATTCGGCCTTTATACTCAAGGCAGACAATACCGCGTTGACGAATTTTAATTGTTCGTTGGGATTTTTGACTTCCAAAGTCAGGCTATCGTGCTGTGCGTCCTGTTGGACCGCATATGTGTGATCGTAAACAGCGGCGTTCGGCGCGTCTTTGGCATCGCTTGATACTGTCCCCAAAGCCCCTAAAAGCAGCAGACCGATAGAGGCGTCGCCGACCTTACCTGACACTTCCCCTTCAGCCCATTTTTTTGTTACTTTGAAATCCTGCGCGTCCTCGATAACGCCCAGGCTATTTTCATCAACTACGCCTTCGAACTTATCGTCTACGTCGCAATTGATTTTTTGAAGCCAGAAAGACGGCGCGACTGCGGTGCCTCTTTCCGTTTCCTTGCCGATACCGGCTTGGATTAATCTCCCGATGAATTTGCTCATATTATTTTGTAGTTAATTCTTTAGCTTTTTCTTCGGCCTCCTTTAGCGAATTGGCTTTCACCGTGATCTGCTTGCCGTTCACGTCCGGAAAGAAGTATTTTTCTTCTCTGGTTTTGATTTCATCGCCCATCTGGACGGCCTTATTTTGTATTTTTGGCATATATTTATGTAAGTGAATAAATCGCGAAACACTCCAAGGTGAATTCAAGCACCCTCTCTTTGTTCCCCCTGTCCGCCCAACCGGCAATGCCTTTGATATTCGAATTATAGCAAAGACCGCCAAGCGTATAATCATCCTCAAATTTCCCCAAAATCGTGTCCAGGAGAGCTTCAACGCGTGATTCTGCCTCCTCGGCGCCGATGCCGTCCTTGTCGAGCTCCTGATATATTTTGATTTTAAAGCTGTATTTCCTCGTATCTTCTGCGGTTGTTTCCAGTTCGGTCTCTATCGCGTCCAAAATCACGACAGCGGAGGGGTAGCCGTCCAATTCGCCTTTCTCGTAGCCATATACTTTCTTAATGCCGTCAATGGCTTCCAGGTGGGTTTTAATGCCTGTTTTGATGCTTGAATACATTTATTTGGCTAAAAATTTAATTACTGCGTCCAGCGCTTTGTCGAAAAGGTTGTTTACGCCGCGATCCGTCTTGCTTACGGTTCTGTCTACGAATTTGTTAGGTTTATTGCCCGGATGATTGACGCGGCGAGCGAATACTTTTTTACCGCCTATTTTGAACGCCAGGACTTTTTTCCGGACTGGGGTTATAGTGTGCGGTTTCGATCCTTCATGGACCGGCAGGGCATATTTTACGGTGGGATATATGGCTACGCTGATCGGCCGGTAATCCATGGTAATGCTTCTTTTCAAGGTGGCGGTCCTGACAGGCACTTCTTCCTTTTCGGTTTTTAGGATGAGCTTACCGGCGTTTTTTGTGGCCGTTTCCAGTTCCTTGCCGATTATTTTCGGTGATTTTTTAAACGCCGCTTGCAATTCTGCCAGGTTGTTGATTTTAAGCTCATAAGCCATATTAACTGTTGAATTTGGTCAAGATCGCTTCTTTCCGGGCCAAGGCGCCAAAACCGTATGTCTTGATTCCGCTGACTGTGTAATTCTCGTCATTATGGGTGATTCTGTCGGTTTTCTTGATATCCGCGTCCGCTGTCGTTATCAGCTTGAAAGACTCAGCCGGATTTCCCTCGGTCAGCATGGTGTCTTCCGCGCTCAATGGGGCGATATAGGCTTTGATTTGGCCGCTTATACCGTAACTTTCCTTGTTGTCGGCACTGGCCAGGCGGTAAACATCGATTGTATTTCTAAAAAACACCCTCATAATTTTGGTTTGATATTGGCCGCCAGTAAGGCCTTAACGTCATCGGACAGGAATTTCCCCCATTCGATCCTGGCACCGGCCACCTCTTCGATACTGAATCCTTCGCTTGACCGCTTGTCATATAATTTGGTGACCAGTTTTAGCGCGGCGGCTTTCAGGCTTTTAGGAATATCGTCTTCGACATAGCCGGCCTCGTAAACGGCCTTGATATTGCGCCGGCCGGAATACATGACATCAATCAATATTTCACCGATATCATCGTCTAATTGATAATAATCGGCATTGATATCCTGCCAGTCCGGATCTGAATAAGTGCCTCGGTTGTATTGCAGGGAAGTCAGCGCAACGACCGGGTAATTGGCAAGAAAAATGGTGTCGGCCAGATCGTCGCCGTCAAAGTATTCCGTGATGGTTTCTTTTTCTATGACCCGGCCAACATAGCTTTTGATGAACTCTTCTACAGCGTCAATAAGAATGTCGATAATCTCGTCATCGTCATTGGTGTTTATGATGCGGTGGCTTTTGAAATCCTCTTTAGTGATCATATTGCGAATTGATTACAAATCATTCCGGGAAAACTCCCGGAAGTATCTGGAATCAATTATTTCTTGCCGTCGTTTTCTTCTTTCTCTTTTTTCGGTTTGAAATCTTTTTCCATTACCGTAATAATTCCTTGTTCGGCATAGATCTCGGCTAATGGCTGATCGATTTTAGCCACATCGCCGACCGCATAAGGAGTTTTGGCTTTTTTGAATTTTACCAAGGACTTCTTTCCGTTGGCCTTGTAGGTGACTTTGTTTCTGTCATCAAAATCTTTTGACATACGATTTGATTTATTAATTAGTAATCGCTACACCCTTAGCCCCTTAATAAAAAGGGGCCAAGAATATGTGACTATTTTACGGCTGACAGTTTAGCGGCTGCTTCAGGAAGGATATAAGCGCCATCAGTGGCTTCTGCGATAACCAGTTCGGTTTGCAGGTAGCTGATAATCTTATCAACCTCCATGAACATGTTCTCACTGTCCTTGATCCAATAATAGAACGGATCGAAGAAGTGGATCTCGGTTTCGTCCGTACCGACTCCCAGATTGGAAGGGATATCGACGCTCTCGAAATAAGGATAGCCCATGAGCCTCTTATTCGAAGGATCGAAGATCGGCAGGCCGTTGTTGTCCTTCAATTTCATCAAGAGCTTGATAGCTGCGGTTGACAAAATGAAGATACAGTTATCCCGGTACTGTTCCGCGATACTGTAGATCAGGTTGATCAGATCATCGTAGGCCAAATCGGTTCCGACCTGGGGTACATCCGTAATACCGACAGTCTGGCGCAGGCCCAAAGGCTTGCTTGAACCGTCGCCGGCCGTGAACGCGGTTTCCTCTGTGCCGATCAGGGACCGGGAACAAAGACGCGCGATGAACTCGGTTACATTGTAAGCCGAAGTCCGGAGCAGCTGGCGCGGCATTAATACCCTGGTGGCAAGGTAATAATCTGCCAGGTCTTCCTTGTCGATGGTCGGTTCGCTTGCGGTGATCAGCGTATTTTCCCCAACCCAGTAGGAAGTGACACCGGTTCCCTCTTTGGGCAGTTGGAACGGCCCGGCGTGCTGGAACACAAACGCATTTTTGCGCATTTTCGGGATTTTATCCTTCTCCTCTAAAATGCGGCTGGCTAACTCCGTTGGGATGGTGTAGCCGAAGGAACTGGAAGTAGAATCAACCGCCTTCGCCTCGAATTTTTCCAGGAAACTTTTATCGCCTTTTTCAAGGGCGATTAAGAAATCCTTCACTTCCTGGATGGATTCTTCTTTTTTGACCTCGTCTGTTTCTATTTGGATTTTTTCCTTGAGCTCGTTTTTGAGCTCGTTTTTGAGTTCAGGGATAACGGCCTCCAATGCCTTTTGGGCACTGTCCTTCATCATCCCCTCTAATTTTTCCTCGGTAATCTCCATTACCTCGGTTTTTCCTTTCGGTTCTGGCATATTTTTATTATAGCATTATTTATTATTTTCCTTAACTATTCGCAGGACCGTTGAAGTGGCCCTGTTAGCTTGTTTCACAAGCTTGATGAGTGTGGCTTGATTGCCTTCGACCTTTGGCCCCTTTTGCGGCTCTTTGACTGCCAGGGCTTTGAGATGAGTTTTATATTTAAAACTTAATCTTTTACGCTCATAACGCTTGACCGTGCCGTCCGAATAGTAGATTTTCACCCGCATTTTCTTCGGGTCAGCGTCAATATAATTAATTTTTTGTTCCTGTTTTTTGGCCGGTTGCTTTGCTTTTTGGTTCTCTTCTTTTACATTCAACAATTCAGTGTCCGGGTTCATACCAACAAGCACCGGCGACCATTCGTAAAGGCGCAGCTTTTTTAAAAGCCTGGTGCCGTCCTCTTCCCATTCATCCTCCAACACGCGGTATCCGATACTGAATTCATCGATCACGCCTTCTTTCAAAAGCTCATAGGCCTCTTTGCCCTTTTGAACTCCCAGGATCAGCTTGCCTTTGATATACAATCCGCGCTTATCCTCCCGGGCTTCCAGAGTTTTGGCGATCGGCTCATCCCAATTGTGCATCCAACACCCGACCGGAAACTTCTTCTTGAGGCTGTCTGCGAATGCGCCTTTGATGATCTTGTCGCCGCCAAGGTCAACATTATCAAAAATGGAAACATAAGCCTCGATAACTCCCTTATCTTTGGTGTTGCCCTTTTCGTCCTTGGTCTCCAGGAGCTTTATTTGAGTTTTTGCTAATACTCGTATGATTTTTGACATATATTTTTAAAATTATTAAATAGGCGTGTGATCGCATTTGCAGTTCGGGTGTACCGGTATCTGTCCTTCGATATTTTTGACTGTCCATTTGAGGTATGCTTTTTTAATACAGTCCTCGCAGGCGCCCGGACTAAGCAGCCATTTCACATCGGTAAAACCATAGTATTCATACATTTTGCGGTGCGCCTCGGTAACGCCCCGGGCGGTTTCGGTCCGGGCGATCATGGTGGCGCGGGTGCCTTTGGCGAATTCGAAAATATCTTCAACCCTGTTTTTCAGTTCATTTATGCTCTCGCCTGCCGCGACGCTTTCCTTAACCGCTTCTTCAAAGGCTTCGATGGTGGTATTGGTTATGCTCTCACCGGTCTTTTCGGCCACTCCGTCAAGCCAATCCTTGATAAAATCCATATCTAAAATGGCGGATTCCCCAATAAGTTCGCTCGCGTGCTGGGTGCCTTTCATGACGGTTTCGTACATCAGGGGGTTTATAATATCGATGGTGGTTTTCAGTTCTTCCTCTACATCGATATCGTAATCCTCAACCGCTGACTTCTTGCCCTCAATTTTGCCCAAAAACCGGCCTTTCTGCGCTTCAAAGTGGTTTATGAAGGTCTTTTCCCATTTTCCTTCCAAAGTGCCCTCATCGGCCATTCTGAGCTTATAGAAGGCGTCTATCTGGTCTTGCGACAATTCTTTTTTCTCCGGTACGATCTTCAAAAGGACTTTCTTCCGGCCTATTACCTCCTGGGCGGCTTTTTCGCTCGCTCCACGGATCATCCTTTTTAGCCTGACGCTGCGGTTCAGAATGCGTTTTTTTATTGCTCGCTGGGTTTTGAGGTCAACCTTGGCGATATCGGCGCTTTTTCCTTCTAAAACGGGCAGGTTTTTCTGGCCTTGTTCACCGCCGATCATCGGCATATTAGACATGCCCATATAGATCATGTCGCCGCCCTTGACCGGTTCCAGTCCAATTTCAGCCCGGCATTCATTCGTTGTCATCCATTTGTTCCAGGCCGCTTCCCGGCGCTTTACTTCCGCGTCCGCGTCATTCTTCGCCAACGGTTCAAAACTCAACCAGAGATCATCGCCATAACGAGGTACCAAAAATTCATTCAGTTGCTCCACGTACTTGGTGGCCATCGGTTCCAAGGTCTGCCTGGCGAACAGGTATTCTGCCGTATAGGCGCTGGCGCGGTTAATATCGTCAAAAATGCCCATAATCGGCTTATTGACGCCGAATAAACTGAATATCTCATCCCGGTTCATCTTGGTGGATTCGATGAAATCAAGGTCTTTAGGGGGCAGGGAAATGGCTTCAAACTTTAATCCGGCTTCTAAAATGAGCATTTTATAAGCGTTTTCATAGCCTTGATACTGCTCCTTGAACTGTTTTTTAAGACGCTTGTGCGTTTCCTTATCGATCTTGTCTTCCGTGGTGAGCGTACCGGCCGGCCTGGCCCCGTTTTTCAATAGCCCGGTATTGTGCTGTTTGATATAATCGTTATGGGTGGCCGCCATTCTTACGGCTTCGATTATCCCCAAGCCCTTGTCCGGCTGCTGCGGATTATAGTTTTTCAGCTCAATGATCTCTTCCGGCTCGAACTCATACTTTTTTGCGCCGATATTGTATTCATAGCCGAGGGTATTGCCGATCTTGTCCTTTTTGGCGGTCAGGTATTCGGGCCTTAAAAGATAAATGCCAGTCGGCTGGTTATTTTTTTTACCGTTTTCCAGATACCAAGGAGCCATGCCGAAAATGTCCAGGAAGATGACCGACATCTGCATGAAGTCGAACTTGGTCATGCTTGGATTGACTTTTAAAAGCAGGTCCAGAATCTCATGTTCTAAAATTTCTTCTACTTCTCCATCCCTTTTCAGTTTGTATAATTTGAATTCAACGTTCGCTATTCCCTTGGCGCGTCTGTCGATACAGCCATACACCCAACTGGAATAAAGGCTTAGGCCGTCATTTCTTGTAATGAGCGAACTCATGAGGCCGTTGCCGATAATGGCGGTCATTGGTACGGCTTCTTTTTTTCTGAATTTGAATATGTCAAATAATCCCATTTATTTTGGCAGGTCTGATTTGACCTTAATAATTATATCGCTGAAAGTGATCACTTGCCCCGTCGAATATGTCACCTCGATTTCGGCGTGGTAATTTCCGGCCTCATCAAAATTGCCGTCCGCAACCAAATATTTACAGGTGCCGGCGTCAGCGTCTACTATGCTCATAATGCCTTCGAATTTGAGAACAGTCGATCCGGGCGCCTGGACTTTCAGTTTTAAGGTTGCCCCGTCCAAATCTATCACTTCGTCATCGTACTTTTTCAACGCAAAACTAAGTTCGTATAATTTATCGTTTTTAATGGCGTCTATAATGGTGCGTGGCATATTAGAATTTGGTTTTAAGTGTGAATTCTCTTGGAGGCTGTTTAAGGATGAATGCTCTTTGCGGTTGCTTGACTGTGAAATCTCTTTGCGGAAGTTTTAGGGTGTGAACTTTGCCCCTGATAGTTTCAATGAATACGACTGACGGCTCCGGGGCGGTAATGGAAAGTATTCCAACTTCCGGCGTAATGATTATAGCCTTTGACGCTATGGTTGTGGATGTGGGTGCTGTGATCGTAAGGACGGAAACGCTGGGGCTGATTGTTACGCTCTTAACTGCCGATATGGTAGGCGCCGGGGCGGATATAGTAAGACTCTCGGTGCTTGGACTGGCAGTAACGCCTGCCTTTATAATGGGAGCTGGAGCTGAAAGCGATAATGTTTCCGTTACTGGTTGAACTACTGCGCTGCTTCCAGTCAACACTGTCGGGGTAGGTGCGGTTAGGCTCAATGCTTCCGCCTCAGCTAAAACATTAATGCTTTTTACGGCCGTAACACTGGGGCTTGGCTCTGATATAGTTAGACTTTCTGCATTAGGCTTGATTGTTACTCCGGTGCTTACGGTGGGGGCAATTTCTTGCAATGTGATCGTTTCGGTCTCTGGTTGTACAACTGCGCTTGTTTGAGTGGCTATGGTCGGTGTCGGTGCTGAAATGGTCAGGACTGAAACAGCCACCGCGATAACAACGCTTCTCACTGCCGTTACCGTTGGTGTCGGGGCTGATATTGCCAACGATTCTGTTGTGGGGGTAACTGTTACTCCTGTTGCTCCAGTACCGCCGGCGTCCTCCGGGGTTCCGGTTGATACGAACGATGCCGGGCTATTTTGGTTGGCATATTCGGCGGTAATTATATCTGTACTGTTCGCAGTTTTTCTTATACGGATTTCCGACATATAACCGTACGTATATCGGCTATATCTGGAGATAAATCCCATTGTCACTGCTTGTGCTTTGTTTAGCGTCGTACCTCCGCCAGTACCTGTAATTGTATATTCTGCTGTTGCATCAATATATGTTTTCCACTCTGTCCCACCATTCCACATTCCATCTAACCTATACCAAATATCATTTCCCATAACTGTGGCTGAACCGCCATCGAAATATTGATTTGCTGTTCTATTTTTTGCGAAAGAACCAGTTCCTCCATAGTTAGTTGAAAGTGCGAAGACATAATTATCGGATGAACCGAACTTTGCGATTAGCGTATGCTGTTTGCTCGCCTGTGCTATCGCCTTATACCATCCGCTTAAGCTTAAATAACTAAGACCTTCTTCGCCAAGAGCGTTATCCGCCCATCCATAGTATTGGTTAGAGCCGTTATAAGATGTTGCCTTGCCAGTTTTACCTATTGAATCACCTTCTGTAACACTATTGTAACCAGTACCGTTCGTCCCTCCTGTACTATTCGTACCGCCACCGTTGTGTGATACAAGAATATAATCCGTAGCCCACACCGCATTCCGCCCATAAGTATCCGTCACATCTGGCTGGGTTTCTCCTGCTTTGTTGTACCAGACATAAATAACCGTATCGACTGCACTGGACACGCTTGGCACTTTGACCCAGATTTCCGCCTTGCTGTTTACTGTGTCGAAGTTCACCACCTCGCATGGCAGCGGTGTATTTCCATCGCTATCGAGTGAAAACCGCAGGTCGCCGCCACCGTTATCGGCATTGGCAAATATCTCCGCCGGCAAATTGTCGTGTGTAAAAAGAACTGGAAAATCAGATAAATTGCTCCCAACATAAGATGATTGAATTGTGAGGGCGCACTTTCTACCCCAGCCTGTTGGAAACATCGATTAACGATTAATTATGAAAGTAGCGCCTGTATTCTTGCGGCTAAACCCTGAATAACTGCCTGCGCTTCTGCCTCATCCTCTGCCGTAAAATCCTCGTCGGCTTGCATTGCAGATATCATATTCAGCAAGTTGGTTTTTATTCCTTCCAGTTGGGTGATTGCGCTGTTTGCCTGATTATCCAGGTCGGTCAATGACTGGCCATACTTAACTCTCTTAGCTTCTGTTTGAATGCTCATATTTGTAATTTAATTTAAGTTCAATATTCCCTCTGCGTTCCACGTAATAGTGAACGGACCGGCAGAAGATACTTTGTCCTCGCCGAAGTCGATTATCTGGATGATCGGCGAAGTGGACGGCGTGCCGGTGTCCTTGTAAACGACCGCATATCTGGCTGTTATCGTGGAATCGGCCCAAGTAACATCATCAGCGTCAAAAACGCCCTCATTGTCCGTGTTGTCCTGGGTAACGGCTTTATTGGCTAAAGTCGCACCGCCGGCCGTGTAGCCGTCGCCGCTGACCTCATTGGCGCTTACATCATCAATGAACTCCTGCGCATCCTGATCGTCAACGTGGTTGCTGTCCAAGAGCATGACTTTGATTGTGTCTGCGGACAGGTCAATGTCGCCGTCGAATAATTTCTTTTTTAAGCTGTTTGGGATCATATGTTTTTATAATTTATAAGCTTGTAATATTTAACTCTGGCTTGCGGTAGACTTCGAAGTACATTCTCATCATGGCCATGTCGCCAAAGTCGGTGGACCGGCCGATGTTTTCTTTGATCTCATCCTTGCCGATCAGGTAGATCTTGCCGTCCTTATCGATGTCCTTCTGTTTGATCTGGCCCAGGTCCTCGATAAAGTCATCCTTGTCCTTGCTGTCCCTGAATACTTCCTCGCCTATTTCAACCTTGCCTTCCTCGGCCAGGTCCGCGAACTTGAAATAGCATTGCGCTTTCAGGTTACCGAAATTCTGGTAATATTCTCCTTTCTGTTTCTTTATTTTGTCCGCCCGGGTGAGGATGGGCGCTGAATTATTTACGAATCCGACACAACCGGGAATATTATCAACTACGCCGCCGCCTACGCCGTCCTCATCCAATACGATGTGGCTGAACCTTATTCCTTCCTCCTGCGCCAAATTCATTATGAAATATGCGGATTTTTTGGTACTGCTTCTTATTTCATCCGGAATCAGAATGACCTTTTGCAGTTTCAAACCCTTCCAGATACCGATAGGCATTTTGTCGCGGCCTTTCCTCGATACGTCGCCGCTTATGTATTTGGTCGTGTCCTTTTTGGCTTTGTTGGTGAACATGTCCTGGATGACATCGTAATCAAACAGGCAGGCTGGATCGTCGTCATATTCCCAATTGCCGTGCAGGAGCCTTTCCCGGGTGGCCTTGTCCTTGATGCTTTTCAGGTTTTTGATGTAGTGGGGGGAGATGAAAGGATTATCGGTTACTAATGCCTGGATAAAGCGTTTGTTGTCCTCGATATTCCGGTCCCGATTCGGTTTATAGAACTCGGTATACACCCAACCTTTGGAGGGATTGCAGGTGCCCAACATTTTCGGGATAATGCCGAATTCATCCAGTTTGTAGCGAATACGGGATTTGACGATTGACCAGGCCTTAAAGACTATCTGATTTACTTCGTCAACAAATGCGCCGGTTATTTCCAAACTGCCAAGGCTGTCAAAATTTGGGTCGGAAGGATAAAGGAAAAGATCTTTTAAAAGGATCTGACTGCCGTTCGTGAATGTGATCGTGCCGTCCTGCGAATTATATTTGAAATCTCTTTCGTTCTTTATGTTCCAGCGGCCGCATATTTCGAAAAAGGTGTTGAGCGTGGTTTCTTTCAGGTTCTTTAATTTCGCCCGGCCCATAAGCCAACGGCTTCCCGGATACATTCCGCACATCACTATCAGCCAGGCACAGCCCAATAAGCTTTTACCGCCGCCGGCGCCGCCGCCGAATACCAGGTCGTTTGTTTCATTGTTTGTTAAGCATTGCCAGGCCTCATTCTGTTTTTTTGTTTGCTGCCAGTCTATCTCCATCTGATACGGTGCTAATTTTAATACTAAAGCCCTCTGACGGAGTTAATTCTATCTTTTTCAAAATCCTTTTCTTTAATTCGTTGTATTCCTTAATCGCTCCCAGCTTAGATTTGAAATCAGCGTCCTGTGTGATCAATTTTTCAAGTTGCTTGTCAACGAATGAATCATTCAAGCCTCTTAACTCCAGCAATTCGTCAATCCGGCTTAAAATGTCAGTTTTTGTCAATAAATTAAAGGCGCTTGATTTCGCGCTATTATACCAATTGCCAACCCTCTTCGGTTGATATGCTTCGATATATGCCTGCACCCCATTACAAAAGAACTCTTCGTCGCTTGCGTATAGTTTGCAAAACTTCTCCTGCTTGGCATTCAGTTTTTTCTTTTTGTCAGCCATATTATTTCATTGCTATAATTGCCAGCTTCTCTATCCTTTTTCCTGCGAAAATCTTAGTTTCCGCCATTTTGTCGATAGCCTTTTCCAAGCGCAAGACGATCTCCGTGAGCGGTTCCCTGTATTTTTTGATGTATTCCAGGTTCTCCGTCGCCCTCACTCCCAACAGCTTCCTTAAATACGGGTCATCGCAGGCGATAGGCTCTTTGTCCTTCAACTTTGTGATCTCCTTTTTCCCTCCCTCATGAATCAATAAAACCGGCAACGTGCCGATCAAATAAAACTGCCGGCCATTGCCTTCGATGGTGATGCCGGATTTCGTTTTCTGCCTGGTAAAGTCTACGCTTAGGAACAGGTTTTTGATTATGCTTGGCTTCATAGTATAGTATTAATTATATTATAGCATATCGGGGTATTCAGAACAAAAAAGCCTCAAGGACATCTTCCTTAAGGCGTTCAAATTCACTCAAATTGCGAATGTCTTTTAACATTTGGTTCACTTCGATGATGTGCAGATTAAGACGGGAGGCGATTTTACTGTCTTTCCAATCGAACAGATAATAACAAACAAAAACCCTAAATTCCAAATTGTTCAGATCGTCTATGATCGAATAATCTTTGTTTTTTGGCTCCGCCATACCTCCTGATTTTATGTCTCTTTAATTATACCATAAAAGAAAGCCCCCGCCAAATGACAGGGGCTAAGAGAACGGTTAGAAAAGCTTTTTAATCGCTTCACTATCCATTCCCCGGACACTATTTTCTCTAACCGCTTTGCAAAAGCAGTATTGAGAAATTCTGCATAGGATATTTTCCGGTGCCTTGTGGATAACCAGGACTCGCTTGAAACAATTCCCGAGCAGGTTAATTTGCTCATCGGTGGCAGATTCTGCCATGAGCGCGACCGTAAACGGGAAACCTTGCCGGATGATATGAAGGCAGTCGAGGATGTCGGAAACAAGGATCGAATAATCCGTATTAACCCGGTTGAGGTTATAGACGACATTGCCGCGCTTCGAGCCTTTTGGAAATATCCATTTCTTATCCTTCAGGTTCCAGCCCACGTAACCGGCCGGCGCCTGATCCTCGTAATAGAGCCGGAAAGCCACACAACCGGACAGGACTGATTTGGCTTTGACCTTGCCGATCTCGAATTCGGCCGCCTCCTTTTCGGTGATTCCCTGTTTCTCCATCCATGGATCATATTCCAGGGTGAGGGTTGGAATTTGGCGTTTCGGTTCCGGGATCTCGGTCAGAAATATCTTTTGCAGGTATTCAGCTGCCTGCCGGAGGTTGCAGTCCGCGTGGTCGGAATAGAAATTGATCGGAGATCCGCCTTTCTGCGTGTCTTTGTAAAAAAACATGTTCTTTTTGACCGACACGATAACCCGATCGGTTTTAATGGTGTCCTTGTCCCGGGTGAAGGGCAAATTAAGATGGTTGAAAAGAGCTTCGAAAGATACTTGTTGGCTGATTTTTTGGAAATCAAGATATTTCATCGGTCCACCCCCTTTGATCCAGCGGAATGACGCCAAAAGTCCATTCATCGACACGCTTCCCCTTGTAAAGAAGATTTTCGCCTGTCAGTCTTGCGTTAACGATACGGAATTTCTTTCCGTGCGCCCATCTGCCGTCCAAAACGTGTTCAATTGCCTGTACGGCTTCAATAAGCGAATTGCCCCTGCCGATAACTTCACTTGGTTTCATTTTCACCCCCTTTCTTAAAATTATATCAAAAATAGCAAAAGCGGACTAGTGATAGCCCGCTTTTAAACGTATTCCTATAAGCGTTATCCAGGTATGGGAGTACCCGGATACTCAGCCACTAATCAGCCCTACTTCTTGCGAAGGCCGTTGTTCCGACACGCCCTGCTTGCTCCCATTTCCCGCCTTATAATACCGTGCGAACACGGCACAACCCAAAAGGGAAGAAGGACAAGTCCGCCCACATCGACTATCGGACTGATCTTAAGCTTACCTGAAGTAAGCCAAGGGAATCTACTTAAATTATATCATACACCAGTCGTCCCTTAAGAATGAGAACGTCGGTGGATTCTTCGGCGTAATTTCTGGAGGTGGGTCGCATAACACAAGGTGGGATTTTTGGCCGATATGCACTTCAGCTTTATGTTTATCTTGCAGAATTATTTTGGTATAACAATTAGCTTCAATCATTGATTCTAAGTCTTTGGGTATCTGCGAGTAGGAGTGCATACTCATTATTACGCCAATATTGTATTTCCTGGCTTCTGCTAAAAACCTCGAAAACAAGGATGAAAAGAATAAATCAACCTCGTCCACAAAAAAGAATAACGGTTTGCTTTCTTGTGTCGCCACATGAAGATAGTAGCTCTTAACGTATATTGAAATTAAACCACCTAAAAATGCAGTTAAAAAATCGTCGAATCCACGGAAATCGAATATCACCACTTTGCCCTTTTCCACCAACTGTTCGACCGCAAAAAAATTATTACCTTGAATAAACGGCAAAATATGCTCATCATCTACCAACATGGACAATCTGGCCGAAATGCGCTTGGCTGATTCCCTTTGCTCGCGGTTAACGTACCAACCTTTGCTGTCTTTCTCGTCAAAAGCTTTCCAGTACTTATCGTTTACCTTTTTCCGCAGTTCCTCGTATTCCAGAAATTCCGATAATCCCCCAAGGTCTTTAATCCCAATCCGGACGGCGTTCCTGATAATTTTCGCCATCAGCACCGACACTTCCACCTGGTCTTTGCTTGTAACCCTGGAGGCGGTGTTCAGAACTTCGACAAGCTCGTTCGCCATTTCCGATTTTGACAAATGTTCTCTGGTTAACGGATTGAGCGAAACTGGATTGTGTTTATTTACATAAATCGCATCGGGGTGCATTGCGTAAACCATTTCAGCCAATGCGCCGTTTGGATCAAGGATAATTTTAGCTCCGTTTACCTTGCTGATAAGATGCAAAAGTTTGGTCGTTTTACCCTGCCCGGTACCGCCAACAATAGCGACGTGTTTGTACATGTCCTTATCGTCAATGTCCGGCAAACCATCCCTTGCTTTCAACGGCATCCCAAAGCTTATCATTTGTACCTCTTTCTGGTTTCTTTAACGGTTAACCCATCAAGATCGGCTTGATATCTTTTTTGCCTGCCTTCCTGCGTTAAATTATACGTTTCGGCCTTTATGCGGTTGAGCTGTTCTTCGACCATTCTTTCCTGGCCAATGCTTATGCCGGTATCAGCACTCGGATTCAATAATTTTAAAAGCAAATGGGCTTCATTCGGGGTGATGTTCTTTGCTTCCGCTTCCAGGCTGATTTTATTTAAAATCTCTGCTTGTGTGTTTGTTATGTTGGAGTTGCTTAATATCTGCATGATTTCGGCGTTCAGCTTGTTTATTTCGGCTTTTAAATGATTGGTTATTTGTTCGCCGTGCAGGTTGGCCATCCGGCCCATGCGGTCGAGTGTAAGTGTTCTCTCTTTTAGCGTGGCCAATTCCGCGTCTTGTTGCGCTCTTTGCATTCTTTTTTGGTGGTCTTCTTCATTCAATGGTTCAGCGGCGGCCATTTCATCATGCAAGCTAAAAAGGAAGTATATAGATCTGAATAAAAAATGTGCATTTTTATTTTTGCCTTTTTCATTGGCGGCAAACAAAGCCCCCGTGTATAAACACATTATCAAAAAACCGACAATACAGGTGGCGGCGATATTGTGGGTCAAGGCCCAAATAAAATAAAACATAAAAGCACTCGGCAGTCCAATTATCGCCACAACTATCATAGAATCCTCCAAGCAACAGAAAAACAGAAGTTATCAATCGAACACATCGGCAACCCCAACTGTCCGGCGTGGTAAGCCCACCACTTGTGATAAGTATTGCCGTCCTTTGCCACCTGTTCATATTTGGCTTGCTTTTCCTCGGTGTAACCCCTCGGCTTATCGCTGACCTCAACTTCGCCGAACTCGATCTTGTAAGCACTGTCACGTTTTCGGATCAGGCAATAATCAGGGATCAGATAAATCTCGGTATAGTCTGGCGGTCGCTTGAAAATCGGGTAAAAAACGCTGTAAAAATCAGGCTCATTAAACAGTCCAAAAATTACAGAGGATAGCTTTTGCTGGTGTTGGGCGGCTTCCCCCTGTAATTTCTTCTGTAAAATCCTGGTATTGAACCCCTCTTTGTGCATTAATTCCAGGGATTTATCTCTGTAAAAATAATAATCCCCGGTTTGGCCGATATAACCGAGGTCAACGAGGCTTTTTAGTTTCTTGGGAGTGGCTAACTTGTTGTTTATGGCGTTTAATTGGGGCTTGGTGCCGTACCGGGCGAGGGCGAGCTTATATAATAGGTGCGCGAGCTGTCTTATCGAACTTCCAGCTATGATCGGTTCAAGGTCCGGGAATTGTTGAATTTTTCTGATTTTTTATACCTCCGTATAAAAGCGGGCTTTTATCGGACCTGTAGCGGACATATCAAAAATATCAATGGATTGAAAGGTTTTTGATGTGGCTGCGATAGGTCCGTTTTTTAGGGAGGGTCTGGGGCTTAAAAGACAACCCTATATAAGGGTCATCTGTTCCGGCTCTTTCATCGCCTCCCGGATGGACGGCTTCAACATCTGAATTTCGTCATCGGTCAAATCTCTGATCGCTCCGCCATACACGCTTCTGATAGTACGATATCCCCAGTTCACTTCCACCGCCAAAGTGTTTCCCTGCACAACATAACCGTTGAGATTAAAAAATGTCATATTCAAAGCGCACATCTTAACGCACGTCGGGTCCAGGTCCTGACCCACAAAAACCGCTTCCGAGCAATCCTTGTAACTCATCGCCTTGGCCGATTCCACCAACATGATCCCCGATCCGCATGTCGGGTCCAATATCCTGCCTTTCGGATTAGTTATTTGCGCCATCAGTTTCGCAATCTGGGGCGGCGTAAAATACTGACCGACATATTTGTTCTGGATATTCCATTCCTGATAAATCAAACCTAACAGCTCTTCATTCTCAGTCGCCATGCCCTGCATCAAAGCCCCAAATGCACAAGCGAAGTGATCAATTTCACGCCGACCTATTTCGCCCTCGTTCTTGTACCTGCCAACCACTTTCAGATATTTCTCATCATTCCTCATGAGCGCATAAATCATCAGATCCAGCCAGTCCTCGAATACGTCATGATTGCTGTAGCCTCTGCATGTGATTTTTGTAAGGTAATTGATTATCTCCTTAATTTTTTGGTTACGCATAAATAAAAAGAGGGGATAAGCCGGTTAAGGCCTATCCCCCATGATTGAATTAACTGAAATTCGTTCCTACTTTGTCAATGCTTTGATAGCTTTCTTGCGCGGTTCATCCCAGACATTTTGAAGCATGATTTCGAAAATCAATTTCATCTTTTCATTGTCGGTCATTTCGACATATTTTTGTCTCGCCGTCTTTTCCCAATTTCTTACATTCCTCTCTTTGTTCGAATCCATGTAACTTTTCTGAACTTCAACAACAGGGTCCCATCCGTGACGTTGACAGATATTTTTTAAGATCTCGTCCACGTATGACCGGCATAGCAGAAGGTCTAAAATGATATCGATCTCATTTGTCTTTATTGGATAATTGACCTTTTCAAGTGCATCCAATATTTGCTTGTCCTCCTTGGCCTTCTTCTTCTTCGCCTTGGCCAATTCTTTTGCGCGCTCTACTTTCCGCATTTCTTTTTCTTCCGGGGTAGGTTCATAATTGGTTTCGCAAGGATGGTGCTTTTTGCAAGATTTCGTGGTGCAGATCTGAATTATTTTTCCCATACCTTCGCCATCGACGATAATCGCATCCCGGGTGAACTTGCAGTGGCCATTTTTCTTAACCTCCTCGTATTGTCCGTTGGTAAGTACCTTCTGCTTTTGCAGTTCGGCGCTAACACCATAATGGGAAGCGACTTTAGTCATGCGCGGTTCCGAGCTATTGACTATGAAATCGATGTATTTTTGCATTTTGTACTCCCAGCATTTAGTCGAAGTGCAGGCACCTTCCTTCACATCCCCAAACAAGGTGGGATTATTCGGCGGGCAGAATTTGCACGGCCCGATCGCTTTGTTCGCCTCCTCATTTTTCAGCCAAGGCTGGAAGCTCAAAACGTCATAGAACTTTTCTTTGATGTACTCTTTCAACTCCTTCAAAGTCCTAATAGGATTATACTCGTGCGAGTTGGTCAGCTTCGTTACGGTTTGATTCTGGTTATCCGGTGACAATTTCGCGATCTCTACGGCATACCCGTCATTGAATTTTCCGTTCCTGTAAGCTTGAGCCGCCTTTTCCGTCAGGTTGGTCAGGAACAATCGATACCGCACATACTGTTCGCTTTTGCCGACCCGGGCCGCGATTGTTTTTACGTCATATTTTGAATTTTCGATTAGATTCCGGTAGGCCGTTCCCTCCTCGATCGGATGAACGTCCTCGCGCTGTAGGTTCTCGATGATTTGGACCTCTTTGGCTTCTTCATCGCTCATCTCCTCGACCCTTGCCGGGATCTCCTCTAAGCCGGCTTTCTGTGCTGCGGTGAAACGACGGTTGCCGGCCACCACTTCATAAAGCTTGTCGTCTTTTTTGTTTGGCCTGACAATGATGGGAACTAAAACGCCTTTTTCCTTTACGCTTGCCACAAGGTCATCAAGGGCAGGGCCGTTGAAGTCGTTGCCTCGTGGGTTTGTTTCAGAGGCATACGCCTGCGAAACAGAGATGTTTTGTAGTTTCATAATTTTTATGCGGAATTAATTATATGAGAGGACAGAGCCGCTTAATATCGCTCTCGACCAATTGATAGCATCGGGGACCCCGGCCGCTGTCAAGGTGTGGTAAAGTCGGAGCGGAGCGCAGACTTTTCCATCGCCTTTACAGTGGTTGGGGTGATGCTACAATGGGAGACGAGTGATATTAAGGGCTGATTTGTTAGACAAACTATTCTACTCTGCCAGTTCAACTTAGGAAAGTTGCCGGCCAGGCAACTACATTTTTATTGGATTAACCGATAGACAAACTCGCTGCCCTTTACGCGTATAGTTTCAATCTTGTAGCCTTGCTCGCGTAATTCATCAAGCCGGCCACCATAGCGATAACCAATTTTATTCAGTGTCCTCATATGGACTTTGCGGCCGGTCAAAAGAAGTTTCAATATCCGGTCTTTTTTGGAGAGGGTGCGCATAGGGTTATTTTAAAGATTTAGCGATTAAAAGTTTCCCGTACTCTTTCACGGCCGCGCCATAAGCCTTGACGATCCGGCTCCACTTCGGATCAAAACGGTGTTCGTCAATGATCGGCTTCAGGATTTCCAGGTCTTGGTGGTCGATGATTAATTTGACTTGCATAGGTTTTTTTGCACAATTTACAAATATACTCCCTTTCCTCATCCTCCTCGAAACAGTACCACGGGCCGCAGATTCCGCAGCGGTGGCAGCATACGATCAAGCACATACATTCAGTTCGGCAGGACAAGCGGGGAGACTGCTAAATGGTTATTTAATATAAATCTTCGCTGTAAAGAGTGTTCCCCCGGTAGCCATCCTTGCCGGCTGATTTTATACCAGCTGCCTCTTGCAAGCTCCTTCCCTCCTCCCTGCTGACATACCTGTTTTTAGATGTTACGAAGCCCTGCTCTACGTCTAATTTACCAATTTGCTGCCTGTTCATTGCATAAGACAATTCATCTCTCATAGCCTCTAGGCAGTTATTGTGCCTATGTCCCAGCCATACTTTTCCGTTCGCTCTTACTGCGGCACAAATACAAATTTCTTTTTCCATATTTATAATCTAATAATAATCGAGTGGCCGCTTAAAATTGGGTCGCAATCCCGTCCTGTGGAGGATAAGGGCAGCCGAGATATCTAATAATTATTCACTGCTTCTAAATAGGATAGTGTTTTTTCAGTCCCTGGCGTGCCGTTATGACGCATTATGGCGTAAGAACGATATTCGGGGTATCCATAGTGCAAAAGCCTCTTAAAAGTCCATTTTGTGGCAAATTCGGGGTCTCTTGCTTCCTCCTGGGTTATTTCAGGGTGATAACCTAAATGGATCTGGAAACAGCCGTGTGAAGCGCCGAAGTCTCCGTTGGCCGTACAGTCAAATTTTGATTCTTTATTCGCTATACCCATCAGATCGTTTCTGCATAGTTTTCCGTAACCGTGAGCGTAACACTCCCTCATCGCTACTGCGTAAATTATATCTTTGTCGGTCATTTCCTTATCGTCATTAAACGGTAATCTGTAATTGATCGCGTCATTTGGGGCGTTGGCTTCTGCCGGTTTGATTACATTGTGTTTGGCGTAAAAGCCGATTAGGGCAGTGAATAGAATAAGCCAGATTAGGATTTTAAGGTCTTTTGTTTGGGTTTTCATGTGTTTTTATTTTAGTTTTCTAATTCCTCTTGCATGAGCGTTTCTACACTCGGAAAAGGGATAAAAAGGCCTGTCCGCTCGCCTATCGCCTTACTGATAACATCAAATATTTTATCAATTTCGTTTGTTTTGAGCAGTCTGGTGCTTTTGTAGCCGAACATGGTTTTCATTGTTGGCCGGAACAGGTGCTCCTTGATCGTATAGGGCGACCATGGTATGTCTACGGCCTGGCTGATTACCTGGCGCATATCACAGCCGTTGTCGTTAAGTTCGTTGGCTAATTGAGTAAACCAGAGGTGGAGGGCTTTGTTTTGCTGCGTAGTACGAGTTTTGCGGTACTTCTTTATTTCAATACTGATTTCCTTACCCTCATAAAATTTCAATATCCCTTTAAGATATAAACTATTGGGAAGATGTAATTTGCCGTTTTCAACTTTGGCTTTTAAATAATACATAGGTTTGTTTCTAATTACACAACTGGGACTAGAAACCAGTTGTGTATATCAGCCACTAACCCATAGGGACTTGATTAACGTCAATTCCGCCTGTCTTCTCCCTGTCGATTTCGGCCTGTTCTTTGGCTATTTGTTCGGCTGTCACTGGAGCACCTGCGAAAGGATCGCCGTTTTCGTACAGTTTGTTCAGGTCGATATTCATGCTCTGATACAGTTCGACAATAGCCTGATCAAGCGGTCTTGGCGGTACTGGCGCCACGCTGTATTCGGTATCAAGCGCCTTGCCTTTTCTGGTGACAATAATGTCGTAATTCTTGGGATCTCCCCAATCGGCGCTTTTGACTAAATTCATTATGGCGTTGCGAATGCCGACTTGCGTAACCTCTAATATCTTCACAGCTTCACCCTTGTAGTCCCAGACCACGAAAGCCCAGAAATGTTTGGCGGGTTTGCTTGGATCGATCGGCGCTTCCGGCTGTTCCTTGGTTCGGACTGGGGTTTTGTCGTCCCAATCAAGCCAGCCGACAATAGCGGAGCTAAGCACTCTGAATCTGTTTTCGCCGTCTGTTAGTTTGAAATACTTGCCACCGCTTACGGGCGGTTCATAGCTCTGGGGAAGAAATGTGTTTTCCATAAATTTATTGTTACTTAGTTATATCTACTTTTTTAACTTTCGGCTCCTCGAATGGCTTAGTGTTCATCACCCAGCCGAGAAAGTCGTTTTGATCTTTGAATAGCGGTTTCCATTCAACTGGTTTGCCGACTATTCCTTTTTTGGGGTCGAAACATGCTGACATATTTTTATTCTATTATTGTATTACAGGCTGTACAAAGGATGTGGCTTTCGATCTCGTCAATTAAAGGATTGGTGATGTCTACTGCTTCATGAAACCTTTTGTGGTGGGGACAAAGCTCCGGCGTGATGTGTTTTTTTTGTCGAGCGTGTTCCGCCTCTATTGGATTAAGGGGCATTTTGATTGAATTGACTGGTCGCATATTACGCGTGGGTTAGTTTGTAATGTAGGCGAGTAAGGCGTCTGTATTCTGGGGATTTTGTTTTGCCTGCGATTATCAGGCAATCAATTTTTTGGTTGAGGATTTTTATGATTTTTGTTTTGGGCATTTTTTTGTTTTAATTTTTGTTTATCTAAAGCATTTCTTAGCTTATTCCAATAAGCAAGGCTCATTGAATGATACCCTAAGCTAATGCGATTTAGGTGGGCATAGTTGACTTCCGCAAGACGAGCGAGTTCTGGCAAGGAAATATTTGCTTTTTCGCAGAGTGCCTTTAAATCAACCTTGTGGATTTTTACTTCTTTTATAAGTGATAGCTTTGGCATACAGGTGACTAAATTATTTATACTTTAATTATAGCATATATATACTAGCTGTCAATATACCTATAAGCCAGAAATAAAAGCTTAAATAAGCTAAAAAATTAAATGACTTTCTAAACATATAGAAAAAATAAAATCTTCTATATGTTTGAGCTGTGGATAAATAAAAAAAGAGGCTGGTTTATTCGCCTCTTTGGTTTTCTTCAAAACGTACGATCCGGTAATCAGGTTGGTTTTCCTCCTTCTGATCATTCGGGAAAATCCCGACATTTACCTGCCCCATTGCACCGAGGTCAAGAACTCCCGTCAGGTATGTCTTTTTTCCCTTGGTCTTTTTCCAAAGACTTCCGATTTGCTTTAATGGCATCTTGCACCCTCCTTTTTTCGCAATCCTCCTTAATTGCCGTTAGGATCAGGTTGTCAGTCCAATAGGTGCTTTCGCAATGAAGGCACGGACTGATTTTGGCGGTCGGCGTGATTTTCATATCTTCACCGCAACGCTGGCAATGATAGGTGAAGCCGCCGCGCTCATACCAATAGGTCACCTGCTGAAAAATCGTCTTTAGGGTCATTTGCCCTCCTGTTGTTCACCGATTTTTAATGGCCTCTATTATCAGGGTTTCCGCAGCTGAGTATTTATTGCAACTGGTGCAGGTAACCTGATAGTCGGAGGGTTTAATTTCCAATTCACTGCCGCAATAAGGGCAGGGGGCTTTAAGTCCGCGCCTTACCCATGACTTGGCTAGAATTTCCAGGATCTTCAGGTTCATCATTCCCCCAAACTTCTTGGCCGTTGATTATGGTTCGGTGAAGATTGATGTGCCGCTCCATGACATTGATCGGAGGACTCGATTTCAAGGACTCCGTACATGCCTGGTAAAGGCTGAAGGCGTTCCGTGGTTGGAAATCCGGATGCCGGGGTTTCTGCCATTCTTCCAGAGCAACCGGTAACTGCCGAGATGAAAGGATTCCGTGGCCGAACAATATCCCGAGCATTTGGAAAGCCTGCTGATCGGAAATGCCCTTGGCCTTTAAAAGCTGGGAATCTTTCACCAGCTTGGAAAAGGTGTATTGCGCCCGGTACAGGGTGCTGATCGTTGCCTCTTCCAGCGTGGCCAGCACATTGGGGGTATGCTTTTTCATGACCGTTATGTCGCCGGTCATCATCAGGTTTTCACATACAAAAACTTGACTGCCTATAGCGATCCCGATCGACATCGATTTATCGTAACTGTTCCGGAAACCGATGGACAATCCCATTTCGGAATTGTCGGCCCTCATGGTAATGAGGGCGAAAAGCTGGTTACCATTCCGGGCCACGGCGTATTGCTCATTGATCAGGTTGAAGCCGGTAAGCATATCCTGGCCGATAGTCCGGATGGATCTCGACAGATCGTAATGCGGCACCGGGGTATAAGTCGCGGTTGCCAGTGGGACCGGAAATGCTTTAAGTTCATCCAGTCCGATAATGCTCGTGCCTCTGTTAACGGATAATCCTTCCATGTTTACCTCCTATAAATGACCGTTTTCATTGAATGAATAGTAACCCT
Organism: Desulfobacteraceae bacterium; assembly: GCA_003599575.1. Lineage (GTDB taxonomy): Bacteria > Desulfobacterota > Desulfobacteria > Desulfobacterales > Desulfosarcinaceae > Desulfatitalea. The sequence continues at coordinate 27,221 of QZKV01000163.1, read as the reverse complement.
CGCCGATAATGACGTGATCCAAAATCTTTATTCCCATTACAAGCCCGGCCTCCTTTAGCTGCCGGGTAACTGCGAAATCATCCTGGGAAGGCTGAATTTCGCCGGAAGGGTGGTTGTGGAGCAGAATTAAGGCGCATGCAGAAGAGAGCAGGGCCGACTGGAAAACTTCCCGGGGGTGGACCAATGAACGATTGGCCAGACCGACCGAAACGATATCGATGCAGACCAGCTTATTCGATCCGTTCAGGTGGAGGGTGATGAAGTGCTCTTTGGGTTCGTCCTTCAGGAATCTGAAAGATTCGTAAACATCAGTGGGAAATGTGAATTTTTTAAAGGGCGGGCAGGGCGGTTCTTTGACTTCCAGGTACTTGAACTTCGGAACGAGAATGCGGAAACGCATATAGCCTCCTTACGGTTTGCGGTTGATCAAATTCCACGACAAACCGAAAGAGGTTTAATAATAAATTATTCTATTTCATCGCATTGCTTCTTATCGGCAAGGAGCAATCCCCCGTAAAATTCCTTATTATTCATGAGGTCATGGGCGGTTTGCAGATCTACGGCAATATGCACAATCCCGCCTCTGGTATTAATATCAACACCCTGGATGTTCGCTTGCGGTGCCAGACGAATATCTTTACCTTCGTCTGACATTTTTTGAAATTTTTCAAAAATCTTCATTTTATTCTTACATTAATTTATTAACCTACACCTCTGTCCATCCGGCCTAAACCACACGGACTGGTGTATTTTATTAAAATCATGAAATGACATAAAACGGTAGTAATACTTGCAGCCCTTAGACAACCTGATCAACTCTTGCACGCTTTCTTTCGATTTCGCGATTTCGGCGCCTAACCGGCAATATTCAAGCGGCCGCCAACTGAAATCCCAGATCCTGGGAGCGAACGCAAACAAAACAATAGCGCTTTTGAATTCACCTTTACGCTTCATTTTCTCGTAACGCTTTATCTTGTTTTCGAATATCTGCAATGGCGTTAAGGATTTTTCCAGCTCAACTATAAAAACATATTTCCCGGTCCGGACAACCAGGTCACTTCTAATGTCGGTGCCGTCAACCGGGATTTTCTCCTCATAACTTAATTGGCAATCCTCAAAGCGGTAATTGAACGCCATAGCCAGGTCAGCGAGCATCGACCGGTGCGCAACTGAATTGAAATCAAGCTCTATCTGCTTAGTGCCGTAAAAGGCGTATTTCTTGTTATTCACGCCGATGAAATTGGATAGCCTGGCAGGTTTGATTAATCCGGCCTTGCATAATTTACTAATATATCGGGAAGGAGAGGCTAAGGAAGAATCAAGCTTATTCGAAGATTCATTCGTATAGGGTTGGAGCGTGTACGCCGTAAAATCCCTAATAGCGGAAACAAGGCGGTGGATGTCTATAATTGTGTGTTTGGATCGGGTCATTTTGGTTATAGTAATTTATCGCAATAAGCATAAATTCCTTACATTTTCTGGTCTATGATTATCAGGGAATGCTTGAACATTATGAATGCCAAAACACCTAAGACTATGGCAAATTTTATATAGTATTCTCGGACGGTCATTTGTTTATGGTAAGCTTATAACTCTTTTGGCGCCGCATTTGCACCGGACATCCTTGTAATCAGCAGTGCTGAAAAATATTTTACTGCATTCCTCGCACCTGTATTTCTTACCCCTCTCTTCAGACGAAGCTGTTATTTCCCTTTTTTTATATTTCCTTTTTGTTGTTTTAGTTTTTGGTGCTTCGGTTGACGAGCTTCCTATCAGCTCGATAATTTCGCTATCAATAGCGTCACGCTGTTTAAAAAGCTCGGATAGTTTGGCAATTTTTTCATGCATAGGATTAAATTTATTAATATTATTTTTATTATGTCGGATTTTGTCTGGCGTAGCCGACAGCCCGGCTTTGCATGGTTCTCGTTAGTACAATTTGCGAGGTTCTGGAAAGGCGGGCTGTCGGTTTTTGGTGGTCTTCACCAAAAGCGACATAAATCCGACACTATTATATAATTTTGCCGAAGGTCGGCTAAAATTTTTTAAAAGCGGAACGAAGCAAAGGGGTGAACTTGGTTAAGCGGAAAATTATGAGGGGGAGTATTATAATATTATTATAGCATATATTAAAAATACTGCAAAGCCATGCCTTTTATAGAGTGAATAAACTGATTCCAAATGTGCTTCTAATCTTAGCATGCAACTTCTTGGGAATAGAAAAGCTTATCGATTTTCTCAAATCCCTAAGTTTGGCGCCTTGAATTTTTTCATAAAACATTGAGACCATAAGCTGATTAATCATCTGTAAAGTCTCTTTTTCTCTTGTGGCCCATTGACCTAATTTAGGTTTCTCTGGAACCATTAGAGACGGAAACTTGTATGGAGCGGTTGTCATGCGGAATTTTGTCGATGATCCATGAACGGCTTTTGATAAGGTCGCATACTCCTTTTTTAGCAAGGCAATGCCGGAAAGCTCATCAGGAATGGAATCATAAAGAGGATGGCGTTCTAAATAACTTCTATATTCACTTATAGGGAGTTGGCTTTTCCCTTTTTCCCAAAGCATATATTCGACCGGGTGGTCCTTGTAAAATAATCCGAATAAAACGTTTTCCACCGCCGACCGTAAAGACTTCAAGGCAGCTCGCCAAGAACCTATCCTGGCGAAGGCATGTGATAACAGCGCATCGTTTTGTGCTTCAATAAAAAAATCCAAACTTTCAGGAGATATTGTTCCTTCCAGCACATAGGCCCTCCATGCTTCTAAGCTGGAGAGCCTATTGTAACTTGCAAGATATATCGATTTATTCCCTTCAAGGCTTTTGAAAGACACCGAGAATGATGAGTGCAAATCAGAGCTGAATAAATCAAAACTTTTTTCCAGCTCTTTTTCTAAGGTTTTCATTCCTTCACGCCATCCAATAATACATCCAGGGCCCTTGAAAGCGCGGTAGGCTCTTTATTACCTTCATGTGCTTTCTTTTTCAACATATCTATTGCTTCCGGATGCTTATCTAGATATCTCAATAGTTTGCCTATAATATCCCTTGCTGAATCTCTGGGGCCAAGATTTATACTGAACTTATAATTATTTATTAAATCTACCCACTCCTGTTTGCTTATTCTCGATAGGCTAATTAAAGTAGTAAGGCTTAAGGCTACTTCCTTTGGATCAATTGTTTTTTGAGTTTGATCCTGGAATTGTAAATTCGCAATATCAACATTCGGACCTGACTCCAGCACATGTGCTAATTGTCTAAGAGCCTTAGCAAAAGCATGTGTTTTCATATTTGTACTCCAACTTTTGATAGTAATTCGTTATAACAATTACCAAACATTTTTATAGCGATTTTGTCCTTCATATCGAATACTGACCGATTTTCTGATGCGGCTTGACTTACTACAACACGTTCCCGTATAGCTGTTTTTAGTACTTTTGCCTTAAACCTCTTTTTTAAATCGGCAGTCACCTCACTCCTGTGCTTTGCCGGTCGTCCGACACGTGAAAGTATTAATCCCACGTGTGTGAGATCGTGCTCGAGATCCGCACAAAATTCCTGCACCCGGCTCAATAAAATACCAACCCCCAACGCAGATAAAAAATCCGGGGAAACTGGCACGACATAATGAGTGCTCATTGCCAGAGCATTTTGGGTCGGAATTGTCAGGTTGGGAGGACAATCACACACAACCATTTCATAGTCATCAATTACATCCGTAAGGGCACGTTTAAGCTTTTTTTCCCTTGCAGTTGTGCTTGCCAAATCCAAATCTATGGTGAACAGGTCCAAGTGTGATGGCAACAGATCCACATTGTAAAAAACCTCTTCGATAATAACATCCTCGGCCTTAGCTTCTGATCCATCAGCCGATGTATGCCGTTTCATTCCCATTATATTAGCTATCGTACCATGATCAGCGGAATGTTTTTTCCAGGCATCGGCAGTAATGCAGGAAAAGGTTGCATTTGTTTGTGGATCTGTATCGATCAACAGAGTTTTTAATCCTTTTTTACCGCAATAAGCTGCAAAATTCACTGATAAAGCTGTTTTTCCTACACCGCCTTTTAAGTTGACGAATGATAATGTTGTGGGCATCACAATCTCCCAAGTCTAATTAGATGGAGGAATAAGGAGTCCCTTTTTAGCATCAATTCCAAAACCTGCATTTCTCAAAGCTATTAACACATCAGATAGGTGGAGGTTGTCAACCAAAAGGTGCTGGTTTATTGCCTCCTTAAGTATTTGAGCATAAACATAACTTGGGTTCTTCGCGTCACCGTTGTCGGCATTCGAAATAGCGGCCCTAATCAAATTTTTCGGGTCTGCTTGTTTCCATTTACCGTTAGTCTCGCCGGACGCCCTATCACTAGGCTTATGAACCGTTAAGATCAGGTCCACGGTTACTACGTTTTCAGAACCGGAACTTAAACCTTTTACGGACCTTTGGCCCTTGTCCAGGATTGCAATGTTGTCCGGTACAGAATCGAAGCCGGCTTCACGAAGGGCACGCAAAACCAAACTCCAAACGCTACCCTTGCTATTACCGAAAACAACAGACATGTACTTTCCTGGCTTTAAAATCCGGTATGTCTCTTTAAAAGCTTTTTTAAGCAAGTTCTCATAACGACCGGCCGCATTTTCTTTTTTTGAACCACAGGTATGTATGACGGCCTCTTTTTCATGGTTTGTCATCTGACCAAGCCAGGCCTCATGAAATAGGCTCATATCGCTATAAAATATATTTGATCCGAAAGGAGGATCAGTAAACACGTAATCGATAGAATTTGAAGCTATATGGTCCAAAGAATCCGCTGAAGCGAGGTTATAGGTGACGTTTCCAAATTCCGTTTTTCCTAAAATGTCACCATCACTAAAAACTATTTCGTCAGAACGGATAGCAGCTTTTACCTTTCGCATAAAAAGTTCGAAAACGTTCCATTCATAGTACACCGGGGAAATATAATAAGTCTGATTCTGGGCATTCAATGGACGCTGCTTGCTCCATTGATATCGCCTTGAGGCACGGGGCAGAATTGCTGTGAAGGCGAATTGCAATTTTTTCCGAATAGCCGAATCGGTTATTCCGGAAATTGCCTCCCATAACTCTTTCAGAATGATTGCATTCCGTGCGGAAAAAAACGACTTGGTTTCATTGAGCTGACGCTTTCCAAGTCCGGAGCGACTATACATTTCCCTGTCCGGATCAATGGGCAGGGAGGGAACCTTTTTCAAACGGGGATCTTTTTCAGCCCTGGAAATATTATCGTAATCGACCCTTTGGACTTCCTGTTCAATTTGCTTACCATATACGCCATCAACAACAACTCTGACCGGGACATCCCCTCTTACCCCCCATGAACGCCTGCTGAAATCTTTTCCGCAATCCGAACAAACTTCTTTTCTTTCCTTGTCCGGAATATTCACATGATCGAAAAAAGTCAGTTTATGGCCGCATTCCGGACAAACATAAACAAAAGACCAGATGGTTCTTATCAGCTCCACCGGTTTTCCGTCTTCAAGCCTGATCGTCTTGTAGAAATCGCCTGCATTTTTCCGGACAACAGAAACGACCCGTTTAGCGGTTTTCATAAAATCGCTGGGATTAACCTTTGACAAATACCCCTGGGCTATGTGTTGGCCAAATACAGAAATGTCGCTCAGTAAGGCATTGCGTCCGGATATGGCGGCAGCGATTCCTGACATTCCGGAACCGGCAAAAATATCGGCAATGGTATCATTCGGCTCAGAATAATATTCGATAAAAGGTAAAATCGCATTCACGGGAACTTTTGTAAGATAGCCATGACAATTATAAATAGGATCTGTCCTTGGAACTTGAACAATATCAGGAATAGGTTTTTTCATTAGAACACTCTCTATGACTTGCTTTGTTTGCAGATGGGAAACTTATAGTCTGTAGACTTATAGAAGTCAACCATATAATGTGCTGGAAAAGATTAGCCAATGGAAAAAGATGGTTACCACGGCCGAAGCGAAAAACATACTGGCATATAATGTCAAAACATTAAGGCAATCCTCAGGTCTGTCACAAGAGGAGCTTGCCGACAGGGCCGGACTCCATAGGACTTATATCAGTTCAGTGGAGCGCGCTCAAAGAAACGTTTCGATAGAAAATATTTTTTCATTGGCAAAGGCCCTTGGCTGTGATCCCCGCGATTTACTGAAACCGATTCAGAAGAAATAGGACTCACATGGGATATAAAGTTGATACCAGTTTCTTACGCTTTCTTACAATGGGAGCCATGGGAGTTAAACAGACAATTGCGCAACTTAGAGGCATAGGATTTATTCCGATCGAATTGGAACGTTATTGCGCCTCGAATAAAATTTGGTCAACGAAAGTGAAGCGCCTGCGCCTGCCTGATCTGCTTTGTGTGAGGACTGGAGTTAGGATAGAGGTAAGGGCGAAAACCGATCTTAAAATAAGGATGAGCCATGCGGAAAGAAATCCCGTGCGATATTGGGACGCAGGATTACGGTCGGATGACCTAATAGCTTTCATTGCTTGTCATAATAATGGGTCCATGGTTTGTCCCGCTCAAACCGCCATGTATTTTAAAGTCGGGGATCTTCAAGCCACATTTGAAACGGCAAAGCTTGGTCCACCTAAATCAGCTTCCGAAGGTGCTGAACGTGACCTGACGTGGCCTTGCACAGTTCCAAAGCAAGACGGCGTCGTCCTTAGTGTCGATGGAAATCGTATTTGCACTGAATTCGATAGCGGACGAAAACAGACGTATTCCCTTAATGGAAAAATCGCCTATGTTTCAACGGGTGACAGATTTACCGGGCTCGAATCTATTATAGCGGGTACTGTTCCGGCACCGGTGAGGCCGGCGACAAGGCTTCAAAATACCTGGAGCCCACTTGATCTATTGAGTTCATCAATCGATATAGACAGATACGCTGCAACTAAAGCATTGCCGTTTTATGAGGCCATTCCTATCACCGATCGTATATCTGCTCTTGAATCTGGATTGGACATTGAAACCGATGAACGTGTATCGTTGGAAATGGGTGCCTCCCTCGCCAGAATGAATTCAGCCAGGGGTTTTGATACCATCATTAGTAAGATTGCCAACCCTGGAATTGATTTTATTCCCATGGAGGGTGTTTTTATTCTGACTGAAATAGCCGACCGTCAGAGCCTCATGGAACTTCAACGTATAGCGACTGCTCGTGAATACTTTGGCAATGAGATCCGGCCGGCTGCTGTATGGGGGATTGGGAAGGCCGGTGCCAAAGCTTATGATAGTTTGATCCAGTTTTTAGATGATCATGAAGATGATGTGGTTCTTCACGCCATTGCTGGTTTCGACACGGATACACCTAATAATGTGATCGGTAGCCTTATCAACTTGCTTGTTACCGGGAACGATCGGCAGCGGGGCGCCGTATGCGAGGCGCTTAGGCTAATCGATAACGAATATGTGATTAATCAATTAATTCAGGCCGCCGAACAGAATCCGGATAACGCCAGTTGGATGATAGCGGCTCTCGGCCAGCTCTCGCCCAACTCGGTAAGGAATGCCTTGCAGAACAATCCGCTCCTCAGCCGTGTTCAGCCGTTTTTTCATATGTCAAAACAAGAGAACTGGCTTGCGTCAGATGAAAAAATAACCGATCTCAGATTTCTCATATCACAAGATATCATTTAGGGCGCGTATTCCGGCTAAAGACTGGCTAAAGAAAACCGGGGAATCAATGGAAAATAGGGCGGGGTGGGGTAAAATTGTCCATTGATTATTTCAAGTATAATAAGATAGATAGATCATATCAGGCACTTGTGAAAAGCCAGGCACGAAGTCTGAAAATCCCCGTGTCGGCAGTTCGATTCTGTCCCTCGGCACCATCAACAAGGGGTCGGCTTCCAGCCGAACCCCTTGTTTTGTTTTGAGCACGGCGGTATGAATGTGAAACCATTGCAGCCCGCCGGAAGCAACCTCGGATTTTCGCGGGGCGGGCCCAAAGATGCCTTGACCACACATCCAAAGGGGGGCAGCATGTTTAGGGAATTCAAAGAGTTCGCCATGCGGGGCAATGTGGTGGATATGGCGGTGGGGATCATTATCGGCGCCGCTTTCGGCTCCATCGTGCAGTCGCTGGTGGCCGATATCATCATGCCGCCAATCGGGTGGATTTTGGGCAATGTGGATTTTTCCAATCTGTTTCTGGTATTGAAACAAGGTACGACGGCCGGTCCGTATACTTCTTTGGCCGAAGCGCAAACAGCCGGCGCCGTCACCATCAACTATGGTCTGTTCTCCAACAAGATCATCAGTTTTCTGATTGTGGCGTTTGCCGTTTTTATGCTGGTGCGCGGTATGAACAAGCTTCAAAGAAAAGCGCCGGCCGCGCCGAACACCAAGGAGTGCCCGCTTTGTTCTTCGACCATCCCGATCAAGGCGCGGCGCTGCCCGCATTGTACATCGGATCTGGAGGCAGTGACGGCATGAGTGAGCTTTCAAAGCAGAACGGTTGCCGCTGCACGGCGCCCCCAAAGGCGTCCAATCCAAGCGGTGCGGCAATGGAAATGTTTCCGGTCTTGAGTCCCGCCGGAAACAATGAGCCCTGTTGCGGCGCTCCGGCCGGTCCGCCGAGCAGTCCCTATGAACGGCCCGGGTACACGCTGTGCCCCTTTGTCAAAGGTTTCGTCCAGACCCCGGTGGGGGCCGTGCCGCGTGTCGGCACCACCCTGCATCGCCGGGACCGCCTCGGGGCAGCGCGGGTCCGCCTGGGAATAGGACGCAACGATTACAAAGTGGCCCCCGGTATTTATGCGGCCGGCATTCCCGACCGCGACGCGCCCGTCTTGGTCACGGCCAATTACAAACTCACCTTCGATGCTGTCCGCCGATGCCTGGGGGAGACAGCCGCATGGCTGCTGGTATTGGATACCTGTGGCATCAATGTGTGGTGCGCGGCCGGCAAAGGGGCTTTCAGCACCCAAGAACTGGTCCGGCGGGTGCGGTCGACCCGCCTGGCTGAGCTGGTGCATCACCGCCGGCTGATCCTGCCCCAGTTGGGCGCCACCGGCGTTGCCGCCCGCATGGTCAAAAAAGCATGCGGGTTTGAAGTGGTCTGGGGGCCCGTGCGCGCTGCAGACATCCCGGTTTTTTTGTCGGCGCCGCCTGAAAGCGATACGGCTATGCGCCGGGTGACGTTCACTCTGCCCGAAAGACTGGTGCTGGTGCCGTTTGAGCTGATGATGCTCCGAAAATACATTCTGCCGGTTTTGGCGGGTTTATTCGTGCTGTCGGGTATCGGCCCGCCCATTTTTTCCATTGCAGCTGCCTGGGAGCGGGGCTTTGCAGCCGCGGCGGCCGCGGCGGCGGGCATTTTCGCCGGCAGCATCATGGTCCCGGCGCTGTTGCCCTGGATTCCCGGACGTGCTTTTGCAGTCAAGGGAATCGTCGCAGGGTTGTTTCTGGGCCTATTGCTGGGAGGGCTGCTATGGGATACCCCTCGAATAAGCACGCTGTCCGGGTCGGGACTGGTCCTTTTGACCACCGTGCTGAGTTCGTTTTTGGCCATGAATTTTACCGGGTGTACACCGTTTACATCTCCATCGGGGGTCGAAAAGGAGATGCGCCATGCCATTCCGCTGCAGGCCGCGGCGGTTCTGCTGGCGGCTGGATTGTGGATAGGAGGCGCATTCGCCTGAGCGATGCGAAGGCAAGCCAAGCCATAAGGTTGGAAAATGAAATCGTTACGTTATCTGGATGAAGTCGTTACCCTGGCCCTTGATGTCCAAAAATGTACAGGCTGCGGCATGTGTTTGCGCGTGTGTCCGCATGGCGTACTGGCATTGAGCGGCCGTAAAGCCAGGATCATGGACCGCAACGGCTGCATGGAATGCGGCGCTTGCGCCAAAAATTGCCCGGCCATGGCCTTGACGGTTTCGCCGGGCGTCGGCTGCGCCGCCTATATCATTCAAGTCTGGATCAGGGGTAAAACAAAAGCCGCCTGTGGATAAGGCGGCTGCCAAAGAGGGCGCAGTTCGGATACCCCTTCTATTCTTCTTCTTCTCTCCTTCCGCCGGAAGAGGGAAAAAGAACGCATTGTCCAAATCACCCGCAAATTCCCGCCGCCCGAGCCGCCGGCCGTTTGAATCGGCATGCCGCTCCCATAGAGTACAGTTGCCTGTCCCATCAATATAAAGAGTTGCCCCCATGGCGCATCTGCCGGCGAGTCCTATTGTATGATAGTAGAACACGTATTTTGAACAAAGCGGTCGAATTAGACGTTTTCACCACGGAACCTTAACCCCCTGCAAACGGCGGGGTACAGGAGGATATGGAATGAAGATCAGAAGAGGAGGATTCTTGGCCCTGACGATGGTGCTGTTAAGCCTGTGGCTGACTTCGTGCGCTGCGGTCGTCGCCGGTGGTGCGGGCGCTGCTGCTGCTTACACCTATATAGCAGGATGGATGTCCAGAGATTACGACGCATCCCTGGATGAAGCCTACCAGGCATCATTGGATTCTTTTAAGGAAAATAACATCACCGTCGTGGAAAGATCGAAAGAGCTTGCTTCAGCCCAGATCAAAGCTGAATCGCCGGAACAGACCTATTGGGTAAAATTGGAGTCCAAAGGCGATAAAATGACCAATGTAGCTGTCCGGGCGGGACTTATGGGGAACCAAGAAGCATCCAAAAAAATTCACACCGATATCGAAGAGAACCTTTAATGCCAGGGAACCGCAGAACGCTCCCCGGCCAAGGGTCTCATAACGCCAGTTAAGTATATTTAAGGAGGATCATCATGCCTGAAAAGCGACACCAGCATACGGGACGACAGGGTTTGTATGCGGCGCTTGTCTTTGCTGTGCTGGTCACGGCGTGCGCCTCGGTGGATCAAGGGCCGGCGCGCAAGGAAATCGGCGGTGCCGAATCCGCCATAAGCCAGGCCCAGGCGGGCAACGCCCGGGAATACGCGCCGCTGGAGCTGACCATGGCGCAGGGGAAGTTGGCCCGGGCCAACGCGGCCTTTGCCGATGAGAAGTACACCGAGGCCGAGTACCTGGCTGAGCAAGCCTTGGCCGACGCAAGGTTGGCCGAAGCCAAAACACAGAACGCCAGGACCAAGGAAATGGTACAGGCATTGCAGAAAAGTATTGGCGATCTGCGGCGGGAAATAGAACATAATGAGACCGTGCAGTAGTCGCAAAGGAGGATGAAAATGAGAAGGTCAAGATTGGCTATTTTCTTTGCAGCCGGAATCGTCGCCATCGGTTGCGCCACCCCCCAATCGCAGGAGCTCAAACAAGCACAGCAATCCTATTCCCTCGCCAAAGACGATCCTTCGATCACCCAGAATGCTTCGGTAACTCTTTACGAAGGCAAGCAGGCACTGGACAGAGCGCAGCGGGCGGAAGAAATTGAGGAGCAGAAGCACTACGCCTACGTGGCGCAGAAAAAGATCGACCTGGCCAGAGTGCAGGCCGACCAGCTGCAAACCCGGCAGGAAGTAGAAGAACTTCAGGAACAGCAAGAAAGCTTTTTGCTGGCGCTCCGGCGGAAGCAGGCCGAACAGGCCAGACAGCGGGCGGAACAGGCCCAAGAAGAGCTGCAAGCCTATCGCGGTAGAGAAAGACAACAAGAACTGTCGCGCGCGCAGGAGGAGACCCAAAGCGCCCAGCAGGAGGTCCAGCGCGCTGAGCAGGAAGCACAGCAAGCCCAAGCCGAGCTTCAGCAATTGCGCCAGGAAATGAGCGATATGGATGCAAGGCAGACCGAAACGGGCATGGTGCTGACCTTGTCGGATGTTATTTTCGAGTTCGATCAAGCGCAATTGAAAACCGGCGCCGAGCGCAGCATCGGCCGCTTGTCCGAATTTCTGAACCGGCATCCCGATCGCAAGGTGCTGGTGGAAGGTTTCACCGACAGCGTCGGCAGCGACCAATACAATCGGAGTTTGTCGGAGCGGCGCGCTGAAGCGGTTGCCCAAGCCCTGGAGGCCGACGGTGTGTCACCGGACCGGATCAGCACCAGGGGGCTTGGGGAAGATTACCCGCTTGCCACCAACGAGACCGTGGCCGGACGCCAACAAAACCGGCGTGTGGAAATCACCATCTTGAATCCGGAACAGCAACCGGAAGATGCGGGCAGAGGCGACGGCCGCATGTAGTCCGGATTGGGTCCGCCGGGGGTTCTCAAACCCCCGGCGCGTGGTAATCATTTGCGCCGATCCACCCCACCTGTCTCCCATGGGCGAAATCAGGTCAACTTCACCCAAAAGAGGACAAAGCGCTTGAGCGCCCGTTTTCCCTGGCGCGCCCTCCTTTGCCGTGTCGAACACGATCGAGTTTGGATCATGTGATTCGCTCCGGAGGTCCGTCCCGCATCACCGCCCTATCAAATCAGCAACAACCCAAATTCATTTTCGTATTCAAACCCCCCGGCGAATCCCGACACCTCCCGCGCACGACATCTTCCGGCGCCCCACAACCAAACCCAACAAACTCAACAAACCCAACAAACCCAACAAACTCAACAAACTCAACCAACCCAACAAACCCTTCTTTGTTCCGCTGGTTCCCAAGCTCCGGCTTGGGAACCCCACGCCTTGGAAGCTCCGGCTTCCATTGTCCGTCAGGGACACATTCCGCGTTGCTGTCGCTGTAGGTCTGCCTCTGTTTATCCACACGGCAAAGCTCAAAAAAGGGGAAGCTAGAGCTTCCCCAAACGGGTTCCCAAGCCGGAGCTTGGGAACCAGCGGAACCCAACCAACCCAACAAACTCAACAAACTCAACCAACCCAACAAACCCTTCTTTGTTTTTTACCCATTTCGGTGTATGTAATGGGTTTAAAAACGCATCCTTAATGGTGAATCGCATGGATATCCAGTATATCGCACGAGAGGCCCAAACCGCGGCCATCCGCATGGCCGCCCTGGGGGGCGAGATTAAGAACAAGGCACTGGCGGAAATCATTCACGCCCTGGAAGCCGGCCAACCCGCCATCATCGAGGCCAATCAGAGGGATCTTGCCCAGGCCGAAAAAGAGGGGTTGGCGGCGCCTTTGCTCAAGCGGCTGCGTTTTGATGAGGCCAGGATCAAGGAGGCCTGCGCCGGGCTGCACACTTTGATCCGGCTGCCCGATCCGGTGGGCGTCACCTTAAGCGCCACCGAATTGGACCATGGCCTTGAATTGTATAAGGTCAGCCGGCCCATCGGCGTGATCGGCGTCATTTTCGAGTCGCGCCCCGACGCCCTGGTGCAGATCTCGTCGCTGTGTTTGAAAAGCGGCAATGCCGCGCTGCTCAAAGGGGGCAGCGAGGCCGCGCACACCAATCGCATTCTGGCCGATACCATAGTGGATGCGGCCGCCAAAGCCGGTCTGCCTCCGGGTTGGCTCGGATTGCTGGAGACCAGGGCCGACGTGGCCGAGATGCTGGCCCTGGACCGCTCTATCGACCTGATCATTCCACGCGGCAGCAACGCCTTTGTCCGCCACATCATGGACAACACCCGGATACCCGTGTTGGGCCATGCCGATGGCATATGCCACGTCTATATCGAACGCGATGCCGACCTCGAAATGGCGGTGCGGATCGCCGTGGACAGCAAATGCCAGTATGTGGCGGTCTGCAATGCCGCCGAAACACTGTTGATCCATGCCGATTGCGCCGAACGGCTCCTGCCGCGCCTGCAAGCCGCTCTGGAAAACAAAGGAGTTGAAATCCGCGGCTGCGAAGCCACCCGCAAAATCATCGATGTGAAACCGGCCGTCGAAGAGGATTGGGGCACCGAGTACCTGGATCTGATCATCTCGATCAAGGTGGTACCGGATCTGGATGCGGCCGTGGACCACATCAATGCGTTTGGATCGGGCCACACGGACGTCATCGTCACCGCCGACCGTGACCTGGCCGTACATTTCATGGACCACGTGGACTCGGCCGACGTGTTTTGGAACGCCAGCACCCGCTTCAGCGACGGCTATCGTTTCGGGCTGGGCGCCGAAGTGGGCATCAGCACCAACAAAATCCACGCCCGCGGACCGGTGGGCATGGAGGGTTTGCTGATCTATCAATGGCGCCTGATGGGCAATGGACACATCGTCGCGGACTACAGCGGCGATCGGGCCAAGGCGTTTACCCACCGGAAATTGAAAAAGGCGTTCGAACACCTGACCCCTCCATCTTCCTCCTTTTCTCAATAGGGACGCTTATGCCTGCCAATCGCCTGAAATCCGCCAAACGTATCGTCGTCAAGGTGGGCAGCAATGTGCTGACCGCCCAAAACGGTTTGAATATCGAGGTCGTCGGCGCGCTTTCCACCCAGATCAGCCTGCTGATCGATCGGGGGCTGGAGGTGTTGTTTGTCTCCTCGGGTGCGATGGCCTCCGGATTGCGAAAACTGGGGCTGCCCCGCCGGCCCGAGGAGATTCCCAAGCGCCAGGCCATTGCGGCCGTCGGTCAGAGCGGCTTGATGAACGCGTACGAAGCCGCTTTCGGCCGGCATGACAAGCGGGTGGCCCAGATCCTGCTGACCAGCGAAGATTTGAACAACCGCAAACGCTACCTGAATGCGCGCAACACCCTCAACACGCTGCTCGATTGGAAGGTGGTGCCCATTATCAATGAAAACGACACGGTGATGGTCGAGGAGATCAAACTGGGTGATAACGACAACCTGGCCGCCATGATCACGCTGTTGATGGATGCCGATTTTCTTATCAACCTCACCGATATCGACGGGTTGTACACCAAGGATCCGCGCACCCAGCCCGATGCCGAACTGATTCCCTGCGTGTCCGGGATCAAAAAAGAAATCGAGCATTTTGCCAGTCACATCCCCGGCGCATTGGGCCGCGGCGGAATGCTGAGCAAAATCAAAGCGGCCAAAAAGGTCACCGCCGCCGGCGTGCCCATGATCATCGCCAAAGGCAGCAAACCCGATGTTCTGCTGCGGCTTTTTTCCGGAGAGCCCCACGGCACCTATTTCGCGCCCCAGGGGAAAAAAATGAACCGGCGCAAATGCTGGATCGCCTATACCCTGACGCCCAAGGGAAGCCTGATTCTGGATGCCGGCGCCGAGCAGGCCCTGCTGCACAGGGGCAAAAGCCTGCTGCCCAGCGGCATCGTCGAAGTCGAAGGCGAATTCGGCGAAGGCGCTCCGGCGGCGCTCAAAAACAAGGATCGTATTGAAATCGGCATCGGGCTGGTCAACTACAGCGCGGCCGACATCCGCATCATCAAAGGTTTAAAAACCAACCAGATCAAGGAACGCCTGGGCGACAAGCCCTATGACGAGGTGATCCACCGGGACAACCTGGTGATTACCACCCAGAAGACCGGCTGATGATTTGAAAATAGAGGCGCGGGAAGCCGATTCAGCATTCACCGATGGATACCCGCCGTGAGATCTCTCGATCGTCAGAAAATTTATCAGCCTGTAAATGGCCACTAACATGAATCCAGCCGCTCTCCCCAGTTCGTAGCTTTTCTTTGGCCTTGAACGATTGACTCTTACCATCTGAAAAGTCATCCGGCGCATGCCGGGAAGTTCCAGGGCTGAGTGTAACTCCCTGAAATAAAGGCCTTCACCTTAAATCCCGATCAGCTTTTCTCCAGCCGTCTTTGACTCATGCAGGGCCTTGGCGAGGAAATGTGCGACGGTTGCGAAATCAACCTGCCGCCGTGGCATCCGCCGGCAGGTTCAGCGCTTCCGCATTTTTCCCAAATGAGCCAATTTTGCCAATATTACGTAGGCTTACAATCAAAATGGGCTCCTGCGCGATCAGCGTCGCGGTCTTTTGTAGATAGATTGTGAAAGGCAAATATCCGGACACCTGGCCATGCGCCGAATAGGGGACAAGAAACCGAAAATTCGACTAAGACTAAAGATTCATAGGGAATTTTGATCATGCCATCCTGATGGAACACCCTTTGCACAAAGATAAGCGAAAGCCCGCTGCACCGCCGGATACTCCCCGAAGAGGATGAAGGCTGAAAATATGAAAAACAGGTAATCAAAGCGGGCTTACCCAATATTCTCCCTCGGTTTCATAGGCTTGCCTTCTTCCTTTAGCGGGTTGCGCCCGGCGAACGTGAGGACATTTAAAGTACTCGTCCTTCACGCAAAATAGTTTGGATACTTCACTTCTTATCTGGAGGCCTACGTGAGCGTCAATCCCATCAAAAGCCAGGAGTTTACACCGGAGGAGTTGGCGGCCGTGGATCGGATTATCGACCGCTATAAAGAAAAGCCGGGCGCTTTGATTCCGGCTTTGGAGGAGGTGCAGGAGAGCATCGGATATCTTCCCAAGTCTATCCAGGCCCGTATCGCCGATTCCATGCGCGTGCCGTTGAAAGAGGTGCACGGGGTGGTTTCCTTTTACTCTTTCTTCACCATGGTCCCGCGAGGGCGCCACACCACGCGCTGCTGTTTGGGAACGGCTTGCTACGTGCGGGGCGGTAAAAACAACATGGCGCGACTTAAAGAGGTGCTCCAGATCGAACCCGGTGGGACAACCCCCGATCAAAAATTTTCCCTCGAGACCGTACGTTGTTTGGGCGCCTGCGGGCTGGCGCCGGTGATCACCGTGGATGAAGACACCTACCGCCAGGTGAAGCCCTCCAAGCTGGCCGAAATATTGGAGCACTATGAATAGTTCGTCAAAACGTTATTTGTCGATTCGTACCATCGACTACAGTCGGATGAATCGGCAGATACGAACCCTCGACGATCAGGCGAAATACAAAGGAGCAGCCCATGTCCCGCTTAAAGGTGGAGGATCTCTATAAAATCAAAGGCGATGCCCTGAGAGACAGTTTGCTCGACGCCCAGCGCAAAAGCATCCGCATCACCGTGCACATGGGAACCTGCGGCATCTCTTCCGGTGCGGAAAAGGTCAGGGCCTGCTTTGCGCAGGCGTTGGTTACGGCCAAGCGCAAGGACATTTTTATCACCACCTCCGGGTGCGCCGGCATCTGCAATCGTGAACCGATGGTCACCATCGAACGGTTGGGCGAGGAACCGGTCCGCTATGCCGATGTCACTGAAGAACGCGCCGCCGCCATTTTCGACCGGCACGTGCTCAATGGCCAAATTCCGGCCGAGTGGGTCTACGCACGCGGCTGGGAGCAATTCGAAAAGGATTTTGAAGGTCCGCCGCTGCCGGTGGCGGAGCAAAGGCCGCACATCCGGCAAATCCCCTTCTTCGGCATGCAGAACCTGCGGGTCATGCGCAACCGGGGTTTGATCCAGGCGGAGAGCGTCGAAGAGTACATCGCCCGGGACGGCTATTTCAGTGCGGCCAAGGCCATCTTTCAACTGCAACCCGGCGAAATTATCCAGGAGGTCAAGATTTCGGGCATCCGCGGCCGTGGGGGCGGCGGGTTTCCAACCGGTTTGAAGTGGGAATTTGCAGCCAAATCGGCCGGCGACATCAAATACGTGCTGTGTAACGCCGATGAAGGCGATCCGGGCGCCTTCATGGACCGTTGCGTGCTTGAATCCGATCCCCACGCGGTCCTGGAGGGAATGATCATCGCCGCCAGGGCCATCGGTTCGCGGCAGGGCTATATCTACTGCCGCGCCGAGTATCCGCTGGCGGTGAAAATGCTTAACCACGCCATCGCACAGGCGCGGGCGTATGGCTTGCTCGGAGATAACATTTTGGGTTCCGGATTTGACTTCGACATCGAAGTGTATCGCGGGGCCGGTGCTTTTGTCTGCGGGGAAGAAACCGCGCTGATGACCTCCATCGAGGGCAAACGCGGCACGCCGCGGCCGCGACCGCCCTTTCCGGCCATCCAGGGACTGTGGAAACGGCCGACCATCCTGAACAATGTAGAAACCTTCGCCAACATCCCCCAGATCATCTTCAACGGCGGCAAATGGTATGCAAGTGTGGGCACGACCCGCAGCAAAGGCACCAAGGTTTTCGCCCTGACCGGCGACGTCAGGAATGTAGGCTTGGTGGAGGTGCCCATGGGCATCTCCATCGGCCGCATCATTTACGATGTGGGCGGCGGCATCCCCAGCGGCAAGAAATTCAAAGCCGTGCAGCTGGGCGGGCCGTCGGGCGGATGCATTCCGGCCGCTCACCTGAACGCATCGGTGGATTACGAAACCATTGTCAAGCTGGGCGCCATTGTCGGCTCGGGCGGCATGATCGTTATGGATGAAGATAAGTGCGTTGTGGATGTGGCCCGCTTCTTCATGGAATTCTGCCGCGATGAATCCTGCGGCAAATGCACTCCCTGCCGGGTGGGTACTGAAAAGATGCTGGAGATTTTGACCCGCATCTGCGAGGGAAAGGGCCGGTCCGGCGACATCCAGACGCTGGAGATGATGGCCGACTACATGAAAAACAACGCCCTGTGCGGCCTGGGGCAGACCGCCCCCAACCCGGTTCTCTCCACCTTGCGCTACTTCCGCGA
Source organism: Desulfobacteraceae bacterium (assembly GCA_003599575.1). Lineage (GTDB taxonomy): Bacteria > Desulfobacterota > Desulfobacteria > Desulfobacterales > Desulfosarcinaceae > Desulfatitalea. The sequence goes on along the minus strand of QZKV01000163.1, from coordinate 8,800 downwards.
TGAGTATGAAAAGCACATCCATGCAAAGCGCTGTCCGGCCGTGGTGTGCAATGCTTTCTTCACCTCTCCCTGCCAGCATGCCTGCCCCGTCGGCATGGATATTCCGGCCTATATCTCCCTGATCAAGGCCGATCGGCTGGCCGACGCCTACAAAGTATTGCTCAAAACAAATCCTTTCCCCGGCATCTGCGGCCGGGTGTGCGACCATAAATGCGAGCTCAAGTGCCGCCGCTCAACCCTGGATGAACCGGTGCATATCAAATATCTGAAACGCTTTATCACCGATCATGCGTCCGTACCCCCGGTGCGCAAAGCCCCCGTGACCCGCAGGGAGAAAATCGCCGTCATCGGCGCCGGGCCGGCCGGTCTGACCGCGGCCCGCGATCTGGTTCTGCGCGGCTACCCCACGACCGTGTACGAGGAGCTGCCCGAAGCCGGCGGCATGTTGCGTTGGGGCATACCGGCTTACCGTTTGCCCAGAGAGATTCTGTGCAAGGAAATTCAGGACATCCTCGATGTGGGCGTTCTGCTGCGGTGCAACATCCGGGTCGGCCGGGATATCTCCTGGGATACGTTGCGCGGCGCCTATGATGCGATCTTCGTGGCCATCGGTGCCCAGCGCAGCACGCAGGCCGAGTTGGAGGGCAAAACTTATAAAGGCATCACCGGCGCGGTTGAGTTTCTCAGAGAGCTGCATTTGGGCGGTCGTCCCCAGGTCGGGCGAAGAGTTGCGGTGATCGGCGGCGGAAACTCGGCCATCGATGCCGCCCAGTGCGCGCTGCGCCTGGGGGCGCAAAACGTCACGATCTATTACCGCCGCACCAAGGCGGATATGCCCGCTCTGAAGGATGAAGTGGTGACCGCCCGGAAAGAGGGGGTGCATATCGAAGAACTGGTCGCCCCGCTGCGATTCATCGGCCGGGAGAACCAGGTCTGCCAAATGGTGCTGCAAAAGATGCGCCTGGGCGAGTTCGACACCGGCGGCCGCAAAAAACCGGTGCCCATCCTGGGCAGCGAATACATGGTGGAGGCCGATCAGGTCATCCTGGCCATCGGTCAGGAGGTGGACGGCGCCTTCGATTTCAAGCGCACCGGCGTGGCACTTACCGCCAACCGGCTGGTTGAAATTGCCGCCGGGAAGAAAACCCAAACCACCGCGCCCATGATTTTTGCCGGCGGAGATGTGGTGACCGGACCGGATACGGTGGTGGGCGCCGTTGCGGCCGGACACAAAGCGGCCGAAGAAATCGATGCCGCCATCCGCGCTAGAAATTCGGAAGAACCGTATGTTCCTGTGGATGTCACGGATGTGGTCATCCCCCGCGAGATCGATGAAGAAATCCGCGAGATGCCACGTTCGCCCATGCCCGAAGCGGATCTGGCCGTGCGTATCTCCGACTTCAGAGAAGTGGAGTTGGGATTTACGGAAGAGATCGCGCGCCGGGAAGCCGGGCGTTGTCTGCGATGCGATGTCTTAATCGAATCGACAACTTAACGTTTTCACGAAAACGGAGTGACCGATGAATTCCAATGCCAAGCAGGTGAAGCTCACCATTGACGGTAGAGATTTTACCGTAGATGAATCGGTGACCATTTTGGAAGCGGCGCGGCGCAACGGGATCGACATCCCCACCCTTTGCCATCATCCGGCCCTTACGAATTGGGGCGGATGCCGCCTGTGCGTCGTGGAGGTGGACAAATCGCCAAAACTGGTGGCCAGTTGCGTCATGCCGGTGCGCGACGGTATGGAAGTGGTTACTGAAAATGCGACCATCACGGCCAGCCGCCGTCTGAGCTTGGAACTGCTTTTCGCCGAACGCAACCACAACTGCATGTTTTGCCCGGACAGCGGCGACTGCGAGCTGCAGAAGATGGCCTATGCGCTTCAGATGGACCATTTAACCGTTTCCCAATCCTTCAAAGCTTTCCCCACGGATGTGACCGGCGAATACATGACCTTCGATCATAACCGCTGCATTCTCTGCGGCCGCTGCGTGCGGGCCTGCCAGGAGATCGCCGGAACCCAGGTGCTGGGTTTCCATAACCGTGGTCCCAGGACCCTGATCGGTTTCGATCTGCTGGAAAGCAGAAAAGATTCATCGTGCATCAATTGCGGGGCCTGCCTGCAAGTATGCCCCACCGGTGCCATCAACAGCCGTTACCGGGCTCATTATGCCGTCAAGGGGCAGCCTGCCGAACGCCGCACAACGACTTCACTCTGCGCGCAATGCGGCATGCTGTGCCCCGTCACTGCAGTGAGCCGCGACAACCAGCTCATCCGCATGGAAGGCATGTTGGGAAGCGCAAACGGCCGGCCGGATCGCGGACAGCTTTGCTACAAAGGCCGCTTCGAGGTGCTTAAAACCCACGGCCAGCGCCTGACGGCCCCGATGGTCAAGGATGCGCAAGGGCAGTGGCGCACGCAATCCTGGGAGCGTGCCCTGGAACTCATCACTGCCGAGTTCGAAAAGATCGGCAAGCGGGACGGCGCCAGTGCGCTTTTCGGCATCACTTCCGCTAAATTGTCCAACGAAGCGCTGGTGCTGTTCAAACAATTAATGGTCGACCGCTGGGGCACGGGGTGGATCGATACGTTGGACGGCGATCATTTCCGCAACATCCGCTCTTCCCTGGACAACGGCCCCCGGGCCATGCCCGAGGAGGTCTCCTGGAAAAAAATAGCCGGGGCGGATATGATTTTGATGGTTGGTGCCGATCCGCAAGCCAGCCATCCCGTGCTCATCTCCCTGCTGCGCCAAGCCCTGCTTGAAAGAAAGCTGCCCGTTGCCGTCATCGGCCAGGCCCGTGATGCGCACCTGCTCAGCAGTTTTTCCCTGCCGGTGGCCGAAGAGGAACTGCGGGCGGTGCTGTTCACCCTATGTGTAATGGTCGATGGCACCCGGTCCGTGGCCTCACAAGGCAAATATCTCCTCAAAGCAGAGCAGCAGACTGTCCTCAACCACATCGCGCAGACATATGGCGCGGCTGCCTCCCCGCTCATCCTGGCCGGAGAAAAACTTACCGGCCGCAAAGCCGCCGGCGGCCTTGCGGAGCTCTTTAAACTGTTGCGCATCAAGTCGGCGGCCCCGGCTGGTGCGGGCGCCGGCCTCGTCTTATTAAAGCCCTCTGTGAACAGCGCGGCGGCCTGGCGCCTGGGCCTTGCCTCGCCGCAAGGCCCGAACGAATTTGCCGGCGCGGGTCTTCTGGTGCTGGAAGACGAACAGGGCGAAAATCTCGACACCTGCTTGAAAAGCAGGACAGCGCCCGATTTCCTGGCGGTGGTCACCCCTTATTACGACCCCGGGCTTGCTTCGGCAGCCCATGTGCTGCTTCCCAGACCCTTGTGGCTGGAGGAGGACGGCTCCTACACCAGCCCGGATGGCGCGGAAACGCTGTTCAAACCGGGCGTGCTCGATCCCCCCGCCGGCGTGCTGCGCACCTGGGAAATTCTCCAGGGCCTGGCGTTGCGCAAGGGTGGCGCCGGTCAGGCCAGAAACTGGGAAAGCCTCCGCGCGGACGCCGGGAAGATCCTGGAAGCGTTGCAGCGGTGATGAAACCGGGGAAGAAATTCTCAATTCGGCAGTAAACAATGGAGGAATCCATGGGAAAACCTAAAGTAGCCACGGTATGGTGCGAGGGCTGCGCCGGATGCCATATGTCCTTCCTGGATTTGGATGAAGCACTGCTCGATGTGCTTTCCAAAATCGAACTGACCGTGACGCCGATCACCGATTTCAAGAATTATGCATTTCCGCTGCTGGATCTGGGCATTGTCGAAGGCGGCATCGGCAACGAAGAGCAAGTCGAAATCGTGCGCCATATGCGTGAAAAATCCAGGATCATCATGGCCTGGGGAGATTGCGCAGTCTTCGGAGGCGTCAATACGCTGCGCAACCATATACCGGTCAAAGATCTGTTGCGCTACGGGTATACCCAAACCGCCGGCACGATCAACGGCGTGATCCCGATCCATGCAGAACTCCCGCTCCTTTTGGAAAAGGTGCTGCCGCTCAATGGGGTCATTGCTGTCGATTGCTATATTCCCGGTTGTCCGCCGTCGCCGGAAGCTATCGCTTATGGTCTGACTGAAATTCTGAATGGAAGAGTGCCGGTTCTTCCACGTGAATTGATTCATTACGACTAGGAGACACCCGCATGACGACTGCAACCCTAATTACGATCAATCCGATCAGCCGGTTGGAAGGACATGGAAAGGTCACCGTTCATTTGGATGACCACGGTGAAGTGGATGAAGCCTTTTTCCATATCACCCAGTTCAGGGGCTATGAATACTTCTGCCATGGGCGTCCCTTTGAGGAGATGCCGATCATTACCCAGCGGATCTGCGGCATTTGCCCGGTGAGCCATCACTTGGCCTCGGTCAAGGCCTGCGACGCCATCTGCGGCGTCCAGATCCCCGAGACGGCCGGGATGCTGAGGGAGTTGCTGCACATGGGGCAGTACATCCAATCCCATGCCTTGCACTTTTTCCATCTGGCCAGCCCCGACCTTCTGCTGGGCTGGGACTCGGATCCGGCTAAGCGCAATGTGATCGGGGTGATCGAAGCTGCGCCTGAACTGGCCAGGCGCGGCATTCGGCTGCGAAAATTCGGCCAGGACATCATTGCCGCGCTGGGCGGGAAAAAAGTTCATCCGGTCTTTGCCGTTCCCGGCGGGGTTACGCATGCCCTTTCCGAGAGCGCGCGCAACCAGCTGCTGGCCGGATTCGAGGAAGCCTTTCAGACCGCTCACACGGCCCTTGCGATCATCCAGGGCTGGATCGATCAAAATATGGCCGATGTGCAGGTCTTCGCCAATTTTCCTTCCCATTACGCCGCATTGGTGGACGCCCAGGGGCGGCTCCAGCTCTATGACGGTTTCCTGCGGGTCAAAGGTCATGCCGGAGACATTTTGGCCCAGTTTGAATCCCGGCAATACCTGGATTTCATCGGCGAGCATGTCGAGCCGTGGAGCTATATGAAATTCCCCTTCTTCAAAGACCAGGGATACCCCGAGGGCTGCTACCGCGTGGGGCCGCTGGCGCGCCTGAATGCCGCGGATGCCATGGGAACCCCGCAGGCGGACGCGGCGCTCAAATTGTACAGAAAAATCGCCAAGACCAATCTCAAGGGCGCATCACTGATGTATCACTATGCGCGTATGATCGAGTTGCTGTACGCCCTGGAAAAAGCCCAGGCGCTTCTGTCGGACAAGCGCATCTGCGCAAAGGAGGTCCGCACCACGGCCGCCCCGGCCCATGCGGAGGGGGTCGGCATCATCGAGGCGCCGCGCGGCATCCTGATCCATCATTACGGCGTGGACGATTTCGGCACCATCAACAAAGTCAATCTGATCGTGGCCACCGGTCACAACAACATCGCCATGAACCGTGCGGTCACCCGCGTCGCCAAGGAATATATCCGTAACGGAGAGATCCGGGAAGGCATCCTGAACCGCATCGAGGGGGCCATTCGCTGTTACGATCCCTGTCTTTCCTGCGCCACGCACGCTCTGGGACAGATGCAGATGATCCTGCAGGTGATCGATGCGGCCGGCCAATGCATTCACCAAACAGCGAGGTAATCATGACACTGGATATCGGAATCACCATCGACGCGCCGTCCTGCTGGATTGTCGCCTACGGAAACCCGCAACGCGGAGATGACGGGATCGGTCGCCTGGTCGCGCGCGAATTGCGCCGGCATTTCGAACAGGTTCAGGATGTGGGCATCCGTTCCGTGCATCAGCTTGATATGGCGCTGCTGGAAGAGGTTCAAAGCGCCGACACCCTGATTTTCGTGGACGCCTGTTTGGACGAACTCCGCGATGATGTGCAATGGTCCAGGATAAAGCCGGAATTAAACGGGTGGGCCATGGGCTCACATCACCTCTATCCGAAGGTTTTTGTGGGACTCCTGCAGTTGCTCTACAACCGATCGCCTTCCGCCTGGATGGTATCGGTTCAGGGGCATGTCTTCGATTTGATAGAGGCGCTGACCCCGGAAGCCCGCCGCAGTGCCGAAAAAGCCGCTGTGCAAATCGTGGATTGGCTGTTTAAACAAAACATCGCTTTGCCCCATAAAAAGATTGAAAAAGAGGACTGACCATGGATAAGGAAAACGATATCCTGATCATCGATGATGACCGCGATCTGGTCCATTCCATTCGTATCGTACTGGAAAGCAAGCACTACGCGGTGCGGACGGCGCATAACGGGAAAGAGGGTTACCGGCAAATCGAAACCAAAACGCCCGACCTGATCATTCTGGACGTGATGATGGCCACCGATACCGAAGGATTCGATTTGGCTTTCAAGCTGAAAAACCGGGAACCATACCGGGATATTCCGATCCTGATGCTGACCTCCTTTCCGCGCAAAATGGCAGAAGAAGGACCGGAAAAGTTCCAGCACATCATGGGCGAAGACTGGCCCGTCACCCAGTTCATGGAAAAACCGGTCGATCCCGACGTATTGCTGAAAACGGTCGCGGAACTGATCAGGGGGGAATAGCGGGCGAACGGAAAACGGACTTATGGAACTGGCCAAGGAACTGGTCCGGCAGCAGGTTTTTTTCCGCCGTGAGCTGAGTGAACGGGTCGGCTGGTTCATCGGCTTGCGTTGGGTCGCCATCGCCGTCGCCCTGGCCGGGATGTGGATTGCGCACGCCCTGCGGCTTGAACTCCGCCTGAAGAGTATCGCCGGCATCATCGCCGCGATCGTCGTCTACAACATTCTTTTCACGATTGCCTGCCGCTATCTGCGCCGCTTTTCCCCCGACCGGGAAAAGCCCTTTGAGATTTGCGCCCACGGCCAGATCGTATGCGACCTGTCGGCCCTGTTCGGGCTGATCTTTTATACCGGCGGTTTTTACAGCCCCCTGGTGCTCTTCATCATTTTTCACATCATTCTGGCGGGCATTCTCCTGAATCCCATCCATGCCTATATCTATTCCGGCCTGATGATCATCGGTTTGGGTCTTCTGGGATATCTTCAGCACGCGGATCTCATCCAGCCGCCCATTCCCCTGTTCAGCCACACCATGTTCAACTCAGGTCATTCCCTGGGCGAAGGTGTTTTCCTTTTCCTCATCCTGGCCGCGGCCGTCCTGGTAACGGCTTTTCTGGTTACCTCCATCAAGCGCAGCCTGCGCATCAAGGGCCGTAACTTGCTGGTCTTCTGCAAAGAACTGGATGTGGCCAACGCCAAACTGACCGCCTTGTACGACTTTGTCAAGCATATGGCCTTGTGCACCGAGTACCAGGCGCTGATGGATTCGGCCACCCGCAATACCGCCCGAATCATGGGCGTCAAAGCCTGCTCGATCAAACTTCTCGACGACCAGGCCAACGCGCTGCGCTTCGCCTCTACCTATGGATTGAGCCAGAATTATCTTGCGCGCGGCAACATCGATATCGACAAGAGCCCCATCAACCAGAAAATTATCGCCGGCGCCGTCTACAGCATCGGCAAGATCGAAGAAAGAGACTATTTTCAATATCCCGAAAATATCCTCAAGGAAGGCATCTCTTCGATGCTCTGCCTGCCGTTGAGAGTGGAAAAGAGGGTCCTGGGAGTTTTTTGCGTCTACAGTGAAGCCAGTTTTTCCTTCAGCAAACGGGATGTGGATTTTTTTACCCTGGTAGCCGACCTGACCGCCCTGGCCATGCAGAATCTCAAAAGCGAATTGAACAAGAGCTGGTTTTTGCAAAAAGCCGCCCATCAGCTGCGCTCGCCCCTCAACGCGGTGGATACCATTCTCAAGGTGCTGCGCAAGGCCTACGCCGGACCGCTCAACGAGCGTCAAGGCGAAATGCTGCTGCAATGCGAACGCCGCATCGAATCGCTATCCGCCATGCTGCATGACCTGCTCAAACTGGGCATCAAACGGGCCGGCAGCACTGCCATGGCGCTGCTCCCGATCGATCTCGGGCCGCTGCTTGCGCAACTGGCCGCGGTCTTCAAGGCAGAGGCTGAAGAAAAGCAAATCGCCATGATCCTTTCGATCGATCCCGGTCTGCCCCTGGCGCTGGGCGAAGAACGGCTGCTGGACGATATCTGCAGCAACCTGCTCTCCAATGCCGTCAAGTACACGCCCCCCGGAGGATCGGTGCGCGTGACCCTGCACAGTGAAGATGAAGAGCGCCTTTGCCTGCAAGTCATCGATACCGGCATCGGCATTCCGCAGGAACAGATTTCCCTGCTCTTCAACGAATTCTTCCGCGCCGAAAATGCCAAAGCCCTGACGGATCAAGGCACCGGCCTGGGACTGGTCATCGTCAAGGAAGCCATCAACCGTTTACGCGGCACCATCATGATCGAAAGCCGCGAGAACGAAGGCACCCGCGTGATCTGCCGCTTTCCCACGGTTCATAGCATGACGACACCGGCCTGCCCCGCACCGGCAGCATTCATAACAGACCTCTGAACAGGCGTGCCGGCAAGTGAAACAGGCGGCGGTTCCTACCGGTTTTACAGCCCGCAGATGGATAACGGGCAAAAAGCCCAAGCCCCCTCTGGCGCTGGTTCCCAAGCTCCGACCCTCTCCACTCGCTGGCTCTCACGCTCCGACCCTCGCCGGCTCCGGGGATCCCGATCACCACTGGTTCCCAAGCTCCGACCCACTCTGCTCGCTGGTTCCCAAGCTCCAGCTTGGGAACCGTGCGCCTGGGAGCAGGCGCGATCTGGGAGGTGAAAGTCCTCCCTCGGGAGATGCCCGCTCCCGGTAGCCGAAGGTAACTGCGTCACCGTGAGGTGGGGTGGGGAGCAACCGGAGGCGAACATGTAGTCCGTAGCAATGTT